>NZ_JBDGKY010000028.1:0-36122 GCF_057656135.1 Lysobacter sp. Soil_N_23
CGTCGTCCGCCGGGCCGGGGATTGCGCAGCAGTGGGCCATGGATGGCCCACGCCCCGCCTTCGGACAGGATGTCCGAAGGCGGGGCGGAGCAATCCCCGGCCCGGCGGACGACGCCACCACGGAGCAGGAAACCCAAAAGGCGCAAGCAGCCGCAGCCGACCTAGCCGCCACCCGCATGCAGTTGCGCGGTCGCTTTCTCGCGACGCGGCCACAGCATCGCGATCACGGTGATCGCACCGAGCAACCAGCTGTAGTGGACGCTGCCCGCGAGCGCCAGCGGCGATACCGCACCCAGCGATGCCGCCAGCAGGATCTGCGCGCCGTAGGGCAGCACGCCCTGCGTGACGCAGGCAAAGATGTCGAGCACGCTGGCCGCGCGCGCCGGCGGCACGCCGTGCTGCTGGGCGATGTCGCGGGCTAGGCCGCCGCTGATCAGGATCGCGACGGTGTTGTTGGCGGTGAACACGTCCGTCGTCGCCGACAGCGTGGCGATGCTGATTTCACCGGCGCGGCGGCTGCGGTGACCACGCGCGAAGCGACCGATCACCTGCGCCAGCCAGCTCAGTCCGCCGGTGGCTTTCATCAGCGCACCCAGGCCGCCTACCAGCAGCGACAACAGGGTGATCTCGATCATGCTCTCGAAGCCTTCCCAGATGTGGGTGGCATAGGAGGCGACACCGAACTCGTCGCTGAAGATCGCACCGAACACACCGGCGATCACCAGCCCCAGGCTCAGCACGATGATCACGTCGACACCGGCCAGCGCCAGCCCGAGCACGATCAGATACGGCAGGATCAGCCAGGGCGAGACCGGATCCAGCGGCTGCACCGGCGCCGTCTCGGCCACCAGACCCAGCACGATCACGGTGAGCACCGCCGCCGGCAACGCCAGTTTCAGGTTCTCGCGGAACTTGTCGCGCATGCTGCAGCCCTGGGTGCGGCTGGCAACGATGGCGGTATCGGAGATGACCGACAGGTTGTCGCCAAACGTCGCACCGCCGATCACCGCACCGAGCACCAGCGCGCGGTCCAGGCCGGACGCATCGGATACGCCCAGTGCGATCGGCGCGACCGCGGCAATGGTGCCCATCGAGGTACCCAGCGACAGCGAGATGAAGCCGGCGACGACGAACAGGCCCGGCAGCAGCAGCGCCGGATGCACGTGACCGATGCCAAGCGAGACGATCGCGTCGACCGCCCCGATCGCCTTGGATACCTCGACGAAGCCACCGGCGAGCAGGAAGATCAGGCACATCAGCACCACGTTGTGGTCGCCCATGCCCGACAGCAGCGTCTCCAGCGGCTTGAGCCCACGACGCCAGGCGATGAACGCCGACAGCGCCAGCGCCGGCAGGATCGCCACCGGCGCGCGCAGCTGATAGAAGCCCATCGCCTCGCCGTGGGTCGTGTAGTACAGGCCCGCACCGAAGAACAGCGCCAGGAACAGCAGGAGCGGCGCCAGCGCCAGGGCGCTAGGGCGGACCGAATCGTTCATCTTTCCATCCGGATGGATTTGTAAGCCTGCGGATTCTGCAGTGCAGCAAGGGCGCTGTCGAGTGCATGGGCGGAACGGTGGCTGCGCGTGGGTGAGGATGGCGCGCGGGTGGACGCGGGTGTACGGCCACACGAGCAACGTCCATGGGGTCCCGCCTTCGCGGGAATGACGGCAAGGGCAACGTCACTGGGTTCCCGCCTTCGCGGGAATGACGGGTAAGGGCAACGTCCATGGGTTCCCGCCTTCGCGGGAATGACGGGTAAGGGCAACGTCCATGGGTTCCCGCCTTCGCGGGAATGACGGCAAGGGCAAAGTCGCTGGGTTCCAGCCTTCGCGGGAATGACGGGCAAGGGCAACGTCCATGGGTTCCAGCCTTCGCGGGAATGACGGCAGAGCAACGTCACTGGGTCCCCGCCTCTGCGGGGATGACGGTCTTGACGATGGGAGCCCCTCTCCCGTTTACGGGAGAGGGGTTGGGGTGAGGGCCACCGAAGACCGGGCAACGAATTGTCGGAGCGTCGTTCGACGGGCTGGGGATTGCTCCGCAGCGGGACATGGATGTCCCGCGCCCCGCATTCGGACAGGATGTTCGACTAAGGGGCGGAGCAATCCCCAGCCCGGCGGACGACGCCCTTCCGAAGCCAGCCGCCTCCCCAAGCCGGCCACCCGAATGAAGCCGCCGCCCCAAACGCAAACGGGGCGCCGAAGCGCCCCGTCCCGAACCGAACCGAACCCGAAGCGGATCAGATCCGCCCGGCAATCGCCTTGGCGAACGACATCGTGTTGCCGCTGCCGCCCAGGTCCGGGGTCAGCGAGTCCTTGGCCTCGAGCGTGGCGATGATCGCCGCGCGCAGGCGGCTCGCCTTCTCCGGCTGGCCGATGTGATCAAGCATCTGCGCCGCGCCCAGCAGCAGCGCGCACGGATTGGCCTTGCCCTGCCCCGCGATGTCCGGAGCGGTGCCGTGCACCGCCTCGAAGATCGCCGCATCGGTGCCGATGTTGGCGCCCGGCGCCAGGCCGAGACCGCCGACCAGGCCCGCGCACAGATCGGAAATGATGTCGCCGAACAGATTGGTGGTGACGATGATGTCGAACTGCTCCGGACGCATCACCAGCTGCATGCAGGTGTTGTCCACGATCATCTCGTTGCACTCGATGTCCGGATATTCCGCCGCCACCGCGCGAGCGGTCTTGAGGAACAGGCCCGACGTCGACTTGAGGATGTTGGCCTTGTGCACGACCGTGACCTTCTTGCGGCCGGTCTTGCGGGCCAGCTCGAAGGCGTAGCGCACGATGCGCTCGGAACCGCGACGCGTGACCTTCTGGGTCAGCATCGCGACTTCACCGTCTTCCGACAGCGTCTGGCCCTCTCCGATATAGGCCCCCTCGGTGTTCTCGCGCACCGTGATCAGGTCGACGCCGGTCGGGAAGCGCGACTTGGTGTTCGGGAACGACTTGGCCGGACGCACGTTGGCGTACAGGTCGAAGCGCTTGCGCAACTCCACATTGATCGAGCTGAAGCCCTCGCCGACCGGCGTGGTCAGCGGGCTCTTGAGGGCGATGCGGTTCTTGCGGATCGAGTCCATCGTCGCCTGCGGCAGCAGCTCGCCGTGCTTCTCGAGCGCGACCAGGCCGGCGTCGGCGAATTCGTACTGCAGTCCGACATCCATCGTGTCGAGCACGTGCAGGGTGGCGTCCATGATTTCCGGGCCGATACCGTCGCCACGGATGACCGTGATGGTCTGCGTCATAGGGGGATTTTCCAGGCTGATGGGCGCCCTGCGGAGGGTACGGCGCCGGATGGTTAGCCCCGGAATTATGCCGGAAGCGACGTGTTCCTGCAGGAACGGGCCCGTCGAACTTTGGTCGAGGGGGCTGTGGGAGTGGCTTCAGCCACGACCCGGGCGCTCAGGCTGCCTGTCGCAGCTGAAGCCGCTCCCACATGCGGTGACCTGTCGCGGCCTCAGCCGTGGTCGTGGCCTCCAGGCGCCGCGGCCTCGCCCTGCTCCAGCCGATCGAGGAAATCGACGGCGCGGCGCATGTGCGGAATCACGATCGAGCCGCCGACCACCAGGCCGACCGAGAACGCCTCGAACATCTCCTCGCGGTTGACCCCGGCCTCCCTGCACTGGGCGACGTGGTAGCTGATGCAGTCGTCGCAGCGCAGCACCATCGAAGCCACCAGGCCCAGCAGCTCCTTGGTCTTCACGTCGAGCGCGCCGGCCTGGTAGGTCTGGGTATCGAGCGCGAAGAATCTGCGAACCACCTGGTTGGGTTCGGCCAGGATGCGCTCGTTCATGCGCTTGCGGAACGCGGTGAACTCGGCGACGCGGTCGCCCTCGGTCTTGCCGGTCGAGTCGCTCATGCGCCACCTGCCAGCAGCGGCTCCAGGCCGCCGGCGCGATGCAGGGCGATCATGTCGTCGTACCCGCCGACGTGGGTGTCGCCGATGAATATCTGCGGCACGCTGGTGCGGCGGGCACGGCTGAGCATCAGCTCGCGCTGGGCCGGGTCCAGGTCGATCCGGACCTCGGTCCACGTCTGGTTCCTGCTTTTCAGGAAATTCTTCGCCGCGATGCAATAGGGGCAGATCGCGGTGGTATAGATGGTGATCTCGGGCGCGGCGGAACTGCTGGTGCCGGGCGCGGCGGACGCGGTGCTGCTCAAAACGATCTCTCCTGCATGAACTCGCCAATGCGGTTGTGGTCGAATATGGGCCTGACCCGGGTTCATTTCCAGCCCATGCACGGAACACAGCCGTTGCGCGGGTGGCCCGGAAGCTGTCCAGCGCGACCGGACTGCCGTAAGGATTAACAGCCGATTCATCCGGACGACCGCCCCGCCCCGCATCCTGCGGACACCGCCTCGCCCAGAGTCCTCGAGGGACCACCCGCTTGCGTCGTATCGCCCTGCTCACTGCCGCCCTCACCCTTGCCGTCGCCAGCGTCTGCGCGCCGGCGCAGGAGGCCAACCTGCCCGACATCGGTTCGTCGGCCGGAGAGCTGCTGACTCCACGGCAGCAGGAGGAATACGGCGCGATGATGCTGGCGCAGCTGCGCCACTACGACTACCTGCTCGAAGACCCGCTGATCGACAGCTGGCTCGATACGCTGGGCACGCGCCTGGCGGCGAACAGCGACCGCCCGCGCCAGCCTTTCACCTTCTTCATGCTGCGCGAGCGCCAGATCAACGCCTTCGCCACCCTCGGCGGCTATGTCGGCGTCAACTCCGGCCTGGTGCTGGCGGCAGAGCGCGAGGACGAGGTCGCCGGGGTGATGTCGCACGAAATCGCCCACGTCACCCAGCAGCACGTGCTGCGCGGCGCCGAACGCGCCCAGCGCGACCAGTTGCCGATCCTGCTGGCCATGCTCGGCGCGATCGTCGCGGCCCAGGCCGCCGGCGGCAATTCCGACGACGACGCCGCACAGGCCGCCATGGCCGGTGCCATGGGCATGATCCAGCAGCGCCAGATCGACTACACCCGGTCCAACGAGTCCGAGGCCGACCGCCTCGGCATCCAGACCCTCGCCCGCAGCCATTACGACCCGGAAGCGATGGCGGACTTCTTCGCCACCCTGCAGGCGCGCTCGCGCAGCAATGGCGCCAACTACTGGGGCGAGTCGCCGGATTGGCTGATGACCCACCCGGTGACGATCACCCGCATCACCGAAGCCAAGGAACGCGCGGCGCGGATCAAGCGTGAGCAGGGCGGCACGGCCGAGGTCTGCGTGCGCGATCCCGACGGCCCGGCGCAGTGCCGCAGCGAGAGCACCGCGAAGCCGCAGTATTCGCTCGACAACAGCAGCAATCCGTTGCTGCCGCCCAACCTGGACGTGGGCGGCCAGCTCACCGCCTCGGCACAGAGCGGTGGCACTGGTCGCTTCGAGTACGCACGCGAGCGCCTGCGCGTTCTCAGCGCAGACTCCCCTGGCGATGCCCTGCGTGAGTACGAGCGCCTCGCCGGCGGCAAGAAGTTCACCGACGCGCAGCGCTACGGCCAGGCCCTGGCCCGCCTTCGCGGCAACCAGGCCGGGGCGGCCGCGATCGCACTGGGCGAGCTGTTGCAGGCGCATCCGGGCGACATGTGGCTGACCCTGGCGATGGGCCAGGCCGAAGCGCGCACCGGCAAGGCGGCCTCGGCCGATGCCCGCTTCGAAGCGCTGCTGCGGCAGACGCCCAACAACCGTGCCGTGGTGCTGACCTACGCCGACGTGCTCTCCGAGCGCAATACCGTCGCGGCCGGCAAGCGGGCGCAGGCCGTACTGCGGCCGTTGCTGGGCAGTTCCGGCAACGACGCGATCTTCCAGAGCACCTTTGCCCGCGCTTGCGAGATCGCCGGGGATCCGATCCGCGCTGGCGAGGCCTATGCCGAGGCAGCCTACCTGAATGGCCGTCCCGAGCAGGCCCTGGTCCAGCTCAACACCCTCAAGCGCCGCAGCGACCTGGATTACTACGCCCGCGCCCGGATCGAGTCGCGCATCGCCGCGATCACCCCGACCGTGCTCGAGCTCAAGCGCCAGGGCATCCGCGACGAGGACCTGCGACGCCAGTAGTCGAAAGGTGGGAGCGGCAGACTGTCCGATGACCATGTCATGCCATCGTCACAAAACGGTAGTGTACTGACGCGGCTTCCCAAGGCCCTCCAGTTCGGGCCCCTTCAGCCCTTCCCCCCGGTGACCGTGTGCAGAAGCGCATCCTGATTGTCGAAGACGAACCCGCCATCCGCGACATGGTGTCCTTTGCCCTGCGCAAGGGCGAATACGACCCCGTCCACGCCGGTGACGCGCGCGAGGCCCAGGCGGCCATCGCCGACCGCGTTCCGGACCTGATCCTGCTCGACTGGATGCTGCCCGGCACCAGCGGCCTGGAGCTGGCCCGACGCTGGCGCAAGGAACAGCTCACCCGCGAGATCCCGATCATCATGCTGACCGCGCGCGGCGAGGAGAACGACCGCGTCGGCGGCCTCGAGGCCGGGGTCGACGACTACGTGGTCAAGCCCTTCTCGGCGCGCGAGCTGCTGGCCCGCATCCGCGCCGTGCTGCGGCGCTCGCGCGAGGACGACGAGGACGGCAGCGTCGGCATCGGCCCGCTGCGCATCGACGGCGCCGCCCACCGCGTGTTCGCCGCCGCCGAAGGCAGCGACCAGCCGGTGCAGATCGGCCCGACCGAATACCGCCTGCTGCACTTCTTCATGACTCACCCCGAGCGTGTCTACACCCGCACGCAACTGCTCGACCATGTCTGGGGCGGCAGCGTGTATGTGGAAGAACGCACCGTCGACGTGCACATCCGGCGCCTGCGCAAGACGCTCGAACCGCATCGACTCGACGGCATGGTGCAGACCGTGCGCGGCGCCGGCTATCGCTTCTCCGCCTCGCTGGCGGCATGAAGCGGACGCGGCCGGCGTCGACCGACCGCGGCCTGCAGCCGGGCCACCATTCGCGACGCAGTGACCATTCGCAGGGCCGCCTGCTGGCGGCCAGGCAGGCCGCTCGCTACGCTCAGGAAGTCGTACTCACCACCACGGAAAGTTGATCGACGGCCATGCCGCCCCGCGCCCGCTCCGCCTGGTTCCGCACCCTCGGCCAACTTGCCCTGATCCTGGCCATTGCCGCCGTGGTCGGCGTTGCCATCGGGCAACCGTGGCCGGTGATCACCTTCGCCGCACTGGGCGTGGTCGCCTGGCACTACTGGCGCCTGCGCAGCGTGCTGGTGCGCCTGACCGCGCGCCAGCGCCTGACGCCACCGCTCGGCGAAGGCATCTGGAACGAACTCGACCGGCTGCTCCACCGCAGCCAGTCGGAAATGCGCGGGCGCAAGAAGCGCCTGATCGACATGCTGCGCGCCTACCGTGCCGCCGCGGCGGCGCTGCCCGACGCGATCGTGGTGGTCGAGCGCAACAGCCAGCGCATCCAGTGGTTCAACGAGGCCGCCATCGGCCTGCTGCAGCTGAAGTATCCGCGCGACATCGGTGGTCCGATCGTGCAGCGCCTGCAACCCTTGCAGCTGTCGCACTGGCTGGCCTCCGGGCGTAACGCCGAGACGCTTGAAGTGACTTCGCCGTGGAATCCGGCCGCCACGCTGAGCCTGCGCCTGATCCCCTACTCCGACGACCTGTGGCTGCTGGTCGCGCGCGATGTCAGTCGCCTGCTGCAGCTGGAGCAGATGCGCCGCGACTTCGTCGCCAACGTTTCCCACGAGCTGCGCACGCCGCTGACCGTGGTGCACGGCTACCTCGACATGCTCGACCCCGCCGAGCATCCGGACTGGGCGCCGATGCTGGCCGAGATGCAGCGCCAGTCGCAGCGCATGACCCAACTGGTCGAGGATCTGCTGACGCTGTCGCGGCTGGAATCGCAGGACAGCCTGCCGGCCGAGGAAACCGTGGCGATGTCGCCGATGCTCACGACGCTGCGGCGCGAGGCGGTCGCGCTCAGCCAGGGCCGTCACGAAATCCTGCTGGAGGACGCTGCCACAGTCGACCTGTGGGGTTCCAACAAGGAGTTGCACAGCGCATTCTCCAACCTGGTCGGCAACGCGATCCGCTACACCCCGGCCGGCGGCACGATCCGCATCCGCTTCCGGCCGGAGGGCAAGGGCGCGGTGCTGGAAGTGGCCGACAGTGGCTACGGCATCCCGGCCGCGCACCTGCCGCGCATCACCGAACGTTTCTACCGTGTCTCGACCAGTCGCTCGCGTGAAAGCGGCGGCACAGGACTGGGCCTGTCGATCGTCAAGCACGTGCTGAACCTGCACCAGGCACGTCTGGAGATCAGCAGCGAAGTCGGTCGCGGCAGTACGTTCTCCTGTCATTTCGGCGCCGATCGCGTGCGCCCGCGCGAAGACCTCGCGTTGTCCTTCGAGGCATTGCCATGAACACCGTTGTCGTAACGCCATCAGTAGAGCCGCCGCTCGAATCCGATCCGCTGCGCGACCCCGGCCTGTACTTCAACCGCGAGCTGTCGCAGCTGGACTTCAACTTCCGCGTGCTGGCCCAGGCCCAGGACACGACGGTGCCGCTGCTGGAGCGCCTGAAGTACCTGTGCATCTCGTGCACCAACCTCGATGAATTCTTCGAGATCCGCGCCGGCACCTTGCGCCACGCCCAGGACCTGGGCATCGCCACCGGCGCCGACGGCCTGTCGCCGGCCACCGTGCTGGCACGCATCCACGACCGCGCCGCGCAGCTGGTCAAGGCGCAGTACGAATGCTGGAACCACGTGCTGCGCCCGGCCCTGTGGGACGGCGGTGTGCGCGTGCTCGGCCGCGATGCGTGGGACGAGAACCAGGCGCGCTGGCTGCGCGACTACTTCCGCGACGAGATCATGCCGGTGCTGTCTCCGCTGGGCCTGGATCCGGCGCACCCGTTCCCGAAGATCCTCAACAAGTCGCTCAACATCGTCGTCGTGCTCAAGGGCAAGGACGCGTTCGGTCGCGAAGGCCACTTGGCGATCGTGCGCGCACCGCGCTCGCTGCCGCGCATCATCCAGATCCCCGAGGAAGTCGGCGGCGGCAAGCACGATTTCGTGTTCCTGTCGGCGGTGCTGTCGGCGTTCGTCGACGAGATGTTCCCGGGCATGCAGGTCAAGGGGGCCTACCAGTTCCGCGTGACCCGCAACTCCGAGCTGATCGTCGACGAGGACGAAGTCGAGAACCTGGCGCTGGCGCTGCGCGACGAACTGGTCGGCCGCGGCTACCTGCGCGCGGTGCGGCTGGAGATCGCCGAGCAGTGCCCGGACGACATCGTGCGCACGCTGCTGGAGAATTTCGACCTGACCGAGAACGCGGTCTACCGCATCAACGGCCCGGTCAACCTCAACCGCGTGATCCAGGTCTATGACCTGGTGCAGCGTCCGGAACTGAAGTTCCCGCCGTTCCAGCCAAGGCAGCTGTCGGGCGTCGAGATGATGTTCGAGAAGGTGGCCGAAGGCGACGTGCTGCTGCACCACCCGTTCGATGCCTTCACGCCGGTGCTCGAACTGCTGCGCCAGGCATCGGAAGACCCGAATGTCCTTGCGATCAAGCAGACGCTGTACCGCACCGGCAAGGACTCGATGCTCGTCGACAGCCTGGTCCAGGCCGCCCGCAACGGCAAGGACGTCACCGTCGTGGTCGAGCTGCGCGCGCGTTTCGACGAGGAGGCCAACCTGGGCCTGGCCGATCGCCTGCAGGATGCAGGCGTGCAGGTCGTGTACGGCGTGGTCGGCTACAAGACCCACGCCAAGATGATGCTGATCGTGCGTCGCGAAGGCCGCAAGCTGCGTCGCTACGTGCACATGGGCACCGGCAACTACCACAGCGGCACCGCGCGCGGTTACACCGACTTCGGCCTGATCACCGCCGACCCAGAGATCGGCGCCGACGTCCACATGATCTTCCAGCAGCTGTCCGGGCTGGCTCCCACCGTCAAGCTCAAGCGCCTCTTGCAGTCGCCCTTCACCCTGCATGCCGGCGTGCTCAAGCGCATCGACCGCGAGACCCGCCACGCCAGGGCCGGCAAGCCGGCGCGGATCATCGCCAAGATGAACGCCCTCAACGAACCGCAGGTGGTGCGTGCGCTGTACCTGGCCTCGCAGGCCGGCGTGCGGATCGACCTGATCGTGCGCGGCGCGTGCACCGTCCGCCCGGGCATGCCGGGCATCTCGGAGAACATCCGGGTGCGCTCGATCGTGGGCCGCTTCCTCGAGCACCACCGCGTGTACTGGTTCGCCAACGATGGCGCGCCGGACCTGTTCTGTTCCAGCGCCGACTGGCTCGAACGCAACCTGCTGCGACGGATCGAGACCGGATTCCCGGTGCTTTCGCCCGACCTGGCCAAGCGTGTCTACAACGAGGCGCTTGAGAATTACCTCAACGACAACGTCAATGCCTGGGAGCTGCAGACCGATGGCGAGTACGTCCGCGTGACGCCGACCGAAGGCACTCCGGCCCACTCGGCGCAGGCCTGGCTGATGTCCAAGATCTCGGCCTGAACGACGTCCATCCGCACAAGGATGGACGCGGCGGTGCCTTAACGGGGATCATGTGCCGATGAGCGACGCCTTCCCCACCAGCAAACTGCCGCTTGCCGACGGCGACCTGCTGGCTGCCGTCGACATGGGATCCAACAGCTTCCACATGGTGGTCGCCCGCTACGTGCTCGGCCAGCTGCGCATCGTCGACCGCCTGCGCGAGACCGTGCGCATGGCCGAGGGCCTGGATCGTCGCGGCGGCCTGTCGCCGGAAGTGCGCCAGCGCGCGCTCGACTGCCTGGCCCGCTTCGGCCAGCGCGTCCGCGACATTCCGCCGCAGCGTGTGCGCGCAATCGCCACCAACACCGTCCGCCGCCTGGCGGTGCCGCAGGCGTTCCTGATGCCGGCCGAGGCCGCGCTCGGGCATGCGATCGAAGTGGTCGCCGGCCGTGAGGAGGCGCGCCTGATCTACCTTGGCGTCGCCCACGCGCAGCCTTCCAAGCCGGGAGAGCTGCGCATGGTGATCGACATCGGTGGCGGCTCGACCGAATGCATCATCGGTTCCGGCTTCGAGGCGATCGAGCGCGAGAGCCTGCAGGTGGGCTGCATCGCCACCACCCGCCGCTTCTTCGAGAACGGCAAGCTGTCGAAGAAGAAGTGGCGCGACGCGTTGACCGAGGTCACCGCCGAGTTCCAGCAGTTCGCCGGTACCTACCGTGCGCTGGGCTGGGACGAGGCGCTGGGATCGTCCGGCACCAACAAGGCCATCGGCGACATCTGCGCGGCGATGAAGCTGACCAAGGGTGCGGTCACCGCCGAAGCGCTGCCGGTCCTGCGCGATCGCCTGTTGCAGGCCGACCGCATCGATGCAATCGAGCTTCCCGGCCTGTCGTCGGAGCGCCGTCCGGTGATCGCCGGCGGCGTGCTGATCCTCGAGGCCGCCTTCGATGCCCTGGGCCTCAAGCGCATGGCGGTCAGCAAGGCGGCCATGCGCGAGGGCGTGCTGTACGACATGCTCGGCCGCGGCGGCGTGGACGATCCGCGCGACGCAGCCGTCGCCGCCCTCATGCAGCGCTATGGCATCGACGACGGCCAGGCACGACGCGTGGAGGTCACCGCGATGCGGCTGTTCGACCAGATCGCCCAGGCCTGGCAGTTCGATGCCGATGACCGCCTGATGCTGCAGCGCGCCTCGCGCCTGCACGAGCTCGGCCTGGCGATCGCCCACAGCCAGTATCACGTGCACGGCGCCTACGTCGTCGAGAACTCCGACATCGCCGGCTTCTCGCGCCAGCAGCAGCAGTTCCTGGCGGCGCTGATCCGCACCCATCGCCGCGGCATCCCCAAGTCGGCCTTTGAGGCCCTGCCCGACCGTCTGCTCACGGCGGCGCGTCGCCTGGCCACGCTGCTACGCCTGGCCGTGCTGCTGCATCGCGCCCACGAGGCCGACCCGATCCCGCAGCTCGATGCACGCGCGGACGGCAATACCCTGACCCTGGCCATGTCCCGCCGCTGGATCGACATGCGCCCGCTGGTGCGCGCCGACCTGGAAGGCGAACCGCAGGACATGGCGGGGCTGGGCGTGGTGCTGAAGCTGGAAGCGGTGTAGGGCAACGGCAACGTCAAGATGGGTCCCGGCGTTCGCCGGGACGACGTGACAGGGCTGGATGCTTGATGGCCTGGATCCCGGCGTTCGCCGGGGCGACGTGACAGGGCTGGATGCTTGATGGCCTGGGTCCCGGCGTTCGCCGGGACGACGGTGAGGCGTTACTTGTGCAGCGCCTCGCGCAGCTTTGCCGCACGCACCAGCACCTGCGGCGGCGTGTGTTCCTCCGGAATCGAGAAGATCCCGATTCGCCGCAGGAACAAACCAGCCGCACGCGTCGACGTCAGCGCCACGATCGGGATCGACAGGAACAAGCCCAGGATCACCGGCGCCATCCACGCCGCCAGCGACGGCGAGATCATGTACGCCATCCACCCCGCCACCACGCCCAGCACCGTCACGCCGGCGTAGTTGCGCACCAGGCCCGACAGCGGCAGCGTGCCATCGTCGCGCCGCTGTGCATCCCAGCCCGAATCCTTGCCCGCCAGCACCTCGGCGACACCGCGCGACTGCACGTACATCGTCACCGGTGCCATCAACGCCGCCAGCAGCGTTTCCAGCACCATGCTCAGGAAGGCACGGATCGCACCGCCGCAGCCACGGCGCGTGTCGCGATCGAAGAACAGCGTCAGGTAGCCCATGAACTTGGGCGCCAGCAGCACCGCCATGGTCAGGAAGAACACCCAGACGAAGCGCTCAGGATCCTGCTCGCGCCAGTAGGCGGTCGGGGAGAAACCGGGCAGCTTCAGGCTGTCCCACGCCAAGCCGGCCTTCTGCAGCGGAATCGCCAGGCCGACCAGCATCAGCATCGCCCACATCGGCGAGGTGAAGTAATGTCCGATGCCCATCATCAGGTGCCAGCGGCTGACCCAGTGCAGGCCCTTCGCCGGCAGCACCGCGCTGTGCTGCAGGTTGCCCTGGCACCAGCGGCGGTCTCGCACCAGCATGTCGGTCAGCGACGGCGGACCTTCCTCGTAGCTGCCGCCCAGCCCCGGCACCATGTGCAGGGCCCAGCCTCCGCGGCGGAGCAGCGCGGCCTCGACGAAGTCGTGGCTCAGCACCGTGCCGCGGAACGGCTTGATGCCGAACAGCTCCGGCAGGCCGCCCTGGTCGGCGAAGGCACGCGTGCGGATGATCGCGTTGTGGCCCCAGTAGTTGCTCTCGGCGCCATGCCACCAGGCGATGCCGTGGGCGATGACCAGCCCGTAGACGCGCCCGGCGAACTGCTGCATGCGCGCGAACAGGGTGTTGCCGTTGACGATCATCGGCAGCGTCTGGATCAGCGCGACATCGCGATGGCCTTCCATCGCGCCGGCGAGGCGGACGATGGTCTCGCCGGTCATCAGGCTGTCGGCGTCGAGGATCAGCATGTGCGGATAGGCGCCGCCGAAACGGCGCACCCACTCGGCGATGTTGCCGGCCTTGCGCTCGCGGTTGTCGGGACGGTGCCGGTAGAACAGGTTGCCGTGGCCGCCAGTACGCTCGCGCAGGCTGGCGAAGGCGCGCGCCTCGGCGCCGCGGATTCCGGCATCGGTGGTATCGCTGAGGACGAAGAAGTCGAACTTCTCCAGCTGCCCGGTCTCCTGCAGCGATTCGTAGATCGCCTGCAGCCCCGCCAGCAGGCGTTCGGGTTCCTCGTTGTAGGTCGGCATCAACAGCGCGGTGCGCGATACCAGTGTCGGCCGTTCGCCCTGGCGGGTAAGCCCAAGGCGTCCGCCGCGACGCGTCACGATCAGGATGAAACCGGCCAGCGCGCTGACGAAGGCCTGCGCGATCCAGGCGAACAGCGCCACGAACAACAGCAGCAGCAAGCCTTCGAGAATGTCGGTGCCGCCGCCGCGCAGCACCCACCAGATCTGGTAGGCGGCGATCAGGGTCAGCAGCGCGGCGCCGCCGATGACGAGCGTGCGTCGCCAGGCCATCGCACCGGGCGTGGTCGGCAGCCTTGGATTGGTCAGGCGCCCTGCGCGCAGTGTCTGCACCGGCATCGGCAGCGGCGCTTCGGGCGGCAGCCATTGCGCCGGTGCCGGAGCCCCGGTCGCGGCGCCGGATGCCGGAGTGATCGTCACGCCGCTCACGCCGTCCACCGGTACAGCCAGGTCTCGCTGAGAGGACCGGAGGCATCACCGAGCACGGCGCGCAGTTCGATGCTGCGCTCGTTGCCGGGCTGCAGTTCGAAGGCCAGGCGCCATCCGCCGGCGCCAGCGTTGGCATGCGCGGTGACGTTGGCAACCTTGCCCTTGCCCGCCGTGACATCGGCGCGGACGGGTGCGCCATCGTCCATGCCCTGCAGTCGACCGCCGGCGAAGTCGATCACGAACTGGCGTGAGCCGCGTTGGGCATCGGTGCCAGCGACGACAGCGCCGACGCGCGTGCGCGTGACCGTCGCCAGATGCGGCAGCCAGGCGTGCTGGTCGCACCAGTGCATGCGGTAGTCGAAGCGGTGCTCCTGGCCGGCCGCCAGCGCCTGCTTCGGGCGCCAGAACGACACGATGTTGTCGTGGAATTCGTCCGCCGTCGGCAGTTCGAACAGGTGCACCGCACCGGCGCCCCACTCGCCCTGCGGCTCGATCCACAGGCTCGGGCGCTTCTCGTAATGGGCCTCGCTGTCGGCGTAGTCGGCGAAGGCGCGCTTGCGCTGCATCAGGCCGAAGCCGCGCGGATTGACGTCTTCGAAGGCGCTTTCCTGCAGCACCGACGGATTCTGCAGCGGGCGCCAGATCTGCTCGCCGCTGCCGTTGACCAGGGCCAGGCCATCGGAGTCGTGCACTGCCGGCCGGTAGTCGTCGATGCCGACGCGGTCGTTGGAATCGAACTGGAACATGCTGGTCA
The DNA here is from genome assembly GCF_057656135.1 of Lysobacter sp. Soil_N_23. Taxonomy (NCBI): domain Bacteria; kingdom Pseudomonadati; phylum Pseudomonadota; class Gammaproteobacteria; order Lysobacterales; family Lysobacteraceae; genus Lysobacter; species Lysobacter sp. Soil_N_23. Next base: position 14,886 of record NZ_JBDGKY010000028.1, read on the forward strand.
GTGGCGCGATGCCGACCTGGTCCAGGGCCACGCGCGGAAACAGCCGTACGGAAACGTCGAAGACGGTCTCCACTCCGGGTCGGATCACGAAGCGATAGGCACCGGCAACGCTTGGGCTGTCCATCAGTGCATGCACGATCGCGTGATCGGCGCCGCTCGCCGGCCGTTCCAGCCAGAAGCTGCGGAACACCGGGAACTCCTCGCCCGCCGGCGCACCGGTCTTGAGCGCCAGGCCTCGTGCCGACAATCCATAGGCCTGGCCCTTGGCCACGGCTCGGAAGTAGCTCGCACCGAGGAAGGCACTAACCTCGTCGAAGTATTCGGGACGGTTGATCGGGGAATGCAGGCGAAAGCCGGCATAGCCCAGGTCGTTCTCCTTCGGCGCCGCGGTGCCGTCAAACGTGAACTGAGCCGGCCGGTAGACCACCGGGGTGGCGACGCCGCCGGCGACGTCGAAGATGTCCACCCGGTCGCGGAAGAAGAACCCGCGATGGAAGAACTGTGCCTGGAACGGCACGTTCGCGCCCCGCCACAGCGCTTGCGCCGGGTTGAAGCGGATGCCGCGGTACTGGTCGTAGCCGATCTTCTCCAGCGATGCCGGCAGCTGCTTGCTCTGGGCGACGAAGGGCCTGGCCGCCAGCGCGCGCGCAAGCGAGGCCACCGTGTCGGCATCGAAGGGCGCCGCAGCCGCGGGCGCCGCCGCCATGGCGCGCGCACTCGCGCCGGAGAGCAGCGAGATCAGGGGCCAGGACAATCCCGCCAGCAGCACTTCGCGTCGTTGCACACGCTCTCCTCGGTTACGGTGACAGTTAACCATTCATTTTAGGTGCTTGTTTGTTAACGCCGCCGGGACGTACGGCGCATCCGGCGGTATTTCGTTGCGACGGGGTTCGGGTAACCGTTTTCATCGCCTTCGTCATCGCTGCGTCACCGTCCTGCCATCCCGGTTTCACCGCGCAAGTCCAACCTTGCGCAAACCGGGAGCCGCGCATGCGTTATGCGATCGTCAGCGAAACCTACCCGCCGGAGATCAACGGCGTCGCACTGACCGTGCAGGGCCTGGAACTGGGCCTGCGCGCCAGGGGCCATGACGTCCACGTGGTGCGGCCACGGCAGGGCGAGGACGATACCGCGACGATCCACGAATTGCTGGTGCCCGGCGCGCCGCTGCCACGCTACCCGGGCCTGCGCATCGGTTTTCCCGCCACGCGCAGGTTGCGCGAGGCATGGCAGGCGATGCGCCCGGATGCGATCTACGTGGCCACCGAGGGACCGCTGGGCTGGTCGGCGCTGCGCGCGGCCCGACGCCTGGACATCCCCGCCGCGACCGGCTTCCACACCCGGTTCGACGAATACATGCGCGACTACGGCGTCGCCTTCCTGGCACAGACCGCGCTGCGCTGGATGCGGCGCTTCCACAACAGTGCCGATGCCACCGTGGTGCCGACGCGCGAGCTGGTCGATTTCCTGCAGGGCCAGCGTTTCGACAACGTGGTGCGGCTGCCGCGCGCGGTCGATACCGCGCTGTTCGATCCGCAGCGCCGCGACTTCGGCCTGCGCGCGCAGTGGGGACTGGGTGACGACGGTTTTGCCGCCATCTACGTCGGGCGCATCGCCGCGGAGAAGAACCTCGACCTGGCCGTGCGTGCGTTCCGTTCCCTGCAGCGCGCGCGCCCCGGGGCGCGCTTCGTCTGGATCGGTGACGGCCCGGCGCGGGCGAAGCTCGAGCAGGACAACCCGGATTTCATCTTCTGCGGCGTGCAGCGCGGCGCGGAGCTGGCGCGGCACTTCGCCAGCGGCGACCTGTTCGTGTTCCCCAGCCTCAGCGAAACCTTCGGCAACGTCACCCTGGAAGCCCTCGCCAGCGGCGTGCCGACCGTCGCCTTCGACTACGGCGCCGCGCGCGAATACCTGCGCGACGGCGTGCACGGCGCGGCGATCGCCAACGGCGACGAAGCCGGCTTCATCGCTGCGTGCACCCGCATCGCCGGCGACGACCTCAGCCGCAGCGCGATGCGGATGGCCACGCGCCAGGCCGTCGCAAGCCTGCGCCCGGAACAGGTCGCCACCGATTTCGACGCATTGCTGCAGGGCCTGGTGCAGGCACGCCGCACCGCAGGCATCCCGCTGCCTTCCACCCCGCCCTCCACTCCGTCAGAACAGGAGGCGTCATGAACCGCCACTCTCTGCACCGGATACTGCATCGCCCCTCGCTGCACAAGCGCCTGCTCGATGGCGACTCGGGCTGGTGCCTGCGCGCCAATCGCCTGGGCGAAGGCGGTCGCTCGCGCTCCTACTTCGCACTGGTCAGCCGGCTCGGCGACGGTGTGTTCTGGTACGTGCTGATGGCTGCACTGATCGTGGTCGACGGTCTCGATGGCCTGGCTGCTTCGGCACACCTGGCTGCGACCGGAGTGATCGCATTGACGCTCTACAAGCTGCTCAAGCGCTGGACGCGACGGCCGCGTCCGTTCGCCTCCGATCAGCGCATCCATGCCTGGGTCGCGCCGCTGGACGAGTTCAGCTTCCCGTCCGGGCACACCTTGCACGCGGTTGCCTTCAGCCTGGTGGCGATGGCGCACTACCCGATGCTGGCCTGGTTGCTGGTGCCATTCACCGCCAGCGTTGCCGCTTCGCGCGTGGTGCTGGGACTGCACTACCCCAGCGACGTATTGGCGGCGACGGCCATCGGCACGTCGCTGGCGGGGTTTTCGCTGTGGCTGGTGCCCGGCGTGTCCCTGTTCGGTTGAAGCCCGGGCGCGGGCTGCGCGCCCGCTGCATTCACGCCGCTACGGCGCGGACCACCTTGGCCCGGGCGACGCTGGGAAAGTACTGGCTGGCCCAGTCGCGGTCGTTGGCCACCTGGGCCTGTGCGCGGCTGGCCTCGAGCGCGGCGAAGTCGAGCGTGGCGACCGCCCAGTGCTGTTCACCGCGGGTCTGCACGATCATGCCGTCGTGCGGCAGGCCCACGTCCATCGGGGCGATCAACGCCGCCTCGCCGGTGTTGGTGTCCAGCGCCGGGCTCCACGGCGCGACGCCGGCCGTCACCGACTGGGCGACGAAGCAGCGGTTCTCCAGCGCGCGGGCGAGGCAACCCACGCGCACACGGGTCGCGCCCGCCTCGGTGTCGGTGCAACTGGGCACGACCAGCAGACGGGCCCCGGCCTCGCACTGTGCCCGTACGGGCAACGGGAACTCGCTGTCGTAGCAGACGGCGACCGCACTGCGCACGGGCCCGGTCTCGAATACTTTCAGCTCGTCGCCGGACTCGATGACTCCGGCGGCCTTCTCGAACCCGGTCAGCCGCAGCTTGTCCTGCCAGACGTGGCTGCCATCGGGCGCGAAGGTGTAACTGCGATTGCGATAACGGCCACGGCCCAGGTCGAGCAGGAACGTGCCGGCCACCACGTGCATGTGCCGTTCCCGCGCCAGGCGCGAGAACAGCTCCAGCCACGGACGGTGCCAGGCCTGCAACGCCGCCAGCGATGCGTGCAGGTCGCCGCGCGTGGCCTCGTCGAACATCGCACCCAGTTCCAGCGCCAGGTATTCGGGCAGCACCGCCATCTGCGCGCCCTGCTGGCGCGCTTCGTCCAGCCAGCGCGCCTGCTTGCCGGCGAAGGCGGCGAAGTCGTCCGGCGCACCGACGCTGTACTTGGCCACGGCCACCTTGAGCGCGCCGTTGTGGTGCATGCCGTTGTGGTGCATGCCGTTTTGGAGCACGCCGTTTTGGAGCACGCCCTCGCTCATCGTGTCCGCTCCAGCGGTCGCAGCCAGAATGTCAGCGAGTGGTCGACGACGGCGCCGCCGACCTCGCGCCAGGTCAGGTGCGCCTGCAGTTCCGGGCGCGGCCGATAGCCGCGCTTGCTCCAGAACGCCTCGTTGCCGCGATGGAAGGCCGGGCGACGCGGATGCCCCGGCTCGCGATCGACCGCGCAGAACGCGGTCCACGCATAGTCGCCGTAGCTGCGTGCGTGGGCCTCGCGCTCGTCGAAGAAGCGATGGCCGATGCCGCGTCCGCGGTACTGCGGCAGCAGCACCGATTCGCCGCAATAGAACACCTCCTGCGGATCGAGCGAGACTCCGTCGAACGCATCCAGGAACGTCCTGGACTCGGCCGCCAGCGGCATCCCGGTCGAGGCGCCGACCACCTGGTCACCGTCGAATGCCAGCGCCACGATGCTGCGCGGCGACTGCAGGTAAGTCTGCAGGTACTGCGCTTCGTAACCGGCATCGCCGTCGTAGAGGTACGGCCAGTCGCGGAACACGGCGATGCGCAGGCGGGCCAGGTCGTCGAGCCAGGGCGAGATCGCAGCGCCGCTGTAGCAGCGCACATCGAGTGCGGACGGCGTTTCAGGGGCTTTGGCATCCATGACGTACATCTTGGGTTTCCCTGTCGCGGTGGAAGTGGATGGGTCGGATCGGCGGGATGTTCAGGACGGTTCACGACGACTGCCGTCGATGGCTGGATCACGCGGCGCCGGTCGCGATCCGGCCAATTGATACCAGTCCACCCGGCGGGTGACCACCATGATCGCGGCCAGGACCAGGAACAGCAGTCCGGCGCCGAGCACCAGGGCGTTGTCTTCCGACACCAGCAGGCCGTACAGCGCAGCATAGAGCGTGGCCAGCATGGCGGCGAAACCCAGGCCGCGGCCAACACTGCGCAGCACGGCGACCAGGTAGAAGCCGATCAGACCGATGCAGGCGATGCTGGCGACCAGGTAGGCGATGGCAAAGGCGATGTGTTCGCTGAGGCTGACCAGCAGCAGGAAGAAGATCGCCAGCGCCAGGCCGACCAGGCCGTACTGGATCGGGTGGATCGGCAGCTGCTTGATCAGCTCGAAGATGAAGAAGCCGACGAAGGTCAGCAGCACGAACAGCAGGCCGTACTTGGTCGCGCGGTCGGCCTGGGTGTAGATGTCGACCGGGTCGATCAGCGACACGCCGACCGCATCGATGCCGTCCATGTCGGCGATGCCGCCGCGAAGGTCCGGCAGGATCTGCCCCTGCTGGTACTGGCGCTGGGCGTTGGTCGCGACCGAGGCGATCTCCCAGTCGGCCTTGAAGCCGGAAGCATCGAGCTCGTGCCGCGGCGAGCTGCCGCCGAAGCTGGGGTGCTGCCAGCTCGACTGCAGGCCGAAGCGGTTGCTCTTGCCCAGCGGCACCAGCGCCAGCGATTCGGTGCCACCGAGCACCAGGTCCAGCTCGGTGTCGAGCCTGAGCACCTCTCCGGCCTGCGGCTCGGCCAGGCGCACATGCAGGCCCGAACCGCTGCGGCTGCCCAGGCCTTCCTCCACCGCCTGGCTGCGGCCGTTGATGCGCAGCTGCGGCGATGCGCGCAGGCCGCGCACGTCGGCGATGCCATAGCTCAGCCAAGGCTTGCCGATCTTGCGCGGCACCGACTCGGGCGCCGGGATCAGCGCCTCGAAGCGCGCCTTGGCCTTGCCGTGCCACTCGTACACCCGCACTTCGTGCAGGCCGCGCTTGCGCGTGCTCGGACGCATCGGTCCGCGCACGTCGAGCGTGGTCGGGAAGAAGGTCCAGTGGTGGGTCACTTCGCGCTGCACCTTGTGGACGATGTTGTACTTGTCGGGCTCCTCGACCTCGACGGTCTCGGTGTAGGGCACCACCAGCACCGGCCCGGCGAAGGACTGCGCGCCGGCGTAACTGCGGGCGATATCGGCGACCGCCTGGGCGCGGTAGTTCTGCCGGTCGTCGATCACGCCGCGGATCATCAGCAGCGGAACCAGGATCGCGATGGTCATCGCGACGACCATGACGATCTTGAAGGCAAGGCGCATGTGCAACTCCTGTCGGGGTATTGGCGACAGGATCGAGGGCGAACGCGTGGCGACGATGGCGCCACGGTGAAGCGAGGGTGAAGTCCCCGCGCTCTCAGTCGGGCAGCGACAGGCGGGCGACGGCGCCGCCGCCTTCGCGGTTCTGCAGGCTGGCCTCGCCACCGTGCAAGGTTGCCACTTCGGCAACGAAGCACAGGCCCAGGCCGCTGCTGCGACTGCCGTTGCCGGGGCGCGGCAGCGAATAGAAGCGCTCGAACACGCGATCACGCGCGTAGTCCGGGATGCCGGCGCCGCGGTCGCGGACTTCAAGTGCCTGGACCTGGCGCTCGCCCTCCCGCTGCAGTTGCAGGTGCAGTTCGATGCGGCTGCCGGGCGGGGCGAAATCGGCCGCGTTCTCGATCAGGTTGATCAGCGCCTGGCGCAGCAGGAACGGATCGCCGTCGATCGTCGGCAGGTCGGCCGGCAGATCGACGTCCAACGCCACCTGCGAACGCGCCAGTCGCGTCGCGCATTGCGCAACCGCCTCCTCGGCCAGCGCCGCCAGCGCCACCGGCTCGGGTTGCTCCAGGCGCTGGCGATGCTCGACCGCAGCCAGCGCCAGCATCTTGTCGATCATCTGCGCCAGCCGATCACTCTGGCTGCGGATGGCGGCCGCGAAGCGGATCCGGTCGGCTTCCTCCAGCGGACCTTCGAGCAGTTCGGCGCTACCGCGGATCGCCGCCAGCGGGCTCTTCATCTCGTGCGTCAACGTGTGCACGTACTGCTCGACGTATTGCTTGCCTTCCAGGCGCACGCGCATCGTTTCCAGCGCCTGGCCGAGATCGCCGAACTCGCCCGCGGCATGCGGCAAGGTGACGCGCTCGCCGGCGGTGACGCCGTTGGCATAGCGGCGCAACTCGCCCAGCTGGCGCGACAACCACCACGCCGCCACCAGCCCCACCAGCAGCGACACGCCCAGCAACACCGCGCCCCAGCGCAGCACCACGCCCTGGCTGCGCTCGATGAACGGTGCGATCGCGCTGTTGGGTTTGGCCACCGTGAGCACGCCGATGACCTTGCCCTGGCCATCGCGGATCGGCGCGGCCACATGCATGACGGTCGAATTCGGATCGGCGTATTCGCTGCGGCTGGACCGGGCGCCGTACTTGCCGCGCAGCGTCAGATAGACGTCGTTCCAGCGTGAGTAGTCGGCACCGACATCACGGCCACTGCTGTCGAACACGACGATGCCACGGGCATCGGTGACATAGATGCGGTACTGCGAGGAACGCTTGCCGAAGCCCCAGATCCTGGCGCCATAGTCGCGGCGCGCCATCGCACGCACCCGGCGGGCAAAGGTGCCGTCGTCGATGCGTCCGGCGATGAAGTCATCGCTGGCGAGCTCGGCGAGCACGTTGGCGGTGTCGACGAGGGTGTCTTCCATCGCCTGGCGGACGCCGGGCTTGACCTCGGCGACGAACACCTGCGCCAGCAGCAGGCCCGCCAACGCGACGATCAGGAAGTAGCCCAGGAAGATGCGCAGGCCGATCTTCATTCGCGCGCGGCCTCGCGCGGATCCATCTCGATCGAGTAACCCAGGCCGCGGTGGGTGCGGATCGGATCGAGGTCGGGAGCGACCTCGCGCAATTTCGCCCGCAGCGTCTTGATGTGGGTGTCGACGGTGCGATCGCCGCTGTCGAGGGCGTTGCCCCAGACCCGGTCCATCAATTGCGCCCGCGACAACACCGCGCCGGGGCGCTGCAGCAATGCGGCCAGCAGCCCGTACTCGTAACGCGTGAGGTCGAGCAGCTGGCGGCGGAAGGTGATGCGCTTGCCCTCCACGTCGTGGACGAAACCGGCGGCGGCCGGCGCCTCGTGGTGCAATCGACGCAAGACCACGCGCACGCGTGCCACCAGCTCGCGCGGCGAGAAGGGCTTGGTCACGTAGTCGTCGCCGCCGATTTCCAGGCCGAGGATGCGTTCGGCCTCGGCGTTGTGTGCGGTCAGGAAGATCACCGGCAGGTCGCGTCCGCGCCGCAGCTCGCGGCACAGCGCGAAGCCGCCGATGTCGGGCAGGCCGACATCCAGCACCGCCAGGTCGAAGGTCTGGCCGCGCGCCAGCGCCAGCGCATCGCGCCCGGTGAGGCAATGCGACGCCTCGAAGCCGTCCGCGCGCAGGGCGTGCAGGACGATGTCGGCGATGGCGGGTTCGTCTTCTACCAGCAGGATGTGCATGGGTGGGGGGCAGCGGCGCCGAAGTGTCGGTGGGGTCCGAAGGTGCAGCGAGGGACGTTGTCAGGGCAAGCGTAGCAGCCCACTCGCCGCGCCCGGAACGAGCGGTGCGTGTAGATTGTGCGGGTCCCCGCTCCTCCGTCCCCCATGAATTACCGTCACGCGTTCCACGCCGGCAACCATGCCGACGTGCTCAAGCACATCGCACTGCTGGCGATCTGCGATGCACTGGTCGCCAAGCCGGCGCCGGTGTTCGCACTCGATACCCACGCCGGCCGTGGCCTGTACGCGCTCGACAGCAATTCGGCGCAGCGCACCGGCGAGGCCGAAGGCGGCATCGGCCGGCTGATCGCCGAGGCGCCCAAGCACCCGGCCATCGCACGTTATCTGGCCGCGATCCGGGCCTGCCGCCACGAACACGGCCAGGCCAGCTATCCGGGCTCGCCCTGGCTGCTGGCCCACGCCCTGCGCGAACAGGACCGGATCGCCGCCTGTGAGCTGCAGCCGGAAGAAGCCGGCCAGCTCAAGGCCGTGTTCGAACGCGACCCGCGCGTTGCCGTGCATGCCCGCGACGGCTATGCCGCAATGAAGGCACTGCTGCCGGCGCGTATCGGCGAAACCCGCTACAACCGCGGCCTGGTCCTGATCGACCCGCCCTACGAGGCGCAGCTCGAAGAGTTCGACACCGCGATCGGGGCGCTGCGCGAAGGCATCAGCCGCTGGCCGCAAGGGACGTTTGCCCTGTGGTATCCGATCAAGCTGCGGCGTGCGCTGCAACCGTTCTACCGGCGCGCGGCGGCGATCCCGGCCAAGTCGTCGTTCGTGGCCGAACTGCAGGTCCGGGCCGATGACTCGCCGCTGCGAATGAATGGCAGCGGCCTGCTGATCCTCAACCCGCCCTGGCAACTGGACCAGGCGCTGGCTGGCGTGCTTCCGCTGCTGTCGAAAGAGCTCGGTGAAGGGCCGGGGGCGGCCAGCCGGCTGGAGTGGCTTGTGCGCGCGGCGTAGGAAGCATTCGCGCTCACCGTCATCCCCGCGAAGGCGGGGACCCAGCGACGTTGTCCTTCGCAAAGCCAGGAGCAAAGGCAAAGTCAAAATGGATCCCGGCTTTCGCCGGGACGACGTGACAATGCTGATGCGGTGCGGGCCTGGGTCCCGGCGTTCGCCGGGACGACGGTGAGGGAACTGATGCGGTGCGGGCCTGGGTCCCGGCGTTCGCCGGGACGACGGTGGGGGATCTTCAGGCTGTCTTGCGGTCCGGCTCGAAGAAGCTCCAGCGCACTTCCGGGAAACTCTGCTTGAGCGCCCGCTCGACCGTGTTGATCTGATCAGTCAGACCGGCGACGCTGTGCTCCTCGCGCATCTGCGCCTGCACCGACACCAGCACCTCGTTGCCCAACTGCAGCGTGATCAGGCTGATCACCCGCGTGATCTCCGGACGCGCATCGAGGAACTCGCGCATCTGCTTCTGCCGCGCCGGATCCACGCTCTGCCCGATCAGCATCGCCTTGACCTCGATCGCGACGAACACCGCGACCACGATCAACAAAGCACCAATCGTGATCGTACCGATCGCATCCCACAGCGGATTGCCGGTAACCGCCGCCAGCAACACCGCGATCAGCGCAAACACCAGGCCGAACAGCGCCGCCAGGTCCTCGCCGAAGATCACCACCAGCTCGGCCTGGCGACTCTCGCGGAACCACTGCCACAGGCTGCGGTTGTCGCGCGCCTTGTTGACCTCGACCAGGCAAGCGCGCATCGACACCGCTTCGGCAATGATGCCGAACGTCAGCACGCCCGCCGCCCAGTACCAGTGCTTGATCGGCTCGGGATGCTGCAGTTTGTGGATGCCCTCGTACAGCGAGAACATGCCGCCGACGGTGAACAGCATCACCGCCACCAGGAACGACCAGAAATAGATCGCCTTGCCGTAGCCGAGCGGGTACTCCGGCGATGGCGGCTTGCGGGCCTGGCGCATGCCAAGCAACAGCAGCAGCTGGTTGCCGCAGTCGGCCAGCGAATGCACCGTCTCGGCCAGCATCGCGCTGGATCCGGTGAAGAACGCAGCCACGCCCTTGGCGACCGCGATCGCGAAATTGGCGCCCAACGCGAACAGGATCGCGCGGGTCGAATCACCACCACCTGCCATGTGCCTTCCTTAGTGTCTGGGTCGCTGGAGTGCGGAACTGAAGTGCCGAACCTGAATCGCGCGAGTCTACATCGGCACATGGCCGGGCTGTACGCGCGGCCATCGCGCCTGTCCCGGCCGACGATCAGTCGGCGAGTTCGCGCTGGGTTCGCTTCGGCAGTTTCTCGCGGATCAGTTCGTAGCTGCGGCGGACCAGCTCGCGCAGTTCCCCGGCCGGCACGCGCCCGGGCTGCTCGATATGCACCCAGTGCGCCCGCGCCAGGTACGGGGCGGGGATGAAGCCCGGCCGCTCGGTAAGCTCGAGGAACCTTTCGTCCTCGACCTTGAAACTCATGCTGCCCGCCTTCGGTCCACGCAGGCAGATCACGCAGAACATCTTGCCGGCCACCGAGAAGACCAGGTCGTCCTCCCATTTCACCGACTCCTCCACGCCTTGCCACGGCTCCAGCCAGGTGCGCACCGTGTCTTCGTTCATATGATCGTTCTCTGTCGCCGCCCCGCCGGTTGGCCGATGAACGGCCCCGCCCACGGGCGCCTTGTGAAGATTGTGAATACGCCTCAGCGGGGAAGTGTGCCAATATCCGCCCATGGCCGCGCGCGAACGCCTCCCGCCTTGGCACGAAAGAATGCGCCTCCCCAACGGGCGCGAAGTGCTGATACGCCCGATTCGGCCCGAAGACGCCGACCCCATCCGCGCGAGCTTCTCCCTGCTAGAGCCCGAAGAGGTTCGTCAGCGCTTCCTGTATGCGCTCAAGGAGCTGACCGCGGACACGGCCGAGCGGATGACGCGGATCAACCCCAAGACTGAATTCGCACTGGTCGCGGCCGAGCCGCTGCCGCCGGGCGAAGCCCTGGTCGGCGCAGTGGCCCGCATCGCCATCGACGAGAACGGGAAGGATGCCGAGTTCGCCATCCTGGTCAGCCATTACGTCGCCGGCATGGGCCTGGGCCGGTACTTGATGACGCGGCTGGTGAAATGGGCCCGCGGCAAGAAGCTCGACCGGGTCTACGGGGATGTGTTCGAGCACAACCAGGCGATGCTTTCGCTGGCCGAGTCACTGGGCTTCCAGCGCGAGTTCCAGCAGGACGCTCCCGGCCTGATCCGGGTCGCACTGGACCTGAAGGCACGCAAGACCTGAGCTGTCCGCAAGGACAAGGTTGCCGCGTTCGAATCTTTGCTTGGGGGGCCTGCGGCAGGGTGCTGCCGCGCGTCCATGGAAGGACCCCACCCTTCCGGACGCTGCCATGACCGTAAACGAAGAACGCCTCAACCAGTTCCTTGGCCACGCCGTGGGTGACCTCGGCGCGGCGATGAGCGCCACGCTGATGCTGGTCGGCGACCAGCTCGGCCTGTACCGGGCCCTGGCGAAGCGCCCCATGACCTCGGTGCAACTGGCATCGGAAACCGACACCAACGAGCGTTACGTGCGCGAGTGGCTCGGCAACCAGGCCGCGGGCGGCTACGTCGAGTACGACGCGGCCGCCAACACCTACTCACTGAGCCCGGAGCAGGCCCTGTGCCTGGCCGATCCGGGCGGACCGGTCGACCTGCCAGGCGCGTACTCGCTGGTCGAGGCGACGTTCCATGCGCTGGAACGCACCAAGGACAATTTCCGCACCGGCAAGGGCATGGAATGGGGTGAGCACCACCCGTGCCTGTTCCACGGCACCGAGCGCTTCTTCCGCGCCGGTTACAACGCCAACCTGATCACCAGCTGGCTGCCGGCGCTCGATGGCGTGATCGAGAAACTCAAGGCCGGCGGCAAGGCCGCGGACGTCGGTTGCGGGCACGGCGCGAGCACGGCGCTGATGGCGCAGGCGTTTCCGAAATCGAGCTTCATCGGCTACGACTACCACGCCGGTTCGATCGAGGTCGCCAGCGAACGCGCCCGCCAGGCGCGCGTCGACAACGCTTACTTCGAAGTCGCCGACGCCACCGGATACAGCGGCAACCATTTCGACCTGATTGCGTTCTTCGACTGCCTGCACGACATGGCCGACCCGGTCGGCGCGGCGCGGCACGCACTGCACGCACTCAAGCCCGACGGCACCTGCATGCTGGTGGAGCCTTTCGCCGGCGACAGCGTCGAGGAGAATCTCAACCCGGTCGGTCGCGTCTACTACGGCGCGTCATCGCAGATCTGCGTGCCGGTATCGCTGGCGCGCAATGGACCGGCGCTCGGAGCGCAGGCCGGAGAGGCGCGATTGCGCGCCGTGCTGGAGGAAGCCGGATTCAAGCGCTTCCGCCGCGCCACGCAGACACCGTTCAACCTGGTGCTGGAAGCGCGGCCCTGAGGCCGGCTTCACGGCATGTAGGAGCGAGCTTGCTCGCGATCAGACGGAGGCGCTCCGGAAACGTCTGGTCGCGAGCAAGCTCGCTCATACAAGGGCAGGCGACGGTGGTGCGTCAGACGATCGTCAGGGTGACGTCGATGTTGCCGCGGGTCGCGTTCGAGTACGGGCAGACCTGGTGGGCCTTCTCGACCAGCGCTTCAGCCTGCTCGCGCGGCAGGCCCGGCAGCGAGATCTTCAGCTCGGCCTGGATGCCGAACGCCTGGCCGACCGGGCCGATGCCGACGCTGCCTTCGATGCTGGCGTCAGCCGGGAAAGCGATCTTCTCGCGCGCGGCGACGACCTTCAGTGCGCCGATGAAGCAGGCCGAGTAGCCGGCTGCGAACAGCTGCTCCGGATTTGTGCCTTCGCCGCCGGCGCCACCGAGTTCACGCGGGGTGGTGAGCTTGACGTCGAGCACGTTGTCGGACGAGACGGCACGACCGTCGCGGCCGCCGGTGACGGTGGCATGGGCGGTGTAGAGGACTTTGTCGAGGGACATGGGTGACTCCTTTGGGGGCTTGCGGGGAAGTGCCGTTGCCGGCGGTTTTTTACTAGTGCGACAGTTGATCGTGCACTATGTACATGTCAGACGTGCGGGCGCTCATGCGTTCTTCGCCAGGCTCCCACGCAGGGACTCGAGCTGGTGCTTGAGCGACACCATCTCGTCGATCGAGCACTCCGCCGCGCAGAACAGGTCGGCCGGCACCGTTCGCGCCCTGGCCTTGAGGGCACGCCCTTCCGGGGTCAACGCGATGATGACCTGGCGCTCGTCGTCGAGCGCGCGGGTGCGGGTGATGAGACCGGCGGCCTGCATCCGCTTGAGCAGCGGAGTCAGCGTCGCCGAGTCCAGGAACAGGCGCTCGCCGATCTCGCTGACCGTGATCTGGTCGCGCTCCCACAGCACCAGCATCGCAAGGTACTGCGGGTAGGTCAGGCCGAGCGGCCCGAGCAGCTTGCGGTAGACCTTGTTGAGCGCCAGCCCGGTCGAGTACAGGGCGAAGCAGAGCTGCTCGTCGAGCGTCTGCGGCGCCTTGGCCCCTGACGCTTTCGCCCGTGATCCCTTGGTGGCTGCAGTCTTCATGCGGCGCACTTTACATAGTGCGCTATCTACTTGCAAGCGATTATTATCACGACCCGCGGAACGCTGCGGTCCACGCCGGCCGTTCCGGTCCTAGCCGCCCCACTCACGTAAAATGCAGCCTCTTTGCGCTGGCGGCGATGGCTGCCGGCGCTGCATGCGTTTTCTCGATCGAGACCCCCCGATGCCGAAGTCCGATTTCCCCACTCCGCCCTTGCCCAAGGCCGGACAGCAGCGCGCCTGGTGGCGCGCGCCGGCATCGCCTTCCGCGCTGGCCTTCCACATCGCCTCGGCGGCACGCGCGCACGCGGGCCCGGTGCTCGCGGTGGCTCGCGACAACCAGACCGCCCACCAGCTCGAATCCGACCTGCAAACGCTGCTGGCCGGGCAGGCAGAGGTGCCGGTGCTGGCCTTCCCGGACTGGGAAACCCTGCCCTACGACATTTTCAGCCCGCACCCGGACATCGTCAGCCAGCGCCTGTCGGCACTGCACCGCCTGCCAGCGCTCAAGCGCGGCATCGTCGTCGTGCCCGTCCAGACCCTGTTGCAGCGCCTGGCGCCACTCAAGCACATCGTCGGCGGCAGCTTCGACGTGAGGCTGGGCCAGCGCCTGGACCTGGACGCGGAAAAGCGCCGGCTGGAATCGGCCGGCTACCGCCACGTGCCACAGGTGCTCGACCCGGGCGACTTCGCCGTGCGCGGCGGCCTGCTCGATGTCTATCCGATGGGCGCCGAGCAGCCATTCCGCGTCGAACTGCTCGACGACGAGATCGACACCATCCGCGCCTTCGATCCGGAGTCGCAGCGTTCGCTCGACAAGATCGACGCGGTGCACCTGTTGCCGGGCCGCGAAGTCCCGCTCGATGACGCCTCGCTCAAGCGGGCGCTCGACGCCCTGCGCGACCGCTTCGATCTCGACACGCGCCGCAGCGCGCTGTACCAGGACCTCAAGGCCGGACTTACGCCACCGGGAATCGAGTACTACCTGCCGCTGTTCTTCGACAAGACCGCGACGCTGTTCGACTACCTCGCCGATGACACGCTGCCGGTGATCGGCGACGGCGCCTTCGAGGCGGCCGAGCAGTTCTGGACCAATACCGGCGAACGCTACGAGCAGCGTCGCCACGATCTCGAACGACCCCTGCTGCCGCCGGACGCACTGTACCTGGCGCCGAATGCGCTGCGCGAGCGTCTCAACGAAGGCAACCGCGTCGAGGTCTGCGGCGAAGGCCATCCGCAGCGCGACCGCGCGCAAGCGCTGGGTGACCAGCCGGCGCCGGCATTGCCGATCGCTGCGCGCGACCACGCGCCGGCCGATGCGCTCAAATCGTTCCTCGGCAGCTATCCCGGACGCGTGCTGATCGCCGCCGATTCGGCCGGCCGGCGCGAGGCGCTGCTGGAGTTGTTGCAGGGGGCGGGGTTGCGGCCGGAGGTGCTCTCCGGATGGGGCGCGTTTGCGCCTGCCCTCACATCTGCCCTCACCCCAACCCCTCTCCCGCGAGCGGGAGAGGGGCTTTCACGGTTCGCGATCGCTGTTGCACCGTTCGACGACGGCTTTGCCGTCAGCGAACCCGCGATCGCGGTGCTTACCGAGCGCCAGCTGTTCCCCGAGCGCGCCAGCCAGCCGCGCCGTCGCCGCCGCGTCGGCCGCGAACCCGAGGCGATCATCCGCGACCTGGGCGAGCTCAGCGAAGGCGCGCCGATCGTCCACGAGGATCACGGCGTCGGTCGCTATCGCGGCCTGATCACGCTGGAGGCCGGCGGCCTGCCGGGCGAGTACCTGGAGATCGAGTACGCCAAGGGCGACCGGCTGTATGTGCCGGTCGCGCAACTGCATCTGATCAATCGCTACTCCGGCGCCTCCGACGAAACCGCGCCGCTGCACTCGCTCGGTGGCGAGCAGTGGACCAAGGCCAAGCGCAAGGCCGCGGAGAAGGTCCGCGACGTCGCCGCCGAACTGCTCGAGATCCAGGCCAAGCGGCAGGCCCGCGCGGGCCTTGCGATCGACATCGACCGCAGCATGTACGAGCCGTTCGCCGCCGCGTTCCCGTTCGAGGAAACGCCCGACCAGCATTCGGCGATCGAAGCGGTGATCCGCGACCTGGGCTCGAGCCAGCCGATGGACCGCGTGATCTGCGGCGACGTCGGCTTCGGCAAGACCGAGGTCGCGGTGCGCGCCGCCTTCGTCGCCGCCGCCGCCGGCAAGCAGGTCGCGGTGCTGGTGCCGACCACGCTGCTGGCCGAGCAGCACTACCGCACCATGCGCGACCGCTTCGCCGACTGGCCGCTCAAGGTCGAGGTGCTGTCGCGCTTCAAGACCGCCAAGGAGATCAAGGCCGAGCTGGAAAAGGTCGCCGAGGGCAAGATCGACGTCGTCGTCGGCACGCACAGGCTCCTGCAGCCGGACGTGCGCTTCAAGGACCTGGGCGCGGTGATCGTCGACGAGGAGCAGCGCTTCGGCGTGCGCCAGAAGGAAGCGCTGAAGGCACTGCGCGCCAACGTCCACCTGCTGACGATGACCGCCACGCCCATCCCGCGCACGCTCAACATGGCCATGGCCGGCCTGCGCGACCTGTCGATCATCGCCACCCCGCCGGCGCATCGCCTGGCGGTGCAGACCTTCGTGGTGCCGTGGGACGACGCGCAGCTGCGCGAAGCGTTCCAGCGTGAGTTGTCGCGCGGCGGACAGGTGTACTTCCTGCACAACGACGTCGAGAGCATCGGCCGCATGCAGCGCCAGCTGGAGGAACTGGTGCCGGAGGCGCGCATCGGCGTCGCCCACGGCCAGATGCCCGAGCGCGAACTGGAACGGGTGATGCTCGACTTCCACAAGCAACGCTTCAACGTGCTGCTGTCGACGACGATCATCGAATCGGGCATCGACATCCCCAACGCCAACACCATCATCATGAACCGCGCCGACAAGTTCGGCCTGGCACAGCTGCACCAGCTGCGTGGCCGCGTCGGCCGTTCCCACCACCGTGCCTACGCCTACCTGGTGGTGCCGGACAAGAAATCGATCACCGCCGATGCGCGCAAGCGCCTGGATGCGATCGCGGCGATGGACGAGCTCGGTGCCGGCTTCACCCTGGCCACGCACGACCTGGAGATCCGCGGCGCCGGCGAGCTGCTCGGCGAGGAACAGAGCGGGCAGATGGCAGAGGTCGGTTTCAGCCTGTACACCGAGCTGCTCGAACGCGCGGTGCGCTCGATCAAGCGCGGCGAACTGCCCGATGTCGACGGTAGCCATGCCCGTGGCGCCGACGTCGAACTGCATGTGCCGGCCCTGATCCCGGACGACTACCTGCCCGACGTGCACACCCGCCTGACGCTGTACAAGCGCATCAGCGGCGCCCGCGACGTCGACGAGCTGCGCGAACTGCAGGTCGAAATGATCGACCGCTTCGGCCTGCTGCCCGACGCGGCCAAGCATCTGTTCGCCATCGCCGAGCTCAAGCAGCGCGCGACCACGCTGGGCATCCGCAAGCTCGACCTGGGCGAGAAGGGCGGACGCGTGCAGTTCGTCGAGAAGCCCAATGTCGATCCGATGGCGATCATCAAGCTCATCCAGGGCCAGCCCAGGCTCTATCGCATGGAAGGGCCGGACAAGCTGCGCATGACCCTGGAACTGCCGGATGCACAGTCACGACTGCTGGCGGCGCGTGGAATCGTGACGGCATTGCAGCCGGCCTGACGTGCCGAGGCCGGAGACAGGGTTGCGGGGAAGACGCTATGGTTGCGCGGCAACCCTCGCGCGGAATGCCCGATGAAGTTCACCCTGCCCGTCCTGCTTGCCTTTGCCCTCCTCGCCGGTTGCGTGACCCGCCCGCCGCCGGCGACCACCTTCATCCTGGTACGCCACGCCGAGAAGGTGCCCGACGGCTCGAAGGACCCCGAGCTGACCCCAGCCGGACTGGCCCGCGCCGACGCGCTGGCGGTGCGACTGGCCGACGTGCCGCTCGACGCCGTCTATTCCACCGGCTTTCGCCGGACGCAGCAGACTGCGGCGCCGACTGCGCGCGGTCATCACCTGACAGTGGTCACCTATGACGCCAAGGAATCCGCAGCCGACTTTTCTGCACGGCTCAAGCGCGGGCACGTCGGGCAAAGCGTGCTCGTAGTCGGACACAGCAACACCATTCCGGGCATTGCAGCCGCGTTGTGCAGCTGTGCCGTGGCGGAGATGAGCGAGGCCGAGTATGACCGCCTGACAACTGTGCGCATTGATGCGCAGGGCCAGGCGGTATTGGAAGAAGGCCGACAGTAAGCAATCTGTGGGAGGCACGACTCGATTCGAGCCACGAGCCCTGCACGGCCACTTCACATCGCCGCCTACAATCGCCGCCATGAGCCAACTGAGAAGATCGCTTGCCGTCGCCGCACCGACGCTGGCTGCAATGATCCTGGCCGCCTGCGCCGGCTGCAGCAGCCCGGTGCGCGGCGGCATGCAGGTATCAACCAACCAGGACTTCACGCTGCGGCCGGGCGAGCGGGCGATGCTGCCGGGACAGTCATCACTGCGTTACGTCGGCGTAGCCAACGATTCGCGCTGCCCGCCCACGGTGCAGTGCGTGTGGGCCGGCGACGCGGAGGTGAAGCTGGTGTTCGATCAGGCAGGCAAGGCGGTCGACGTGGTGTTGCACAGCGCCAACCCGGCGCCGCAACCGATGGGGCCATGGGCGCTCACGCTTGTCGGCCTGGAGCATGGCGCCGAACCGGCCGCCACGCTGCGCCTGCAAACCGGCGCAGGCGGCGGAAGCTAGCGTTCGCTGGCCGTAACGGGCTGTTTCATCAAACGCAACGCAGCCGCCGGCGATGGCATGCCAAGCTGCGACCTGCACAGTCACGACGAGGAACCGACATGACCACGATCGTTTCACCGCGCGTACACGACCTCGGCGGATTCCAGGTGCGGCGCGCCGTCCCCAGTATCCAGGCGCGCTCGATCGGCCCGTTCGTGTTCGTCGACCACATGGGGCCGGCCTTGTTCGAGGCCGGTCGCGGTATCGACGTGCGCCCCCACCCGCATATCGGCCTGGCGACGGTGACCTTCCTGTGGTCGGGCACGATCACCCACCGCGACACCCTCGGCAGCGACCAGGACATCAATCCCGGCGACGTCAACTGGATGACGGCCGGACGCGGCATCGCTCACTCCGAACGCACTCCGCCGACGCTGCGCGAACACGAGCATCCGCTGCACGGCATGCAGACCTGGGTTGCGCTGCCACGCTCGGACGAAGAAGCCGCTCCGGGCTTCTTCCACCACCCGGCCGCGACCCTGCCGCAGCAGCGCCGCAATGGCAGCTGGCTACGCGTGGTCGCCGGCCGTGGCTACGGCGAGGAATCGCCGGTGAAGGTCTGCAGCGGGACGCTGTACGTCGCCATCGACCTGGACGCCGATGCCGAGCTGGCGCTCGACGACGGCCATGCCGAGCGGGCGTTGTATGTGCTGGAAGGCGACGCCCAGCTCGACGGCGTCGACATCCCGGCGATGCACCTGGTCGTGCTCGACCCCGGCACCCGGCCGAAGCTGCGGGCGCGTACCCCGGTCAAGGCCATGTTGCTGGGTGGAGAGCCGCTGGACGGCCCCCGCCACCTGTGGTGGAACTTCGTGTCCAGCTCGAAGGAGCGGATCGAGCAGGCCAAGCAGGACTGGCTGGAGGGACGGTTCGGCAATGTCCCGGGCGACGACGAGTTCATTCCCCTGCCGGAGCGCTGAGGCTCCTGGCAGCCCCGCCTCCCCCGGCAGCGGCTCCCCGGGGTGCCGGATCCATAAGCCCGGTCACCTGCCTATTAAGCAACGTTATTTGTCAAGTGCCGTTTTCTGGACTATGTTCGGTCCAGATCGGGCACCTTGATCACGTTTTGGTCAACCCGGTCTGGTGTTTCGGGTGCATTTTCGGGGTTAGGGGCTGTTAGGCAATCGACCACAGGGGGTTAGTCGTGAAAACGACGGCATGGCGTATGTCGGCCTTGCCCGTGCTCGCCGGGCTCATGTTCGCGGCGAACGCACAGGCGCAGGACGTTCTGGCTCAGGGTCAGGGGACGTGTCCACAACTGCCCGCAAGCTCGGGGCTGGTCTGGGAATACAAGGGCAGCGGCGGAGCCGACTTCTGTCGGGCGCTGCGCGAGGACGGCTCCGAAGCGTTCGGCCTGTATATCTCGTCGAAGTCACCGTTCTCGCCCAAGCGCGGCAATCGCGCCGAAGCCGGGATGATCGATGGGCAGAGCATGTACTGGTACAAGGGCGAGGTCGCGATCAAGCCCGACATGCAGGTGCGTGAAACGCTGATCGAGCTGCAGGACGGTCGCACCGCGCACATCTGGCTGCAGGCCAGCGATGCACAGCTTGGCAATTCGATCATGTTGGCGCAGTCGATCCGGTTCCCGGCAACCCGGCTGAGCAGCAAGTAAGCAACAGTGAATGCCGCGGCCTGGCCGCGGCTCGCGGGCGCGCGCACCGACGCAGTACCAACAGGCGAGGCAGCCTGCTGGCGACTTGGCGTGCCTGCCGGCACATTGGCGCCGATCATCGGCCACCGACCTGGCCACGCGCTTCGGCCAACATCACCCCGGCTCTACAGCCGCCTCCTAAGATGGGCCGGCCCCGCCCCAGCGGCTGGGTGCACCCACTGCATCAGCACCGCCCGGGCGGAAGGTTGGCAGTACGACCCGGGCTTCCGTCACTTCGCAAGGAAGGAACTGGAGGCAGCATGATCAAGCGTCTCGGGGCAGAGTTCATCGGCACGTTCTGGCTGGTACTGGGCGGTTGCGGCAGCGCGGTGCTGGCAGCCAATTTCGGCGGCGATGGCAATCCGCTGGGTATCGGCTTTCTAGGGGTGGCGCTCGCATTCGGCCTGACGGTGCTGACCGGCGCCTACGCGCTCGGGCACATCTCCGGCGGCCACTTCAATCCGGCAGTGAGCTTCGGTCTGTGGGCCGGCGGCCGTTTCCCGGCGCGTGATCTTCTTCCCTACATCATCGCGCAGGTGCTCGGCGGTCTGTTCGCCGGTTTCATCCTCTGGCAGATAGCCAGCGGCACGGCCACGTTCGCGGTCGATCCCAATGCGGCCGGTGCATTCGCCAGCAACGGTTACGGTTCGCATTCGCCGGGCGGCTATTCGATCGCGGCGGCGTTCCTGTGCGAAGTCGTGATGACGGCGATGTTCCTGGTGGTGATCCTCGGTGCGACCCATCCGCGTGCGCCGGCCGGCTTCGGGCCATTGGCAATTGGCCTGGCGCTGACCTTGATCCATCTGATCAGCATCCCGGTCACCAACACGTCGGTGAATCCGGCGCGGTCGACCGGCGTGGCGGTGTTCGCCGGCGCCACCGCGATTTCGCAGCTTTGGCTGTTCTGGGTAGCGCCCATCGCGGGCGGTCTGCTCGGCGGCGTGATCTACCGCTGGCTGGGTGACGACGCGCAACGCTGAGTCCTGGCGCCATGAGCCCCTCTCCCGCTTGCGGGAGAGGGGTTGGGGTGAGGGCAGAAGGTTGCGTGCGTGGCCGAGGGGAGGAGGTGGGGTGTATTCCGCGAACCTCCGCTTCGCTCCGTTAACTGTTCGCGAAATACACCCCACTCCCTCCTTCCCAACGCTGCCGTTGTTTCATCGACTTCGCGTGTCGGGTCGGTGCGCTGCCCGCGTGAATTGGCTGCA
>NZ_JBDGKY010000029.1:0-34469 GCF_057656135.1 Lysobacter sp. Soil_N_23
GCCCACGCCCCGCCTTCGGACAGGATGTCCGACGAAGGGGCGGAGCAATCCCCGGCCCGGCGGACGACGCCACTCCGCAGACGAAAGCCCAACACACAACAGCACCAGCAGGTCCCTCACTACGTTCGGGACGACAAGCACACTCCAAACCTTGCTGACGCTTGCCGCCGGCCCGCTTTCCCGGCATGGTGCCGCTTCCGTACGCCAGCGTATTCGCCATGACGGCCGCCAGCCCCCTGAGCTTCGAAAGCACCGCCACTCCGCACCCGCTCTACCCCCGCCTGTTCGAGCCGCTCGACCTGGGCTTCTGCACCCTGCGCAACCGCGTGCTGATGGGCTCGATGCACACCGGGCTGGAGGACAAGGCCGCCGACTTCCCGAAGCTGGCGGCCTATTTCGGCGAGCGCGCCGCCGGTGGCGTCGGCCTGATCGTCACCGGTGGTTTCTCGCCCAACCTGGCCGGCTGGCTCAAGCCCTTCGGCGGCACCCTGCGCTGGCCGTGGGAAGTGCGTCGCCACCGTCAGGTCACCTCCGCCGTGCACGGCCACGGCGGGCGCATCTGTCTGCAGATCCTGCACGCCGGCCGCTACGGTTACAGCCCGCTGCAGGTGGCGCCCAGCAAGCTCAAGGCGCCGATCAACCCGTTCACGCCGCGCGCCCTCTCGGCCGGCGGCGTCGAGCGCCAGATCCGCGCTTTCGTCCGCACCGCCCAGCTCGCCCGCGAGGGCGGCTATGACGGCGTGGAAGTGATGGGCTCGGAAGGCTACCTGCTCAACCAGTTCACCGCCCCGCGCACCAACAAGCGCAACGACGCCTGGGGAGGCGACGCCAACAAGCGCATGCGCTTTGCCGTCGAAATCGTCCGTCGCATCCGCGATGCATGCGGGCCGGATTTCATCATCGTCTATCGCCTGTCGATGCTCGATCTGGTCGACGAAGGCCTGGCATGGGATGAAGTAGTGCAACAGGCGAAGGCCGTCGAAGCGGCCGGTGCGACCTTGATCAACACCGGCATCGGCTGGCACGAGGCGCGCATTCCGACCATCGCCACCTCGGTGCCGCGCGCCGCGTTCACTGGCATCACCGGCCGACTGAAGCCGCACGTGTCGCTGCCGCTGATCACCACCAACCGCATCAACATGCCGCAGGTCGCCGAGCGCGTGCTGGCCAGCGGCGACGCCGACATGGTGTCGATGGCGCGGCCGCTGCTGGCAGACCCGCAGTGGGTCAACAAGGCGCGCGAGCAGCGCGCCGACGACATCAACACCTGCATCGCCTGCAACCAGGCGTGCCTGGACCATGTGTTCGAGAACAAGACCGCCAGCTGCCTGGTCAACCCGCGCGCCTGCGCCGAGACCGAACTCAACTACACGCCGACCACGTCGCCGCGTCGCATCGCCGTGGTCGGCGCAGGTCCGGCGGGCCTGGCCTGCGCGACCGTCGCCGCCGGGCGCGGCCACCACGTCACCCTGTTCGAAGCAGGCAGCGAGATCGGCGGCCAGTTCAACCTGGCCAAGCGCATCCCGGGCAAGGAAGAGTTCCACGAGACCCTGCGCTACTTCGGTCGCCGCATCGCGCAGACCGGCGTCGAGCTGCGCCTGAACACCCGCGCCGACGCGAACACCCTCGCCGGCTTCGACGACGTCGTGCTGGCCACCGGCATCCGTCCGCGCGAAGTCGACTTTGCCGGCGCCGACCATCCCAAGGTGGTCAGCTACCTGGATGTCCTCAGTGGCCGGGTCGTGCCGGGGCGCAAGGTCGCCCTGATCGGCGCCGGCGGCATCGGCTTCGACGTCGCCGAGTTCCTGGTGCACCACCCGGGCCCGACCGACCCCGACGCCGTCGACCCGGCCCGCTGGCGCGCCGAGTGGGGCGTCGACCTGGGTTACGCCGGCGCCACCCGTGGTGGCCTGGCTCCGGCGCAACCGGAGCCGCCCGTACGCGAAGTCTGGCTGCTGCAGCGCAGCCCGGGCCGACCGGGTGCCCGCCTGGGCAAGACCACCGGCTGGATCCACCGCGCCACGCTCAAGGCCAGGAAGGTCCGCATGCTCGGCGGCGTCGAGTACCTCGGGGTCGACGACGAGGGCCTGCACATCCGGGTCGACGGCAGCGACCAGACCCTGCCGGTCGACCACGTGGTGATCTGCGCGGGTCAGGAGCCGTTCAAGCCGCTGGCGGGCCAATTGGGGGGTCAATCTGCCGGCAGTGGCCAGCCGGTCCACGTGATCGGAGGGGCCGATGTGGCGGCCGAACTCGACGCAAAACGCGCCATCGCCCAGGCTTCCCGACTCGCCGCGACGCTGTGACCGGCGCCGGCGCACGGATGCTGAGAGCCTCACGGGACGGGGCTTTCAGCCGCCTGTTCAGATAAAAAACCCAAGACAATCCGATGGTTACGAATTAGCCATTCAGCTGGCATTTATACTTCCGCCGCTACCTTGCGCCAACTTTTCAGCCACCCCCTTGGTGGCGACCCACACCGCCCGCGCCTCCCGCGGTTTAGGTGAAGGGGCAAAAGCGTGCCGCAGAGCCCGCTGCCCTCCCCAGTACGCCATGCCGGTTCGCGCCGCAGTTGCCGTGTTTCCCAACAGGGACGGCGACCGCGCTGCGGAACGGCGCAACGGAGCAAGGAGTCCGATTAGATGAAACTGGCTTGGATCCTGTGGCTGGCCTCTGTGCTTCCGCCGCAAACCGCCGATTCGCTGTGCCTGAGCACCACCGTCTACCTGGAAGCCCGCGACCAGTCCGTGCGCGGCCAGAAGGCGGTGGCGGAAGTGGCCCTGCGCCGCCGTGACAGTGGCCTGTGGGGCAACACGGTCTGTGACGTGGTCACCGCCCGCAAGCAGTTCGCGCCGACCCTGGTGGCCCCGGGCACGCGCCTGACCAACACCGAGGCGTGGGGCGCGGCCGTCACCGTGGCCCTAGATGCCGAGCGCAACTGGGCCCTGCCGCCCGGCCAGCGCAAGGAGATCGTGCCCGGTGCCAGTCACTTCGCCGCCCACGCGATCGCCAGCCCGAGCTGGCGCACCGCCTACCAGGTGGCCACGATCGGCGACCACACCTTCTACAAGGTGCAGTCGTTGAAGCCGCGCCGCACCTGAGGCGCGGCGGCAGTTGTGGGAGCGGCTTCAGCCGCGACAGGTTGCTGCGGCGCCGTCGCGGCTGAATCCGCTCCCACAATGCTTCCATGGAGTGTTGCAGCCGTGGCGTTGAGCACGCGGGACGAGTCGGCGATAGTGGTCGATTCCACGCCCCCGCGGAGTTCGCAATGAAGCTCTACACCAAGCCCGGCGCCTGTTCGACCGCCGACCACATCGCCCTGGAGTGGACCGGCCAGCCGTTCGAGTACGAGATCCTGGACAAGGACTCGATGAAGGCGCCCGCCTACCTGGCGATCAACCCGACCGGCGCCGTGCCGGCGGTGGTCGACGGCGACTTCGTGCTGACCCAGAACGCCGCGATCATGGGCTACATCGCCGACAGCTACCCCGAGACCGGCCTTGCCGGCGACGGCAGCGCGCGCCAGCGCGGCGAGGCGGCCCGCTGGCTGGCCTTCGTCAACTCCGACCTGCACCCGGCGTTCAAGCCGCTGTTCGGCCCGGCGGCCTTCATCGAAGACGAGGGGCAGTACGACGCCGTCAAGGCCACCGCGCGCAAGCGCATCCGCAGCCAGTTCGAAATCGCCGACAGGCAGCTGGCCGGCAAGCAGTGGCTGGCCGGTTTCCGCAGCTTTGCCGACCCGTATCTCTACATCACCCTGCGCTGGGCCGATGGCCTGGGTATCGACCTGGTCGGCCTGGCCAACCTGGCGGCCTTCAGGCAGCGCATGGACGCCGACCCCGGCGTGCAGAAGGCGCTGAAGGACGAAGGGCTGGCCTGAGCCTTCCCCGGCGTCATCGCGAACGCGGTGAGGGATCTGCCTTCAAAAGCAGATCCTTCGCTGCGATCAGGATGACAGGACGGACTAGGCCGTCACCAGAGAGCGCAGGCGCCGCTCCATTTCACCGGCAAAGCCGACGTTGTGGGCCTTGGCCAGGGCCGTGCTCAGGTCCGGCAGCAGCGCCAGCAATTCGTCCACGTCGGTGCAGCGTTCGATCTTGAGCTGCAGGAAATAGCCGCGCAGGCCCAGGTGCTCACGCACGGTTTCCGACATCTGCGTGTACAGCGGGGCGTAACCGCCACCGCCGGCCGTCGACCCGGAGGTGCCCATGGCTACCGTTACAGCGGCAGTGAAGATTTGCCCAGTCACTCGCCCGGGAATCGAGGCAGCCGCCGCGGCCGCCATGGTCTGCGGCACGTCGACCAGCCCCAACGCGAGCAGTTGCTCGAGCGCATCGGGCGGACCGCGCAATCCTGCGATCACGTCGCGCAGTTGCCCGGCGCTGCGCTGGCCATCGACCAGCAGCAGGATCGAACGCAATACGTTGGGCAGTTTGCGCGTGCGCTGCTGGATCTCATCGCGCCCGGCATCGGTCTTGTTCGGCACTTCGTCATCGCGCATGGCTTCCCCTAAAACCATCGGCCACGAAAGGCGTGGTCGACTATGCCATGGGCGGCGGGCCCAGGGGCCGCCCAATTGGGGGGAATCAGACGAAAGGCGAATGACTGGGGCCGGCTGTGCCGCCCTGCCCTCACCCCAACCCCTCTCCCGCAAGCGGGAGAGGGGCTAATGCAGGTCCCTTCTCCCGCTTGCGGGAGAAGGTGCCCGAAGGGCGGATGAGGGCAGCTTTGCGCTTCAGCGCTTGTCGATCGCCACGTACGCGCGATCTTCCGGACCGACGTAGTTCGCGCTCGGACGGATGATCTTGCCGTCCTCACGCTGCTCGATCACGTGCGCGCTCCAGCCGGTGGTGCGTGCGATCACGAACAGCGGCGTGAACATCGGCGTCGGGATGCCCATCATGTGGTAGGCCGATGCGCTGTACCAGTCGAGGTTGGGGAACATCTTCTTGGTGTCCATCATCAGGTTCTCGATGCGCTCGGACACGTCGAACAGCATCTGGTTGCCACCGTCGGCACACAGCTTGCGCGAGATCTCCTTGATGATCGGATTGCGCGGATCGCCGATGGTGTACACCGGGTGGCCGAAGCCGATGACGATTTCCTTGCGCTCCATGCGCGCGCGGATATCGGCCTCGGCCTCGTCGGCGCTGCCGTAGCGGCTGATGATGTCCATCGCCACTTCGTTGGCACCGCCGTGCTTGGGGCCGCGCAACGCACCGATCGCGCCGGTGAGGCACGAATGCAGGTCCGAACCGGTGCCGGCGATCACGCGCGCGGTGAAGGTCGAAGCATTGAACTCATGCTCGGCGTAGAGGATCAGCGACTTGTCGAGCGAGTCGGCATGCAGCGCGCTCGGCGGCTCGCCGTGCAGCAGGTGCAGGAAGTGCGCGGCGACGCTGTCGTCGTCGGTTTCAACATCGATGCGGCGACCGTTGCGGGTGAAGTGCCACCAGTAGATCAGCATCGAACCGAAGCTTGCGACCAGCTTGTCGGCGATGTCGCGCGCCTCGGCAGCGGCGTGGCCTTCGCGCTCGGGCAGCACCGTGCCCAGCACCGAGCAACCGGTGCGCAGCACGTCCATCGGATGTGCATTGGCCGGCACCAGCTCCAGCGCTTCGGAAACGATCGCCGGCAGGCCGCGCAGGCGCTTGAGCTTGGCCTTGTAGGCCTTGAGCTGCGACACCGTCGGCAAGGCGCCGTGCACGAGCAGGTGCGCGACTTCCTCGAACGTCGACTTGGTCGCCAGGTCGTGGATGTCGTAGCCGCGGTAATGCAGGTCGTTGCCGCTGCGGCCGACGGTGCACAAGGCGGTATTGCCCGCGGCGGTGCCGCTCAGGGCGACGGATTTCTTGGCCTTGGGCAGGATCTGTGCCGAGTCACTCATTGCTTGTCTCCTCATTCGGCCACGTCGGCGGGGGATTTTTTGTCCGGTCCCGCCAGGGGCCGTCGTTCTCAGGGATAACGCGGGAAAAGTTGCGGTGTATTGCGTAAACGCGCTGGCCGCCGCGGATCGTGGCGCTACAGCAGGGGGGTAAAGCCAAGTTGCGACGGGCAAGTCGCACGCGACCGTGGCGGGCCAGTATCGCGCCCGTCGCGGTCGCATGGCGGACGGACGCGCCGGCGGAGATAGGGACAGGGGGACTCAACGTCGAGGCCCTGTACGCTCCGTCGGCCGACCACTTCCATTCTTCCTACTTCTCGCGCGCAAACAGCGCGTCGAGCTTGTCTTCGTACGCGTGGTAGCCCAGGTAGTCATAGAGCTCCGCGCGCGTCTGCAGGGTCGGCACGAGGCTCTTCTGCGTGCCTTCGCGGCGCACCGTCTCGTAGAAGTTCAAGGCCGCCTTGTTCATGGCGCGGTAGGCGCCGCAGCAGTACAGGGCGATGTCGACATCGGCCTGGCGCAGTTCGTCGGTGGTGAAGAACGGCGTGGAACCGAACTCGGTCAGGTTGGCCAGGATCGGCACCTTCACGGCAGCCTTGAAGCGGCGGTAATCCTCGAGCGTGTTCATCGCCTCGGGGAAGATCATG
Source organism: Lysobacter sp. Soil_N_23 (assembly GCF_057656135.1). NCBI lineage: Bacteria > Pseudomonadati > Pseudomonadota > Gammaproteobacteria > Lysobacterales > Lysobacteraceae > Lysobacter > Lysobacter sp. Soil_N_23. Next base: position 6,532 of record NZ_JBDGKY010000029.1, read on the forward strand.
TCGGCGCCGGCCTCGACGTAGGCGCAGGCGCGCTCGATCGCCGAATCGATGCCCTCTACCGCGGCCGCATCGGTGCGGGCCATGATCACGAAGCTGCTGTCGGTGCGCGCATCGACGGCCGACTTGACGCGATCGACCATCTCCGACATCGACACCACTTCCTTGCCCGGGCGGTGGCCGCAGCGCTTCTGGCCGACCTGGTCTTCCATGTGCACGGCGGCGACGCCGACGTTGATGAAGGACTTGATCGTGCGACCGATGTTGAAGGCGCCGCCCCAGCCGGTGTCGATGTCGACCAGCAACGGCATCTGCGTGGCGTCCACTATCCGGCGCGCATCGGTGAGCACGTCTTCCATCGTGCTGATGCCCAGGTCGGGCACGCCGAGCGAGTTGGCGGCGACACCACCACCGGACAGGTACAGCGCCTTGTAGCCGACGCGCTTGGCCATCAGCCCGGCGTAGGCGGTGATGGCACCCATCACCTGCAGCGGGGATTCTTCAGAAACGGCGGCGCGGAAACGTGCACCGGCGGAGGCTTGCGAAGTCATGTCATCTCCTGGTTGAGGGGGCATTTTAGGCCACCTCGGCCGGCGGCGTCGGCTTTGCCTGTGCCCGTCATTCCCGCGAAGGCGGGAACCCATGGACGTTGCCCCCTACCCGTCATCCCCGCGAAGGCGGGGACCCAGCGTCGTTGCTCCGGCAGATCGGCAAGGGCAACGACACTGGGTCCCCGCCTTCGCGAGGATGACGGTTTTTTTCATGGTTCACCCGCCCGAATCCGCGCCCCGCTCCAGCGCCCGCCGCACCTCATCCAGTGCACCCGGGTCATCCAGCGTGGACAGATCACCCGGATCCCGGTTCTCTGCCAGCGCCTGGATCGAGCGTCGCAGCAGCTTGCCCGAGCGCGTCTTGGGCAGCGCGTTGACCACATACACCCGCGCCGGCCGCGCCACCCCGCCCAACTGCTCGACCACCCGCTGCTGCATGCTCGCCGCCGCCTGCGCCGCGGACTCGCCGGCCAGCGCCTGCTTCAACGTCGCAAACACCACCGGCACCTGCCCCTTGAGTTCGTCATGCACACCGATCACCGCCGCCTCGGCGACGCTGGGATGCGTCGAGCACGACTCCTCGATCTCGCGCGTGCCCAGGCGGTGTCCGGCGACGTTGATGACATCGTCGGTGCGGCCGAGGATGAAGGTGTAGCCATCCTCGTCGCGGATCGCCCAGTCGAGCGAGCTGTACACCCGTTGCCTGAAATGACTGAAGTAGCTCGAGAGGAAACGCGCATCGTCGTTCCACACCGTGGTCAGGCAACCTGGCGGCAGCGGCGGTTCGATCACCAGCACGCCCTTCTGCCCCGGCGTGACATCCTCGCAGCTGTTGTCGTCGATCACGCGCAGCTTGTAGCCGGGCGTGGGCAGGCCAGGCGAGCCGAACTTCACCGGTTTCATGTCCAGACCCGGCATCAGCGACAGCACCGGCCAGCCGGTCTCGGTCTGCCAGTAGTTGTCGATGATGGTCTTGCCGATGCCGTCGGTGATCCAGTGCGCAGTCGGTTCGTCCAGCGGCTCGCCGGCGAGGAACAGCCAATGCAGCTCCGACAGATCGTGCTTCGTCAGCCATGACGGATCCTGCTTCTTCAGCACGCGGATGCCGGTCGGCGAGGAGAACATCGTGCGCACCCCGTACTGCTCGCAGATGCGCCACCAGATGCCCGGATCCGGGTTGGTGGGAAGGCCTTCGTACAGCACCGATGTCGCGCCGGCGATCAGCGGCCCGTAGACGTTGTACGAATGCCCGACCGCCCAGCCGACATCGGACGTCGAGAACATCACCTGGCCGGCGCGCACGTCGTAGATCGACCACATCGACAACGCCATCGCCACCGCATAGCCGCCGACATCGCGCTGCACGCCCTTGGGCTTGCCGGTGGTCCCGGAGGTGTAGAGCAGGTAGCTGGGTTCATTCGACTCCAGCCACTCGACATCGACCTGCGCACCGTCGTGCTTCGCGCGCAGCGTCGTGTAGTCGACATCGCGGCCGTCGACGATATTGAATCCGGGATCGAGCCCGCGACTGACGACCAGCACATGAGGCGGCGGCGACGCGGCCTCCGCGCAGGCGGCATCGACCAGCGCCTTGTAGGCGATGACCTTACCGCCGCGCATGCCGGCATCGGCGCAGATGAGCAGTTTGGGTTTTGCATCGTCGATGCGCAGCGCCAGGTTATGCGCGGCGAATCCACCGAACACGACCGAGTGCACCGCACCGATGCGTGCACAGGCGAGCATCGCGAATACGGCTTCGGCCATGTTCGGCATGTAGATCACGACGCGGTCGCCGCGCCCGACACCAAGCGACTTGAGCACTGCGGCGAAGGTGTTCACTTCGGCGTGCAGTTCGCGATAGCTGACTTCGCGGGTGACGTGGGTTTCCGACGAGATAGCCACCAGCGCCAGCTGTTCGCCGCGCGCCTCGAGGTGGCGATCGACCGCGTTGTAGCAGAGATTGGTTTCGCCGCCGGCGAACCACTTGCGGAACGGCGGGTTGGAGTAATCGAGGATCTGCTGCGGCGGTTTGTGCCAGTAAATCGCCCTCGCCTGCTCGGCCCAGAACGCCTCGGGCTGTTCGATCGAGCGGCGGTAGAACTCCTCGTAACCCATCGTGGCACCCTCTAACGACTATGCGTTGAGGCTAGCCCCAGGGGCGAAAGGAAGCGTTACGACCTTGGTCGAAAGTCGCAGCCCCCGTCATTCCCGCGCAGGCGGGAACCCAGCGTCGTTGCTTGTTGCTCGCCGAAGACCGTGCAGCCAATCGCCAGCGTTGTCCGCAGGGGCGGGGAGTGCGGAGCAGCGGGACATGGATGTCCCGCGTCCCGCATAAAGACAGGATGTCGTCTGCGGGACGGAGCGCTCCCCGCCCCTGCGGACAACGCCACTCCGAAGTTGGCGCGCTGACGCGTTGACGATTGACGACCGCAGGCAGAGGTTCCACATCTAGCGTCAACGTCAAGGTGGATCCCGGCGTTCGCCGGGATGAAGGTGACAGAGACTGATGGGCTGCGGGCCTGGATCCCGGCGTTCGCCGGGATGACGGTGATAAGACTGCGGGGCTGCGGGACTGGGTCCCGGCGTTCGCCGGGATGACGGGGCGATCGGCAACCTACGAACGGCAAACGAAAAAGGCGGCCCGAAGGCCGCCTTTTTCAGCGCAACCGGCACGAAGCCGGCAGCATCAATCAACCCAGCAGATGGGCAACGCCGGCGCGCTCTTCTTCCAGCTCGGCCAGCGTCTTGTCCATCGCCGCGCGGCTGAACTCGTCGACCGGCAGACCTTCGACGCGCGTGTACTCGCCGTTGGCGGTGGTCACCGGCACGCCATACAGCACGCCTTCCGGAATGCCGTAGCTGCCGTCCGACGGCACGCCCATCGTCACCCACTTGCCGTTGCTGCCCAGCACCCAGTCACGGATATGGTCGATGGCGGCGTTGGCAGCCGAAGCCGCCGACGACAGGCCACGTGCCTCGATGATCGCCGCGCCGCGCTTGGCAACCTGCGGGACGAAGGTGTTGGCGTTCCAGTCGGCGTCGTTGATCTTGTCCTTCAGCGACGCACCGTTGACGGTGGCGAAGCGGTAGTCCGGGTACATGGTCGGGCTGTGGTTGCCCCAGACGACCAGCTTCTCGATGTCGGCCACGGCCACGCCGGCCTTGGAGGCCAGCTGCGACAGCGCACGGTTGTGGTCCAGGCGCAGCATCGCGGTGAAGTTCGCAGCCTTCAGGTCCGGCGCCGACTTCATGGCGATGTAGGCGTTGGTATTGGCCGGGTTGCCGACCACCAGCACCTTGACGTTGCGCGAAGCGACCTTGTTCAGCGCCGCGCCCTGGGCGGTGAAGATCTTGGCGTTCTCCAGCAGGAGGTCCTTGCGCTCCATGCCCGGGCCGCGCGGACGCGCGCCGACCAGCAGGGCGATGTCGGCGTCCTTGAACGCGACCTCGGCGTCATCGGTGCCGACCATGCCGGCCAGCAGCGGGAACGCGCAATCTTCCAGCTCCATCATCACGCCCTTGAGCGCGGCCTGGGCCTTCTCCATCGGCAGCTCGAGCATCTGCAGGATGACGGGCTGGTCCTTGCCGAGCATTTCGCCGGAAGCGATGCGGAACAGCAGCGAGTAGCCGATCTGGCCGGCAGCACCGGTAACGGCAACGCGGACGGGGGTCTTCATGGTTGACTCCAAAGTAAAACGGGAACTGGGAACGGGGAACAGGGAGTGGCAAGCAGCAACGGCGGAGACGTGGAGAGCGGAAGACAGGATTTCGGCTAGCGGGAGTGAAGCGACCTCATGCCCACACTCCCCGTTCCCTGGTCCCTGTTCCCGCTCTTCGCTCTACGCAAGTTCGGCGAAGAACTCTGCAAACCGCTGCAGGCCCGGAGCGAGCTGCGGCGTCGGGCAGGTGTAGCTGATGCGCAGCGCGCGCGGCTCGCCGAACGCCGAGCCCGGCACGCAGGCCACGCCCTTGGCTTCCAGCAGCGCGTTGCAGAAGTCGACGTCGTTGCCGATCTTCGTGCCGGTCGGACCGTGGGTCTTGCCGAAGGCGACACTGATGTCCGGGAACACGTAGAACGCACCCTGCGGACGCGGGCAGATCACACCCGGGATCGAATCCATCACCGCCATCACCTGGTCACGCTTGGCCTGGAACTCGGCGCACTTGGCCGTCGGCACGTCCTGCGGGCCCGACAGCGCGGCGACCGCAGCAGCGCTGACGATCTCCGGGATGTTGGTGATGTGGTTGGAGTTCATCGTCACGATCGACTGCGCGACCGCTTCGGGACCGGCCATGAAGCCCACGCGCCAACCCGGCATGCCGTAGGTCTTGGACAGCGAGTCGATGAAGATCACGCGCTCGCGCAGCTCCGGACGGGCATGCACGAAGTTGTGGTAGCCCAGTCCGTCGAACACCATCCGGTTGTAGATGTCGTCGGTGATGACCCAGGTGTCCGGGTACTTGGCGACGACGTCGGCCAGCGCGTCGATCTCTTCCTTCGAATAGACCATGCCGGTCGGGTTCGAGGGATTGTTGAACAGGAACACCTTGGGCTTCTTCGCCAGCGCGACATCGAGCTGCGCCGGCGTGAGCTTGTAGTCCTGCGAAGCCGGGCACGGCAACAGGTCGACCTTCGCGTTGACGATGTCGGCGATGTCGAGGTAGCTCGTCCAGTACGGCGTCGGGAAGACGATAGTGTCGCCTTCGTCGAGCAGTGCCTCGGCCAGGTTGTAGATGACATGCTTGGCGCCGATGCCGGTGGCGATGTTGACGCGGCCGTAGCCGGTCAGGCCGATCTTCGCCATGTGCTCGATGAAGGCATCGAGCATCGCGTCGGCACCGCGATTGCTGCCGTACTGGCCGCTGTCCTTGCTCAGCGCATCACGCGCTGCGGCATAGACATGCTCGCCGGGGAGGAAGTTGGGAACACCAATCGAGAAACTGATGATGTCGCGGCCTTCGGCTTTGAGCCGCTTGGCCTTCTCGGCAACCTGCATGATCGCGCTGGGCTTGGCGCGACCGATGCGCCGGGCAAGCTGGGGCATCGCGGGAACCTCTGGGAGTCGATGTGGGGTCGCTGTGGGCGGCACGACGAGCAGCCGCCAGAGCCCGCGAATGTTAGCACGGAGGTTTGTGGCGGCTCGTTGCACGAACGAGTCAAAACGCCCCGCCGGACCGACATCCCAGCCTCCACACCCTGTCATTCCCGCGAAGGCGGGAACCCAGCGTCGTGGCCCTTGCCGTCAGCCCAGCAGAGCAACGGCGCTGGGTCCCCGCCTTCGCGGGGATGACGGGTCATAAGCCCCTGAACGCAACCACCCGCCTCCCCGTGACCACAAGCCCCTTTAGTAAAGGGGCTGCGCGGCAGCGCGGGGATTTGGAGGCTTATGGCGTGGGGCCCAAGGTTCGCACAGCGAACCTTGGGGAGTAATCCGGCATTACCGGATTACTTCGCGTCGAGCGTCTTGTTCCACTCGGCGACGCGGTCAGCCTTGGCGGCCAGCACGGCGGCGGCATCGCCCTCGATCTTGACCGACTTGATCGTGTCGCCCTGCTTGACGCTGTCGACGATCTGCTGGCCTTCCAGGACCTTGCCGAAGACCGTGTGCTTGCCGTCCAGCCACGGGCACGGGACATGGGTGATGAAGAACTGGCTGCCATTGGTGCCCGGGCCGGCATTGGCCATCGACAGCACGCCGCGCTCGTGGCTCAGGCCATTGCGGGCCTCGTCCTCGAAGCGGTAGCCGGGGCCGCCGGTGCCGGTGCCCAGCGGGCAGCCGCCCTGGACCATGAAATCGTTGATGACGCGGTGGAAGCTCAGGCCGTCATAGAAGCCGCGCTGGGCCAGGTTGACGAAGTTGGCGACCGTCAGCGGCGCCTTGTCGGCGGCGAGTTCGATGCGGATCGGGCCGCGGTCGGTGTCGAAGGTGGCGATCAGGCTCATGAATCCGTCTCCTGGGACGTGTTCGGGGGGATTACGGTAAAAAAGCGGGGGCAAAAAGCGTTCAGACTTGCCGTCCAGATGGCGACGGCCCGGGCCATAGACAAGGGTACTTGCAGCGCCTCCAGCTGAACAGGCAGAGGTCATCATTGACAGGTATAATGCCCGGCTACCTCCTCGCCCGAGTGCCGGTCTGCCGGCCTTTTCGCATGTCCATCGAACGCCTCCGCAATATCGCCATCGTCGCCCACGTCGACCATGGCAAGACCACTCTCGTCGACTGCCTGCTCAAGCAGTCGGGCACCCTGTCTGAACGCACGGTGCTGGCCGAGCGCGCGATGGACAGCAATGACCAGGAAAAGGAACGTGGCATCACGATCCTTGCCAAGAACACGGCCATCACCTGGCAGGGCAACCGCATCAACATCGTCGACACCCCGGGCCACGCCGACTTCGGCGGTGAGGTCGAGCGCGTGCTGTCGATGGTCGACTCGGTGCTGATCCTCGTCGACGCGATGGACGGCCCGATGCCGCAGACCCGCTTCGTCACCCAGAAGGCGTTCGCGATGGGCTTCAAGCCGATCGTGGTCGTCAACAAGATCGACCGTCCGGGCGCCCGTCCTGACTGGGTCATCGACCAGGTGTTCGACCTGTTCGACAAGCTCGGCGCCACCAACGAGCAGCTCGACTTCCCGATCGTCTACGCCTCGGCGCTGCACGGCTACGCCAGCCTCGACGACAGCGCCCGCGATGGCGACATGACCCCGCTGTACGAAGCGATCATGAAGCACGTCGCGCCGCCGCAGGTCGACCTCGACGGCCCGTTCCAGATGCGCATCAGCCAGCTGGACTACAGCAACTTCGTCGGCCTGATCGGCATCGGCCGCATCCAGCGCGGCAAGGTCCGCCGCAACATGCCGGTCAGCGTGATCGACCGCGAAGGCAAGAAGCGCCAGGGCAAGGTCCTGCAGGTGCTGGGCTTCATGGGCCTGGAGCGCCTGGAGACCGAGGAAGCCGAGGCCGGCGACATCGTCGCCATCTCCGGCGTCGCCGACCTGTCGATCTCCGACACCGTCTGCGCCCTCGACACCCCGGAAGCGCTGCCCGCGCTGACCGTCGACGAGCCGACCATCTCGATGACCTTCCAGGTCAACAATTCGCCGTTCGCCGGTAGCAAGGAGCTCAGCGGTGGCAAGTTCCTGACCAGCCGCCAGCTGCGCGAGCGCCTGGAGCGCGAGACGCTGCACAACGTCGCGCTGAAGGTCGAGGAAGGTTCCGACCCGGACAAGTTCCTGGTCTCCGGCCGTGGCGAGCTGCACCTGTCGGTGCTGATCGAGAACATGCGCCGCGAAGGTTTCGAGTTGGCCGTGTCGCGTCCGGAAGTGATCATCAAGGAAATCGACGGCCAGATGATGGAGCCGGTCGAGCAACTGGTGGTCGACATCGAAGAGCAGCACCAGGGCGGCGTCATGGAGAAGCTGGGCATCCGCAAGGGCCAGCTGAAGAACATGGAGTCCGACGGCAAGGGTCGCGTGCGCCTCGATTACATGATCCCGGCCCGTGGCCTGATCGGTTTCCAGAACGAGTTCCGCACCCTGACCCAGGGCTCGGGCCTGCTGTTCCACGTGTTCGACCATTACGGTCCGAAGGAAACCGGCGCGATCGCCAAGCGCCAGAACGGCGTGATGATCGCCAATGCCCCGGGCACCACCCCGGCCTACTCGCTCGGACCGCTGGAAGAGCGCGGCCGCCTGTTCGCCGCCGAAGGCGACCAGGTGTACGAAGGCCAGCTGATCGGCATCCACTCCAAGGACAACGACCTCACGGTCAATGCCATCAAGCCCAAGCCGCTGACCAACATGCGCGCCTCGGGCAAGGACGACGCCATCAAGCTGACCCCGGCGATCAAGTACTCGCTGGAGCAGGCCCTGGACTTCATCGAGGACGACGAGCTGGTCGAAGTCACCCCGAAGGAAATCCGCCTGCGCAAGAAGTTCCTGACCGAGTCGGACCGCAAGCGCGCCTCGCGCGCGGCCTGAGCCACCAGGCAACAGTACGCACCGGCACGCACCAGGGCGTCGACTCGCCAACATGACCGACGCCCAGCACCACTACAACCCGGATCCGCACGCGCATCCGGGTCTCCATGTCATCGCGATCTTCGAGGCCGCCAAGGGCCTGCTGGCACTGCTGGCAGCCAGCGGCCTCGAACTTCTCGGGCCGGCGCCGCTGCTGCGCTGGCTGCATGAGCTGATCGCCCGATTCCAGCTCGACCCCAACGAAGGCGCCCTGGCCTGGTTGAACAAGGTCATCAACCCCGACGGCGTGCACCTGGCCGCCGCGGTGGTCTTCGCCTACGGCCTGCTGCGCTTGCTCGAGGCCTGGGGCCTGTGGCGGGCCAAGGCCTGGGCCTCCTGGCTGGGCTGCATCAGCGCCGCGATCTACCTGCCCCTGGACGTCTACGCCGTGTACCACCATCCCGGCTGGACCTCGTGGGCGGTCCTGGCCGTCAACTTGATCGTCGTCGCAGTGCTGGCACGCGATCTGGTCAAGCGTCGCCAATAGGGCTGACGGCGGTTCAGTTTCGCGTATGCTCGGCGACGGCCATCCGCGACCGGGGAATCGCAATGCGCTCTTTGCCTGTACCGATGACGTTGTCCGTGGCGATGATGATCGCCTTGTTGCCTGCCTGCCAGCGCGCAGCCGCGCCTGATGCGGGTGTCGCTGCGTCCAAGCCGGCAATGGCAGTGGCATCGGCGAATGCCGGTCCCGCGCCTTCCCGCTTCGCGTTCGCCGAGGTCGGCATCGCCGAACTGCAGGCACGCATGGAACGCGGCGAACTCAGCAGCCACGCGCTGACCCAGGCCTATCTCGACCAGATCGCCGCCATCGACGATGCCGGCCCGCGACTCAATGCGGTGATCGAGACCAATCCGGACGCACTCAAGGAAGCCGACGCGCGCGACGCCGAGCGCAAGGCCGGTCGCGTCCGCGGCCCGCTGCACGGCGTGCCGATCCTGCTCAAGGACAACATCGACGCCACGCCGATGGTGAACTCGGCCGGCTCGCTCGCACTCGCCTCGCACCACCCGCGCACCGACGCATTCCTGGTCGCACGCCTGCGCGAATCCGGCGCGGTGATCCTGGGCAAGACCAACCTCAGCGAATGGGCCAACTTCCGTTCCTCGCGCTCGAGCTCCGGCTGGAGCGCGCGCGGTGGACAGACGCGCAACCCGTACGCGCTCGACCGCTCGCCGTGCGGCTCCAGTTCCGGCAGCGGCAGTGCCATCGCCGCCAGCCTGGCCGCCGCCGCCATCGGCACCGAGACCGACGGCAGCATCATCTGCCCGTCCTCGGTCGCCGGCCTGGTCGGCATCAAGCCGACCGTCGGCCTGGTCAGCCGCAACGGCATCATCCCGATCTCGCACAGCCAGGACACCGCCGGCCCGATGGCGCGCAGCGTCGCCGATGCGGCGGTGCTGCTGTCGGCCATCGTCGGTCGCGACGACGCCGACCCGGCGACCGCCGAAAGCACCGGCCGGGCGATGTTCGACTACCACGCCCGGCTCAACGCCGACGGCCTGCGCGGCGCGCGAATCGGCGTGTTGCGCAAGGCCATGGGCTTCCACCCCGATGCCGACGCCGCGCTCGAGCGCAGCATAGAAGCCATGCGCAAAGCCGGCGCGGAAGTCGTCGACGTCGAGATCGCGGGCGCGGGCAGCTGGAACGAGCCGGAAATGGACGTGCTGCTGTACGAGTTCAAGCACGGAGTCGACGGCTACCTGTCGCGCAGTGGCGCACAGGTGACCTCGCTGGCCGGCCTGATCGAATACAACCGCAAGAATGCCGGCAAGGAAATGCCCTACTTCGGCCAGGAGCTGTTCGAACGCGCGCAGGCCAAGGGTCCGCTCGATGAGATCGGCTATATCGAAGCGCGCAGCAAGGCGCGCCGCCTCGCTCGCGCCGAAGGCCTGGAGGCGACGTTGACGGCGAACAACCTCGACGCCGTGGTGGCGCCCGCCACCGCACCGGCGTGGCTGATCGACCCGGTCAACGGCGACCACTTCCTTGGCGAAGGCTACGGCGCCGCTGCGGTCGCTGGCACGCCCAGCATCACCGTGCCGATGGGCGACAGCTTCGGCCTGCCGATCGGCATCATCTTCATGGGCCCGGCCTGGAGCGAACCGCGTCTGATCGAACTTGCGTATGCGTTCGAGCAGAAGACCAAGGCGCGCAAGGCGCCGCAGTTCCTGGCGACGGCTGCGATCGGGAACAGCAAGGGCTGAGTTCCACTGAGGTCCACACCCAAGTCGTCATCCCGGCGAAAGCCGGGATCCAGGCCCGTAACCCATGGACCTTGTCACCGTCGTCCCGGCGAAAGCCGGGACCGACCTTGCTCGTCATTCCCGCGAAGGCGGGAACCCATGGACGTTGCACTTGCTTTGAGCAAAAGCAAATGGATCCCGGCTTTCGCCGGGATGACGGTGACAGGACTGACGGGTCGCGGGCCTGGATCCCGGCGTGCGCCGGGATGACGCTGAGGGGCTTCCGCCCCCCCCTTACGCCGGCGCCGCGATCTGCGCCTGCTTGCGCACGATCAGCATCGCAATCTCCAGCGCCTGTTCGTAGTTCAGGCGCGGATCGACCGTCGACAGATACGCCCGCTCCAGATCGCTCTCGGTCAGCTCGCGCGCACCGCCCAGGCACTCGGTCACATCCTCGCCCGTCAGCTCCAGATGCACGCCACCCAGGCGCGTACCGGCCGCGGCATGCAACTCGAACGCCTGCTCCACCTCACTGCGGATGTTGCGGAAGCGGCGCGTCTTGTAGCCGTTGCTGGTGCTCTCGGTGTTGCCGTGCATCGGATCGCACACCCACAGCACGCGGCGCCCGTCGCGACGCACCGCATCGAGCAGCGGCGGCAGCTTTTCGGCGATGCCGGTCGCGCCCATGCGATGGATGAAGGTCAGGCGGCCCGGCTCGTCCTCGGGGTTGAGCAGGTCGATCGTGCGCAGCAACTGGTCCGGCGTCACCGACGGGCCGACCTTCAGCGCGATCGGGTTGCGGATGCCGCGGAAGTATTCGGCGTGGGCGCCATCCACCGCCGCGGTGCGCATGCCGATCCACGGGTAGTGCGTGCTGAGGTTGAACCAGCCCCAGTGGCGCGGCACCTGCCGCGTCAGCGACTCTTCGTACGGCAGCAGCAGTGCTTCGTGCGACGTGTAGAAATCAACCCGGTTGAGGTTGTGCACTTCCGAGCCCGACAGCGTCTCCATGAAGCGGACCGCGTCGCCGATCGCATTGACCATGCGCCGGTATTCCTCGGCCAGTTCGGAGTGACCGACCCAGCTCAGGTTCCAGTATTCGGGGTGATGCAGGTCGGCGAAACCGCCGTCGATCAGGGCACGGACGAAGTTCATCGTCATCGCCGAACGCGCATGCGCCTTGATCATCCGGCGCGGATCCGGTGCGCGCGCGGCGGCGGTGAACTCCGGTGCGTTGACCATGTCGCCGCGGTAGCTCGGCAACGTCAACTCACCGACCGTCTCGGTGTCGGTCGAACGCGGCTTGGCGTACTGCCCGGCGAAACGCCCCACGCGCACCACCGGCTTGCGCATGCCGTGGACGAGCACCAAGCTCATCTGCAGCAGCACCTTGAGGCGGTTGGAGATGACGCCGGAGCTGCAGGCCGAGAAGCTCTCGGCGCAGTCGCCACCCTGCAGCAGGAAGCGCTTGCCTTCCTGCGCTTCGGCCAGCTGCTGCTTGAGCGAGAGGATCTCCCACGACGTCACCAGCGGCGGCAGGTCGCGCAACTCGGCCAGTGCCGACTCGAGCGCGTCCGCGTCCGGATACTGCGGCAACTGCATCGCAGTGCGATTGCGCCAGGACTGGGGAGCCCAGTCGGCGGGCAGGTTCACGGCGCGGAGGTTGCGATCGGGGCTGGGCATGACACGGAATGCTGCAATGCGGCGAACCACTATGGGCGCTAGCCAGGCGCCCTGCAACCGTTACAGCGGCAACAGTGGCCTAGCGGCGACGGAACGCCGCGTATCCGGCCCAGATCGCCAGCAGCACGAACCAGACCAGGCTCCAGGTCGGCATCGACAGGCCGAGGAACGACCAGTCGACATTGGCGCACTCACCCGATCCGGTCATCACCTTGCGGATCACGCCGGTGATCGGCATTGCTTCGAGCATGTAATCCAGGCCCGGGCCGCACGACGGCACCTGGTCCGGCGGCAGGTGCTGCAAGCGGACGTGATTGCCGGCGACCGCGATGCCACCCAGTGCAGCCAGGAGCGCCGCGACACCATAGCCACGGCGACCGCTCACGCCTTTGGGCGCGTGCAATGCACCGAGCAGGAACACCAGGCCCATCACGAAGAACGCCACTCGCTGGAAGATGCACAGCGGACACGGTTCGAGACCATCGTGGAGCTGGAGGTAGAACGCGAAGCCCAGCAGGCCGGCGCAGGCGAGGAATCCGAGCAGGAACTGGATGCGGAACGAGCCGCGCAGGATGGCATTGGTCATGTCGCCAAGCTTAACGGCGATGCGTGGGCGCAGCTACCCGGTCTGGCGCGCTGGGCACACCGTTTGTCGCAGCCATTTCCCGTCGTTCCCGCGAAGGCGGGAACCCAGGGGCGTTGCTTCTGTCCGGCCTTCGGCAAGGAACCACACCGCTTCAACGACGCTGGGTTCCCGCCTTCGCGGGAATGACGACATCAGCGCATCCCAAAAACAAAACCCCGGCACTGGGCCGGGGTTCTGCAGAACACTTTGCGCGCGGGAGATTACTCCGCAGCGGCTTCCGGACGGTCGACCAGCTCGACGTAGGCCATCGGCGCATTGTCGCCAGCGCGGAAACCGCACTTGAGGATGCGCAGATAGCCGCCCGGACGGGACTGGTAACGCGGGCCCAGGGTGGTGAACAGCGTGCCCACGGCTTCCTTGTCGCGCAGGCGCGAGAAGGCAAGGCGGCGGTTGGCAACGCCATCGACCTTGGCCAGGGTGATGAGCGGCTCGGCAACGCGACGCAGCTCCTTGGCCTTGGGCAGGGTGGTGCGGATGAGGCCGTGCTTGATCAGCGAGGCCGCCATGTTGGTGAACATGGCATCGCGGTGAGCACTGGTGCGGCTGAACTTACGGCCGGCTTTCTGGTGGCGCATGGTCGTGATTCCTGATGAATGTTGATTCGTTGAACTTCGCTGTCGCCATCCAGGCGTTGACACAGTGGACTGCGGGTGGCCCGAACCGACCCTCCGTGGCCGGCTTGCCGCGAGCCTTCAGGCTCGTCGGTGCATTGCTTCTTGCAGGCGTGCTTGTTGCAAGCCACAGGCCGCACCCAAAGGTGCGGCCTGTCTGGAACCGAGCGTTACGCTCAGCCCATCATGCCGTGCTGGGCGATGCCAGCGGGCGGCCAGTTTTCCAGCTTCATGCCGAGCGAAAGACCGCGCTGGGCGAGGACTTCCTTGATCTCGGTGAGCGACTTCTTGCCCAGGTTCGGCGTCTTGAGCAGCTCCACTTCGGTCTTCTGGATCAGATCGCCGACGTAGTAGATGCTCTCGGCCTTGAGGCAGTTGGCCGAACGCACGGTGAGCTCGAGGTCGTCGATCGGACGCAGCAGGATCGGGTCGATGCCGCTGGTGGCCGGCTTCGCCGCACCGCGATCGCGGTGGGTGAAGTCACCGAACACCGACAGCTGGTCGGTGAGGATGTCGGCCGCGGTGCGGACGGCTTCCTCGGCGTCGATCGTGCCGTTGGTCTCGATGTCCAGGACCAGCTTGTCCAGGTCGGTGCGCTGCTCCACGCGGGCCGCTTCCACGGCATACGCGACGCGGCGGACCGGCGAGAAGCTGGCGTCCAGCATCAGGCGACCAATGGCGCGGGTTTCCTCGTCCGGGCGACGACGAGCGGCGGCCGGCTGGTAGCCGAAACCACGCTCGATCTTCAGACGCATGTTGAGCGCGGTGTCCTTGGTCAGGTGCGCGATCACATGCTCGGTGTTGAGGATCTCGACGTTGTGGTCGGTCTTGATGTCACCGGCGGTGACAATGCCGGGGCCCTGCTTGGCGAGCGACAGGGTCGCCGACTCGCCGGTGTGCATGCGGATGGCGACGTCCTTGAGGTTCAGCAGAACCTCGAGGACATCCTCCTGCAGGCCTTCGACCGTGGTGTACTCGTGCAGCACGCCATCGATCTCGACTTCCGTGATTGCGAAGCCCGGGATCGACGACAGCAGCACGCGGCGCAGCGCATTGCCGAGGGTGTGGCCATAGCCACGCTCCAGCGGCTCGATCACGACCTTGGCACGGTTGCCCGTAAGGCGTTCGATCTGGGGGCCGCGCGGGCGCAGCACCTGGTTTGCGGTAACCGTCATGTTGTGGCGTCTCCTGGATTACTTCGAGTACAGCTCGACGATCAGCGCTTCATTGATGTCTTGCGGCAGGTCAGCACGATCCGGAACAGCCTTGAACACACCAGCGAACTTCTTGCTGTCGACTTCAACCCACGACGGCGAGAGGTCCATCTGCTGCGCCACGGTCAGGGATTCCTGCACGCGGAGCTGCTTCTGGGCGCGTTCGGCCAGCGCGATCGCGTCGCCAGCCTTGACCTGGTACGAAGGCAGGTTGACCGACTTGCCGTTGACCGTGACGCCGCGGTGCGAAACCAGCTGGCGGGCGGCCGGACGCGTCACCGCGAAACCCATGCGGTAGACGACGTTGTCAAGGCGGGTCTCGAGGAGCTGCAGCAGGTTTTCACCCGTGTTGCCCTTCTTGGTCGAGGCCTTCTTGTAGTAGTTGCGGAACTGACGCTCCAGCAGACCGTAGATACGCTTGACCTTCTGCTTCTCGCGAAGCTGGGTGGCGTAATCGGACAGCTTGCCCTTGCGGGCGGTCGGGCCATGCTGGCCGGGCTTCTGCTCGAGCTTGCACTTGGAATCAAGTGCGCGAGCGGACGACTTCAAGCCGAGGTCGGCGCCTTCGCGACGAGCGAGCTTACAGGTGGGACCAATATAACGAGCCATTTTTCTTCAGCTCCTCAGACGCGACGCTTCTTCGGCGGACGGCACCCGTTGTGCGGGATAGGCGTCACGTCGATGATGTTCATGATCTTGTAACCGACGTTGTTCAGCGAACGAACGGCGGACTCACGGCCCGGACCCGGACCCTTGATGCGCACTTCCAGCGACTTCACGCCGTAGTCGAGCGCAGCACGGCCTGCCTTTTCGGCAGCCACCTGGGCGGCGAACGGGGTCGACTTGCGGGAACCGCGGAAACCCGCGCCGCCCGAGGTCGCCCACGAGAGCGCGTTGCCCTGGCGGTCGGTGATCGTGATGATGGTGTTGTTGAAAGAAGCGTGGACGTGGGCGATGCCGTCGGTGACGACGCGCTTGATCTTCTTCTTGGTTTTGGCAGCAGCCGGCTTAGCCATGGTCTGTGTCCCTTACTTCCTGATGGCCTTGCGCGGGCCCTTGCGGGTACGTGCATTGGTCCGGGTGCGCTGGCCGCGAAGCGGCAGGCCGCGACGGTGACGCAGGCCGCGGAAGCAGCCCAGGTCCATCAGACGCTTGATGGCGATGCCGATTTCGCGACGCAGGTCGCCCTCGACAACGTACTTGCCGACTTCGGCGCGCAGGCGCTCGACTTCCGGCTCGGAAAGGTCGCGGATCTTGGTGGTGGCGGTGACGCCAGCCGAGACACAGACCTTCTTGGAACGGGTACGGCCGATGCCGTAAATGCTCTGGAGCCCAACCCAGACATGCTTCTGGGCAGGCAGATTGACGCCCGCAATACGCGCCATAACGCGATCTCCAACTGATTGGCGGCCGGGGGGATTAATCCCGGCGGAGTGAACTGGAAAGTATACTAAGGTCTCGGGTTAATAGGAAGCCCTACCGCGCCCGGAGGCGCAGCAAAGCCCGGCATGGGGAGTGTGCCCATGCTCCGGCGACGAATCTGGACTGGCTGGGACAAGGCGGCTAGCCGCCCTGCCCCGACCCCGCGCGCTACTCTGGCGCGCGGAACGGTCCGGATTCACCCGCGCGCGAGACCGCCGCGCGAGCCGCCCTTCAAGTTCGCCTTCTTCAGCAGGCTCTCGTACTGATGCGACATCAGATGAGCCTGGATCTGGGCGATGAAATCCATGACAACCACGACCACGATCAGCAGCGAGGTGCCGCCGAAGTAGAACGAGGTGCCCAGTTCAGTACGCATGACCTCCGGGAGGAGGCACACGAGGACCAGGTAGATCGCGCCGGCCGCCGTCAGGCGGGTCAGCACACCATCAATATAGTCGGCGGTCGACTTGCCCGGACGGATGCCCGGGATCAGCGCGCCCGACTTCTTGAGATTATCGGCCGTTTCCTGCGAGTTGAACACCAGTGCGGTGTAGAAGAACGCAAAGCCGACGATCAGACCCGCATACAGGATCATGTGCAGCGGCTCACCCGGGTTCAGCCACTGGCTAACGCGGTGCAGGGTCGAACCGGTGTTGCCCTGGCTGAACCAGTTTGCCGCCGTCGCCGGGAACATCACGATGCTCGAGGCGAAGATGGCCGGAATGACGCCCGACATGTTCAGCTTCAGGGGCAGGAACGAGGACTGGTTCTGGTAGGCACTGCGACCGCCGCTGCGGCGGGCATAGTTGACCGTGATCCGGCGCTGGCCGCGCTCGACGAACACCACGAAGTAGGTGAAACCCACCACGATGGCGACGACCGCGATGGCCACCAGGGCGCTCATGTCGCCGTTGCGGATCTGCTCGAACATGCCGATGACGGCGGCGGGCAGGCCCGCGACGATGCCCGAGAAGATGATCAGCGAGACGCCGTTGCCGATACCCCTTTCCGTAACCTGCTCGCCCAGCCACATCAGGAACATGGTGCCCGCGGTCAACGCGATCACCGCGGTCAGGATGAAGCCCGGACCCGGGTTGTAGACCACCGCGATGCCCTGGCTGGCGCCGCCGGCCTGGAGGGCCGTGGCGATACCCCAGGCCTGGAACACGGCCAGCGGGATCGCACCCATGCGCGACCACTGGTTGATCTTGCGACGGCCCGACTCGCCTTCCTTCTGGATGGCCTTCAGGCTCGGCACGATCTGCACCAGCAGCTGCACGATGATCGATGCCGAGATGTACGGCATGACATTGAGCGCGAACAGGCTGAAGCGATGCAGGGCGCCACCGGAGAACATGTTGAACATGTCCACGATGGTGCCCTTCTGGGTCTCCATCAACTGGAGCATCGCCTCCGGATTGACGCCCGGCACCGGGATGTAGCAACCGATGCGGTAGACAATCAGGGCACCGACGACGAACAGCAGGCGCTGACGGAGCTCGGTGAACTTCCCGAGCCCGCCACCGATACCGGCAACTGCATTGCTACCGCTGCGCGCCATCTAGTCCTTACTCCTCGACCTTGCCGCCGGCCGCTTCGATAGCGGCCTTGGCGCCGGCCGTGACGGCCACGCCCTTGAGTACGAACTTCTTGGTGATCTCGCCCTTCTTGACGATCCGGGCCTGCTTGGCGGTGCTGTGCACCAGCTTGGCGGCCTTGAGCGCTGCGAAGTCGATCTCGCCGGCTTCCAGCTTTTCCAGCTGGTACATCATCACTTCGGCGGTGTCCTTGAGCAGCTTCGAACGGAAGCCGATCTTGGGCAGGCGACGCTGCATGGGCATCTGGCCGCCTTCGAAGCCAGCCTTGATCTTGCCCTTGCCGGAGCGCGCGAACGAGCCCTTGTGGCCGCGGCCGCAGGTCTTGCCCAGGCCCGAACCGATACCACGGCCGACACGGGTGCGCTCCTGGCGGGCGCCTTCAGCGGGTTGCAGAGTGTTGAGACGCATGTCGATTACTCCTCGACTTTGACGAGGTAGTGGAGCTGATTGATCAGACCGCGAACCTGCGGGCTGTCCTTCAGTACACGCACATCGTTGAGCTTGTTCAGGCCCAGCGCACGCACCGACAGGCGGTGACGCGACTGGGTGCCACGCAGACCCTTGACCAGGCGCACCTTGACGGTGCCGCTCGTGGTGGCTTCAGTCTTAGCCATGGTTCAGCTCCTCCACCTTCTTGCCACGCTTGGCGGCAATCTTCGCCGGCGAGTGCATGTCGCCCAGGCCCTTGAGGGTGGCGCGAACGAGGTTGATGGGGTTGCGCGAACCGACGGCCTTGGCCAGCACGTTCTTCACGCCCACCGCTTCCAGGACAGCGCGCATCGCGCCGCCGGCGATCACGCCGGTACCTTCGGAAGCCGGCTGCATGAACACGCGGGCTGCGCCGTGGCCGGCCTTGACCGAGTGCCACAGGGTGCCGTTGTTCAGGTCGACGTTGTTCATGCTCTTGCGGGCATATTCCATCGACTTCTGGATGGCGACCGGCACTTCGCGTGCCTTGCCGTAACCGAAGCCGACCTTGCCGTTGCCGTCGCCCACCACCGTCAGTGCGGTGAAGGTGAACTGGCGACCGCCCTTGACGGTCTTGCTGACGCGGTTGACCGCGATCAGCTTCTCGATCATGCCATCGTCGATTTCTTCGCGGTTGCGGTCGCGATCACGACCCCGCGGTGCACGTTGTTCTTCTGCCATTTCGAATACTCGTTAGTTGAAGGATTTGCGGCGTGGCCGCTTATGGTTGTGAATTACCGCGGGTGTTTCGCGAAGCCGGGAACCCGGAGACGCGCCCGACACAGACCCGTGCCGGCGGGGAAACTTCTGCGTGGGGCCGAGGCCCCACGCATTCAAGCCTTAGAACTGCAGGCCGCCCTCGCGAGCGGCATCGGCCAGCGCCTTGATGCGACCGTGGTAGCGGTAGCCCGAGCGGTCGAATGCGACCTTCTCGATACCGGCAGCCTTGGCCTTCTCGGCGATCGCGCGACCGACCTTGATGGCAGCGTCGGAGTTCTTGCCGTTCTTCAGGCCTTCCTTGACGTCGGCCTGGACGGTCGAAGCCGAAGCCAGGACCTTGGAGCCGTCGGCGGTGAAGACCTGGGCGTACAGGTGCTGACCGGTGCGGAGCACGGTCAGACGCGGCACGCCGAGTTCGCGGATGTGCGAACGGGTGGACTTGGCGCGGCGCAGGCGAGCAATGTTCTTGTTCATTTCTATGTCTCCGAAAGCTGAAGGACCGATTAGGCCTTCTTGGCTTCCTTGCGGATGATGACTTCGCCGGCGTACTTCACGCCCTTGCCCTTGTACGGCTCCGGCGGACGGAAGCCGCGGATCTTGGCCGCAACTTCACCGACGCGCTGCTTGTCCGCGCCCTGGACCAGGATCTCGGTCTGGGTCGGGGTGGCGATGGTGATGCCTTCCGGGGCCTGGAACAGGACCGGGTGCGAGAAACCGAGCGACAGACTCAGGTCCTTGCCCTGCATGGCGGCACGGTAACCGACGCCGACCAGCTCGAGCTTGCGCTCGAAGCCTTCCGACACGCCCTTCACCAGGTTGGCGAGGATGGCGCGCAGGGTGCCGGTCAGCGGGATCAGCGCGGCGTCTTCGGTCGAGAACACGGCGTGGCCGTCCTCGAGCTTGACCGCGATGGCGGCCGGCTTGGCGACCGACAGGGTGCCCTTCGGGCCCGTGGCGCTGATCGAATCAGCCTGGATGTTCAGCTCGACGCCCTTCGGGAGGGCAACCGGCTTCTTGGCAACTCGGGACATGTCTATTCCTCCCTTAAGCCACGAAGCACAGGACTTCACCGCCGACGCCCTGCTGGCGCGCCTGCGCATCGGTCATGATGCCCTTCGAGGTGGAGATGATGGCGATGCCGAGGCCGCCCAGGACCTTGGGCAGCTCCGACTTGCCGCGGTACTGGCGCAGGCCCGAACGGGAGAAGCGCTCCAGGCGCTCGATCACCGGCTTGCCTTCGTAGTACTTCAGCGAGATTTCGAGTTCGGAC
Organism: Lysobacter sp. Soil_N_23; assembly: GCF_057656135.1. Lineage (NCBI taxonomy): Bacteria > Pseudomonadati > Pseudomonadota > Gammaproteobacteria > Lysobacterales > Lysobacteraceae > Lysobacter > Lysobacter sp. Soil_N_23. The sequence goes on from NZ_JBDGKY010000029.1 coordinate 26,918, forward strand.
TTGCCGGCGCTGACCGGGGTCACGCGCGAGTCCAGGATGTAACCCTCGTCCTTGAGCACCTTGGCGATGGCCACCTTGATGTTGGACGACGGCATCTTCACCGTCTGCTTGCGAACAGCGGCCGCATTCTTGATGCGGACCAGCATGTCGGCGATGGGATCAGTCATGCTCATGATTAATTACCTATGAGTAGCACCGATATCCGCGGGATTGCGAATTCAGTTGTATGCCCGTGAGGGCGGCAAAACAGGCCGAAAAGAGGCAAACCCCCAAACGACCGGCACCCCGCCCTTCCGGCCGGAGTGCCTTGGAACGAGCGAGCCGGCAAGTCTAGCAGACTTGCCGGCGCGTTTTGTTACCAGCTGGCCTTGCGCAGACCCGGAACGTCGCCGTTCATGGTCGCCTTGCGCAGCATGTTGCGGCCGAGGCCGAACTTGCGGTAGACGCCACGCGGACGGCCCGAGAGCACGCAACGGGTGCGCTGGCGGCTCGGCGAGGAGTCACGCGGCAGCTTCTGCAGCTTGACCACTGCATCCATCTTGTCCTCGTACGAGGCCGTCTGGCTGGAGATGATCTTCTTCAGTGCTTCGCGCTTGCTGCCGTGCTGCTTGGCAAGCTTGGCCCGCTTGATCTCGCGGTTGACCATGGAGGTCTTAGCCATTGTGTCAGTCCTATTGGATCAGTTGCGGAACGGGAAGCGGAAGGCTTCCAGCAGTGCCTTGGCTTCGGCGTCGGTCTTCGCGGTCGTGGTGATCGCGATGTCCATGCCACGCAGGGCGTCGACCTGGTCGAAGTCGATTTCCGGGAAGATGATCTGTTCCTTCACGCCCATGTTGTAGTTGCCACGGCCGTCGAACGAACGACCCGACACGCCGCGGAAGTCACGCACGCGGGGCAGCGAGATGTTGATCAGGCGGTCCAGGAACTCGAACATCTGGGCGCGGCGCAGCGTCACCTTGCAACCGATCGGCCAACCGTCGCGGATCTTGAACGAAGCCACCGACACGCGGGACTTGGTCACGATCGGCTTCTGGCCGGCGATCTTGGTCAGGTCGGCAACGGCGTTTTCCAGGATCTTCTTGTTGGTCGCGGCTTCGCCGACGCCCATGTTGATCGTGATCTTGGAAAGGCGCGGCACTTCCATCGGGTTCTTGTAACCGAACTTCTTGGTCAGCGACGGGACGACTTCGTCCTTGTAGAACTTTTCAAGCCGGGTGGTCATATCAGCATTCCTTAGGCGTCAACCGCCTCACCGCTGGAGCGGAACACACGCAGTTTGCGTCCATCCTCCAGCACCTTGAAACCGATGCGCTCGCCCTTGCCAGTGGCAGGGTTGAAAAGCATCACGTTGGAAATGTGGATCGGCGCTTCGCGCTCGACCACGCCGCCAGGCTGGCCAGCCTGCGGGTTCGGCTTGGTGTGGCGCTTGACGATGTTGATGTTCGACACGACGACCTTCTCGCCGAGTACGCGCACAACGTCGCCCTTCTTGCCCTTGTCCTTGCCGGCGGTGACGATCACCTGATCGCCCTTGCGGATACGGTTCATATTAATTCCTCCGCTCAGAGCACTTCAGGAGCGAGCGAGACGATCTTCATGAACTTCTCGGTACGCAGCTCGCGGGTCACAGGCCCGAAGATGCGGGTACCGATCGGTTCCTGCTTGTTGTTCAGGAGCACGGCGGCATTGCCGTCGAAGCGGATCAGCGAACCGTCCGGGCGACGAACGCCCTTGCGGGTGCGGACCACGACGGCGTCATAGACGTCGCCCTTCTTGACCTTGCCACGCGGGATCGCGTCCTTCACGGTGACCTTGATGATGTCGCCGATGCCGGCGTAACGGCGCTTGGAGCCGCCGAGCACCTTAATGCACATCACTTCCTTGGCACCGGAATTGTCGGCGACGTCGAGGTAGCTTTGCATCTGGATCATGGTTCAGCCTCCTCTTATTCGGCCGCGCGGCTGACGATTTCAACCACGCTCCAGTTCTTGGTCTTGGACATCGGAGCAATCTCCTTCACTCGCACGATATCGCCTTCTTTGCAGGCGTTATCGGCGTCATGGGCGTGGAGCTTGGTCGAGCGACGGATGTACTTGCCGTACAGCGCGTGCTTGACCTGGCGCTCGACGAGCACGGTGACGGTCTTGTCCATCTTGTTGCTGACGACCCGGCCTTCAACCGTGCGCAGCGCCTTGTCTGTATTGTTGTCGGTCATTGCAGGGTCCTTACTTCTTCTCGCCGAGCAGCATGTTGACGCGAGCGATCTCGCGGCGTACACGGCGTGCATCGTGGGTCTTGGCGAGCTGGCCGGTGGCCTTCTGCATGCGCAGGGCGAAGCCCTCCTTGTGCAGCTCGACCAGGTGGGCCTTCAGTTCGTCGGCCGACTTCTCGCGAAGTTGCTTGAGTTCCATTAGCGCACCGTCCGGGTCACGAAAGTGGTGGTCACCGAGAGCTTGGCGGCGGCCAGACGGAACGCTTCACGCGCAATGTCCTCGGCAACACCTTCGATCTCGTAAATCATGCGACCAGGCTGGATCTGTGCGACCCAGTACTCGACGTTGCCCTTACCGGAGCCCATTCGGACTTCGATCGGCTTCTTGGTGATCGGCTTGTCGGGGAACACGCGGATCCACATCTTGCCGCCACGCTTGACGTAACGGCTGATGGAACGACGTGCAGCCTCGATCTGGCGCGCGGTCAGCTGACCGTGCGCCGTTGCCTTCAGGCCGTACTCGCCGAAGCTGACGGCATTGCCGTTCCAGCTCAGGCCCTCATTGCGGCCCTTGTGTACCTTGCGGTACTTGGTTCGCTTGGGTTGCAACATGGTCGATTACCTCTGTTCGCGGGCCGAACGGCCCGGACGGTCGCTGCGATCACCGCGGTCACCACGGTCACCGCGATCGCTGCGCGGCGAGTCGTCCTGCTTTTCCTGGCCGACCTGGGAGAAATCGAAGATCTCGCCCTTGTAGACCCATACCTTGATGCCGATGATGCCGTAGGTCGTCTTGGCTTCAGCGAAGCCATAGTCGATGTCGGCACGCAGCGTGTGGAGCGGAACGCGACCTTCGCGGTACCACTCCGAACGCGCGATCTCGGCGCCATTCAGACGGCCGGCGACGTTGACCTTGATGCCCAGGGCACCCAGGCGCATCGCGTTGCCGACAGCGCGCTTCATCGCGCGACGGAACATGATGCGGCGCTCCAGCTGCTGGGCGATCGACTCGGCGACCAGCTGCGCGTCGAGTTCCGGCTTGCGGACCTCGGTCACGTTGATGTGCGCCGGGACGCCCATCACCGCGCTCACTTCCTTGCGCAGCTTCTCGATGTCCTCACCACGCTTGCCGATCACCACGCCCGGACGGGCGGTGTGGATCGTCACGCGGGCGTTGTTCGCCGGACGCTCGATGAAGATCTTGGAGATGCCGGCCTGGGCCAGCTTCTTGCGCAGCAGGTCGCGGACCTTGAGGTCCGCCGCCAGGAACTCGGCGTACTGCTTCTTGTTGGCAAACCACTTGGAATTCCAATCCTTGGAGATGCCAAGGCGGATGCCAGTCGGATGTACTTTATGACCCATTGTCTGACTCCGCCTTACTTGCCCGCGCCAACAACCACAGTGATGTGGCTGGTGCGCTTGAGGATGCGGGTGCCGCGGCCCTTTGCACGCGCCATGAAGCGCTTCAGTGCGGGACCTTCGTCAACCATGATGGTCTTGACCTTGAGCTCGTCGATGTCGGCGCCCTGGTTGTTCTCGGCATTGGCGATGGCGGACTCGACGACCTTGCGGATCATCTGGGCAGCCTTCTTGTCCGAGAACTTCAGCAGGTTGATGGCGCGCTCGGCCGACAGGCCACGAACCTGGTCAGCGACCAGACGGGCCTTCTGCGGGGAGATGCGCGCGGTGCGCAGGATGGCTTTCGCTTCCATGGTCATCTCCTTACTTGCCCGACTTCTTGTCGCCGCCGTGACCCTTGAAGGTACGGGTCAGGGCGAACTCGCCAAGCTTGTGGCCAACCATGTTCTCGTTGACGAGCACCGGAATATGGTTCTTGCCGTTGTGCACGGCGATGGTGAAACCCACCATCTCCGGCAGGATCATCGAACGACGCGACCAGGTCTTGATCGGCTTCTTGTTGTTACCCGCGGTCTCGACCTTCTTGATCAGATGGTGGTCGACGAACGGGCCTTTCTTCAGTGAACGTGCCATGGCCGATTAGCTCCTGCGATCGCGCACGATGAACTGCTGGGTGCGCTTGTTCTTGCGGGTCTTGTAACCCTTGGTCGGAACACCCCACGGGGTGACCGGGTGCGGGTTGCCCTGACCAGCCTTGGCCTCACCACCGCCGTGCGGATGGTCGACCGGGTTCATGGCCGCACCGCGAACGGTCGGACGGACGCCGCGCCAGCGCTTGGCGCCAGCCTTGCCCAGCTTCTCGAGGTTGTGCTCGTCGTTGCCGACTTCGCCGATGGTGGCGCGGCACTCGGCCGGCACCTTGCGCATTTCGCCGGAGCGAAGACGCAGCGTGGCGTAGCCCTGCTCGCGAGCGATCAGCTGCACGCCAGCGCCTGCGGCGCGGGCCAGCTGGGCGCCCTTGCCCGGCTTCATCTCGATGCAATGCACGGTGGAACCGACCGGGATGTTGGTCAGCGGCAGCGTGTTGCCGACCTTGATCGGGGCGTCACGGCCCGCGATCACCTGGTCACCGTCCTTCAGGCCCTTGGGGGCGATGATGTAACGGCGCTCACCGTCGACGTAGCACAGCAGCGCGATGTGAGCGGTGCGGTTCGGGTCGTATTCGATGCGCTCGACGCGCGCCGGAATGCCTTCCTTGTCGCGCTTGAAGTCGATGATGCGGTAATGCTGCTTGTGACCACCGCCGACGTGGCGGGTGGTGATCCGGCCGTGGTGGTTACGACCGCCGGTCTTGCCCTGCTTCTCGACGAGCGCCGCGTGCGGCGCGCCCTTGTGCAGGCCCGGGGTCACCACGCGAACCGCGCTGCGGCGGCCGGGGGAGGTGGGCTTGAAAGTCATCAATGCCATGGGTCTTTCCTCAGGCCTTGGCCATCACGTCGATCGACTGGCCTTCGGCCAGCGTCACGTACGCCTTGCGCCAGTCGCCGCGGCTGCCAGAGCGGAACTTGAAGGACTTGTTCTTGCCCTTCACGTTGACCACGTTGACTGCCTCGACCTTGACTTCGAACAGCTTTTCCACGGCGACCTTGATGTCGGCCTTGGTAGCGTCCGTCGCGACTTCGAAGACGTATTGGTTGGAAACTTCCTGCAGACGTGCGGTCTTTTCGGACACGCGCGGCGCACGGATGATGTTGTAGAGCTTGGCCTCGTTCATGCCAGCCACTCCTCGATCTTCTTGACGGCGTCAGCGGTGACCACGACCGAATCGGCGCCGACGAGGCTGACCGGATCCAGGCCCTGGACGTCACGCACTTCGACGTACGGCAGGTTGCGAGCCGAGAGGTACAGGTTCTCGGAAGCGTCCTCGGTGACGATCAGCGGACGACGACCGACTTCCAGGCCCTTGAGCTTGGCGATCAGGCCCTGCGTCTTCGGCGCGTCGAGGTCGAACGACTCGACGACCATGATGCGGCCCTGGCGGTTGAGCTCGGACAGGATCGCGGCCATCGCGGCGCGGTACATCTTGCGGTTGACCTTCTGCGCGAAGCTGCGCGGCTTGGCCGCGAAGGTCACGCCGCCGCCGACGAAGATCGGAGCCGTCAGCGCGCCATGACGCGCACCGCCGCCCTTCTGCTTCTTCGACTTCTTGGTGGTGCCGTTGACTTCCGAACGGGTCTTCTGCGCCTTGGTACCGGCACGACCGGCATTGCGGTAGGCAACGACCACCTGGTGGACCAGGTCTTCGCTGAATTCGCGGCCGAAGATCGCGTCGGAGACCGACAGCGTCTTGGTACTGTTGTTGATGGCGAGTTCCATCGTCATCTCTCCTTATGCCTTGCTCGAGGGACGCACGATGACGTCGCCGCCCGGCGCGCCCGGCACCGCACCCTTGATCGCGATCAGGCCACGCTCTGCGTCGACCTTGACCACTTCCAGGCGCTGCGTGCTCTGGGTAACCGCGCCCATGTGGCCGGCCATCTTCTTGCCCGGGAACACACGGCCCGGCGTCTGGCGCTGGCCGATGGAGCCCGGCGAGCGGTGCGACAGCGAGTTACCGTGCGTCGCGTCGCCCATGGTGAAGTTCCAGCGCTTGATCGTGCCCTGGAAGCCCTTGCCCTTGGTGACGCCCTGGACGTCGACCAGCTGGCCGGCTTCGAAGATGTCGGCCTTGATCTCGCCGCCGATTTCGAAACCGTTGATCTGGTCGTCTTCAACACGCAGTTCCCACAGGCCGCGACCGGCTTCCACCTTCGCCTTGGCGAGGTGACCGGCTTCGGGCTTGTTGATGAGCGCAGCGCGGCGCACACCGACAGTCACCTGCACGGCGCTGTAGCCGTCGGTTTCCTGGGTCTTGATCTGGGTGATCCGGTTCGGAGTGGCCTCGATGAGGGTCACGGGAACCGACTTGCCGTCTTCAGTGAAGAAGCGGCTCATGCCGGCCTTGCGACCGACGATGCCCAACGAATATTTCTTCGCGGTCATGGTGGTGGCCTCAGGTCAGCTTGATCTGCACGTCAACGCCAGCCGCGAGTTCGAGCTTCATCAGCGCGTCCACGGTCTTGTCGTTGGGGTCGACGATGTCCAGCACGCGCTTGTGCGTGCGGGTCTCGTACTGGTCACGCGCATCCTTGTCGGCATGCGGCGAAACGAGGATGGTGTAGCGCTCGATCTTGGTCGGCAGCGGGATCGGGCCGCGCACTTGCGCGCCGGTCCGCTTGGCCGTCTCGACGATCTCGCTGGCCGAGCGGTCGATCAGGCGATGATCGTACGCTTTGAGCCGGATTCGGATCTTTTGGTCCGCCATGACGGAATTCCTTACGTTAAAAGAGCGACGGGCCGGCTTCTGGGTGTGCCGAACCCCTGGAATACGCAAACACCCCGGAGCTGCACCCTCGCTCCGGAGCTTCCCTGCCTGAAAAAACAAGGCAGACCGGTTTCCCGATCCGCCCAGACGGTGGAGTAGAACGCACGAAGCGCCCCGTTTAGCGTTCCTTGGAAGCCCGAGGGCCCAGAACGTACGGAGCGTTGCCGTGCGACATGTCCATGTCTGGCGAATACGAGGCGCGTCCTGCACCTCATTTCGCTGGTTGCGAGGCCTTCTTGAAGGAAGGTCCGCAGTGGTCGTGCATTCTAACCGGATATCCACAGGTTGTGCAAGCACGCGCTGGGAGTCGGTCAGGTGGGGCTGTTCAGGCCCCTCAAGTCCCCGGGGTCCGTCATTCCGGCGGAAGCCGGAACCCATTTTGACGTTGCTGTTGCCCTGCTCTTTCGGGCCTGGAACAACAGCAACTTCAAAACCAACGTCCCTGGATCCCCGCCTTCGCGGGGATGACGAATTGACAAAGCCGGGCGCGCTTGCGCGCGCCCGGGTCAATTCGTCACTTGATGATCTTCGCCACCACGCCGGCGCCGACGGTGCGG
>NZ_JBDGKY010000030.1:0-27864 GCF_057656135.1 Lysobacter sp. Soil_N_23
CCCGCGAAGGCGGGGACCCAGCGTCGTTGCTCTGATGCTCGTCATTCCCGCGAAGGCGGGAACCCATGGACGTTGCTCCGGACAATCACGCCACTTCGCGCCAGCGGTAATACCTCCGGTCGGCGAGTTCGAGCAGATCCAGGTCTTCGTGCGTATCCCCATAGGCATAGATGACCGGAAAGCCGGCCAGGTCGTAACGCTCGCGCACGCGTCGCGCCTTCTCCTCGCCAGCGCACTGCTCGCCGTCATAGCGGCCGGTCATGACGCCATCATTGGATTCCAGCGATGAGCACAAGAGCTCCAGGCCGTGCTGCGCGCACCAGTGCGACAGATACAGATCGAACGCGCCGGAGACGACCACGACCTTGTCGCCCTGCGCCTTGTGCCAGGCAATGCGTTCCAGCGCCTTCGGCCGCAGCACCGCCGGCAGCACCTCGCGCGCGAAGCGCTCGCCCGCCGCCTGGACATGGGCCAGGTCGGCGCCGCGGAAACCGAAATCGACCACGCGCGAGCGCACGCGGTTGGCGCTGACCATGCCCAGCTTGTAGCCGACCAGCATCGGCGCCAGCACGATCCGGCCGATGGCCAGTCGCCTGGGGGCAACTGCGTGGCCCATGAAGTCGGCGAACATCGCGCGCGTGGTGATGGTGCCGTCGAAATCGAACAGGGCAAGGTTCACGGGGGAATCGTCCTTGAGTCTCCCTCCCGCGGGGGGAGGGAGCGGGTGTGGGGGCAGCGCAAGCTTAGACATCCCCGGTGCCTGTGTGCGACCCTCCCCCGCAAGCCCGGACCGATGCAAGCCCAATGACGGAAACCGCCAGCACCGCCCCCGATACGTCGCAACGGGGCGAGGCCGCGCTGGTCCGCTCGCTCGGATCCTTCCAGCTGGGCGCTTCGATCATCAACATCATCGTCGGCGCCGGCATATTCATGCTGCCGGCGTTGCTGGCCGCGCGCATGGGCAAGGTCGCGCCGTTGGCCTTCGTCGCCGGTGCCGTGGCGATCATTCCGATCGCGCTGTGCTTCGCCGCCGTCGGCAGCCGCGCCTCGGCAACCGGCGGGCCCTATACCTACGTCACCGCGTGCTTTGGCCCGTTCGCTGGCTTCCTCACCGGCGCCCTGATGTGGATCTGCAACGTCGCCTCCAGCGCCGGCGTCGCCGCGGCGCTGAGCAGCCAGGTCGCGCAAGCCTTCCCGCAGTTCTCGCAGCCCTCGCCGCGCGCGCTGCTGATCGCCGCGGTGTACAGCGCGCTGTTCGCGCTCAACGCGTTCGGCGTCAAGCTTGGCGCGCGCATGATCGTGATGCTGGCGACGTTGAAGCTGACGCCGTTGTTCCTGCTGGCGACGCTGGGCCTGTTCTTCGTCGACTGGCAGCAGGTCAGCTTCGACTGGACGGCGGTGCCTTCCTGGCCGGCGCTGGGCTCATCGCTGGTGCTGGTGGTGTTCGCCTACGCCGGCATGGAAACCGCGCTGGTCCCCTCGGGCGAGGTGCGCGACCCCGCCAAGCACGTGCCACGGGCGACCATGAGCGCGATAGTGATCGTGGTCCTGCTCTATATCGGCATCCAGGCTGTGTGCCAGGGCGTGCTCGGCGCCGACCTGCCGGCCAGCGACGCGCCCATCGCCGACGCCGCCCACGCGTTGTGGAACCCGGGCCGCACCTTGCTGCTGGTCACCGCTTGCGTGTCGATGCTCGGCTTCCTGATGGGCAACCTGTTCTCGTCGTCGCGGCTGCTGTTCGCGCTCGGTCGCGACGGCTTCCTGCCGCGGCCGTTCGGCCTGGTCGACCTGCGCCATCGCGTGCCGATGCTGGGCCTGTTCGCCCATGCCGGCGTGGCCATCGTGCTGGCCGTGGCCGGCAGCTTCGAGACGCTGGCGCTGATCTCCGGTGGCGCGATCTGCCTGGTGTTCGCCGCGGTCGCCGTGTCGGCCTGGCGGGCCCAGCAGATCGATCTGCGCGGGCAGGGCGAGCCGCTGGTGCTGGTCGGTGGCCCGCTGGTGCCCGGCGTGGCGGTGCTGACCATGGCCGCGATCCTGGCCACGCTCAGCGAGAACGAATGGCTGGCCATCGCGCTGTCGCTGACGGCGCTGGTGATGGTCTATGCCGTGCTCGCGGCGATGCGCGGGCGCGGTGCGCGCAAGTCGGCGATCTGAGGCCCACGCCCAAAGACGGCAGCCTCAGCCCCGGTGCTCCAGCGCCAGGTACTCGGCCGACTGCATCTCTATCAGACGCGAGGCGGTGCGCTCGAATGCGTGGGCGAGCTTGTTGCCGGCATACAGCGCGGTCGGAACCACCGCCGCGGTGCAGACCAGGTTGACGTGGCGGTCGTAGAGCTCGTCGATCAGGTGGACGAAGCGTCGCGCCGGGTCGTCGTTGCTGCCGTCGAACAGCGGAATGGAGCCCACCAGCACCGTGTGGCACTCGGTGGCGATCTCGATGTAGTCGCTGGCCGCGCGCGGGCCCTCGCACAGCGCGGCGAAATCGAACCAGGCATGGCCTTCGGCCAGTGCCCGCACCGGGATCTCGCGGCCGTCGATGACCAGCGGACCTTCTTCGCGCGGGCAGGTTGCCGTCAACTCATGCCAGCGCTCACCCAGCCAAGTGTCGGACGCGGCGTCGAGAGGCGCGCGGTACACCGGCGAGCGGGTCAGCGCGCGCAGCCGGTAATCGTGGGCGCTGTCGAGATGGAGCACGCGGCAATGCCGTTCCAGCTGCGCGATCGCCGGCACGAAGCTGGCGCGCTGCAGGCCGTCCTTGTAGAGGTTGCGCGGTTCGGTGTTGGACGTGGTGACCAGTGCCACGCCCTCGGCGAACAGGCGCTCGAGCAGGCGGCCGAGCAGCATCGCGTCGCCGATGTCGTTGACGAAGAATTCGTCGAGCACCAGCACGCGCAGCTCCTGCCCCCACTGGCGCGCGATCGCCGACAGCGGATCGCTTTCGCCGGCATGCGCGCGCAGCTGCGCATGGACTTCACGCATGAAGCGGTGGAAATGGGTGCGGCGCTTGCCGATGGTCGCATCGGCGCCCTTGCCCTCACCCCACCGTTCGCTTTGCGAACGGCCCTCCCCTCTCCCGCCATGCGGGAGAGGGGCATCGGCGCGGCCTGTGGCCGCATCCATGTCCAACGACTCATAGAACATGTCGATCAGGAAGGTCTTTCCACGCCCCACGCCGCCCCACAGGTACAACCCTTTCGGCGCCTCCTGCTTGCGCCCGAGCAGCCTGTCGAGCAGCCCGCGCTTGCGCGGCGCCAGCAGCGTGGCATGGACGCGGTCGAGTTCGCGCAACGCCGCATGCTGGGCGGGATCGTCGTTCCAGTCGCCGCGGGCGACTCCGGCGGCGTACTGCTTGGACGGCGACGCAGGCGCGGCCAATGGCTCGGTGCTCATGCGTCCTGCGGCGCCTGTTCCAGTGGCAGGTAGGGCTTGACGCCGTGCTTGATCACGCCGCGCAGATCGATCAGGCGGCGATGGAAGAAGTGGCTGGTGTCGGGCATTTTCACCAGCTCCGGCGGCTGCCGCAGCTGCTTGAGGCTGTCGATCCAGGCGTAGACCGCCTGCGGGTCGACGATCTCGTCAGATTCGCCCTGGATCACCAGCCACGGGCACTCCGGCGGCACCAGCGTGCTGAAGTCCCAGCTGCGGCCGGCGGCCGGCGGTGCGATCGAGATCAGCATGCCCGGCTTGAGTTCGGCCGCGCACTTGAGGGTGATGTAGGAGCCGAAGCTGAAACCGGCCAGCCACAGCTGCGCGTCCGGACGCTGCGAACGCACCCACGCGGCGACCGCGCGCAGATCGTCGGCTTCGCCGTTGCCGTGGTCGAAGTGGCCGGTGGAGGCGCCGACGCCGCGGAAGTTGAAGCGCACCGTCGCCACGCCCGACTCGCGCAGCGCGCGCGCCGTCATCGTGACGACCTTGTTGTGCATGGTGCCGCCGTCGGTCGGCAGCGGATGGCAGACGATGGCGACGACCGGGCGCGCAGGCGCCTCGGCCGCTTCAATGGTGGCTTCGAGCACGCCGACCGGACCGTCCAGCAGCAGCGTCGTGGCGGCGGCGGTGGGGAACGCGGGACTGTTCATGCGGCAATGATACGGGGCGCCGGGTTCAGTCTCCGTAATCCCCGTGGTGTAGGAGCGAGCTTGCTCGCGATCGGGCGCATCCGGGCCGTCGATCGTTCCCGCATCGGACCCGCCCGATCGCGAGCAAGCTCGCTCCCACGAGTGCGAGGGGGTCAGCGTTGGCGCAGGTCGAAGCCGAGCAGCAGCGGATCGTGATCGGAACTGCGCCACGGCCCGGGGCCAGCGGCACCCGCACCATGACCGGCACGATAGCCGGCGCCGTCGGGCTCGTCGGCATTGCTGTGCCACTCTGCCGCTCCACGCAGGCGCTGCGCCAGGATCGGGCTGAGCAGGGCGTGGTCGAGCCGGCCCAACTCGCCGTCATAGACGTAGCTGTAAGGCGAGGCGACGCCGGCAACGGCGAACGCGTCGCGCCAGCCGGCATCTTCCAGCAAGCGCAGCGGCGCTTCGCGTGCGTAGGCGTTGAAGTCGCCGACCAGCAGCGTCCGTGCGCCACCGTGGTCGGTCGGATCGCGCTTGAGCCAGTCGTCGAGCAGGCGTGCCGATTCGCTGCGCGTCGCGTTCCAGCACGCGGCACCGTCGCCCTGGTCGCGGTCATCGGCTTCGGCGCCGCTGCAGCCCTTGGACTTGAAATGGTTGGCGACGATGACGAACGCGGCGCCGTCGACGCGACCGGATTTCATCGGCACGAACGCCTGCGCCAGCGGCACACGGCTATGCGGACCGAACGGGCCTGCCTGCAGCGTCGCCGGTTTGCCCTGGGTGCGCACGCGGTCGCTGCGATAGATCAACCCGACCCGGATCGCGTTGTCGCCGGGGCCCCGGCCGGCATCGACGTAGCGCCAGGTGCCGCCATCGGCATTGAGCGCATCGACCAGCGAGGCGATGCTGGAGTCGCGGCCGTAGCCGTCGTTCTCCAGTTCCATCAGCGCGACGATGTCGGCATCCAGGCCGTTGATCGTGGCGACGTGCTTGGCCAACTGCGCGGTAAGTTCGGCCGGTGTGCGTGCGCCGCGCGGAGTCGGAAAACCGCCGCCGTGGCCATCGCCGTTGAACAGGTTCTCCAGGTTCAGCGCGGCCACGCGCAGGTCGCCCGGCACCTGCGGCGGTTGCGGGCGCGCCGTCGCCTGCAGAGTCGGCGCCGAGCCGAGCTGCAACCGGTAGCCCGACTGCGCCTGGTCGAGCACGCCGGTCACGCCGTCGAGGCGACTGCCGCCGCGCGCCTGCGCCAGTCCGGCGGGCCATGCCGCCGTGCCGTCGTTCGCCTCGAGCCAAAGCTGGCGTCGCGCATTGTCGGCAACGACGGCGCGCAGTGCATCGCTGCCAGGCTCGGCGCGTTCGGCGGGCTGCCACAGCCGCTCGCCGACGCTGGCAAGGACGCGGCCGTGTTTGCCCAGGTCGCCACCGTCGGCCAGCAGGAGCGGTGCATCGAAGCGCAGCGTCATGCCTTCGAGGCGTTCCCAGTCCGGAACTGCGCCGGCGACCGCGACCGGCGTCAGCTCGCCGCGTCCGAGCCGCTGCACCTGCGCCTGCTCCAGGGCGGTGCGGCTGGCACGTCCAATGGCCTGCTCGACGACCACGCCGCGCACGCGGACACGATCGCTGGGCTGGATGGCGCCGTTGGTCTGCGCGTCGGCCACCAGGATCGCGTCCGAGGTCGCCTCGTCGCCGTCGCCGGCATCCTGCACGAACCAGCCACCGGCGGTACCGTCGCGCTGGCTGACGACCCCCTCGACCGTCACCGTCTGTCCCAGCAGCGGACTCTGCTCGCCGGTTCCTTGCACGCGACCGATGGCGATGGCGCCCGTGCCGGCACCGGGCAGAGTGCTGCAGCCGGCCAGCAGGCACGGCGCCAGCAGCAGGACGAAAGCGGTCGGGCGGGTACGGGTCATGGCGCGTCTGGCTGAGGGCGGTCGCGCATTATCACGAGCGCAGGCGACAACGGCTTGTCGCCTGCCCGCCAGTTCATTCGGTCCAGAGCCTGCCCCGGAAACGACAACGCCGCCCGAAGGCGGCGTCGTTCGAAGCAGGTCGGGGCCGACTTACTTCAGGTTGCCCAGCATCCAGTCGACCGTGGCGATGACCTGCTCGTCGGTCAGGGCCGGGTTGCCGCCCTTGGCCGGCATCACGCCGGCGGTGCCGGTGAAGCCTTCGATGGCGTGCTTGTGCAGGGCGTCCTTGCCCTTGGGCAGGCGCTCGGCCCAGTGGGCCTTGTCCAGCGTCGGCGCGCCGCCGGCGCCGGAGGTGTGGCAGCCGGTGCACAGGTTGTTGAAGATCACCGAGCCGTCGGTGGTGCCGCCGTAAGCGACCTGCGAAGCGGCCTTGGCAGCGGCAGCGGCCGAAGCAGCGGCCTGGGCCGCGGCACCGGTGGAACCGGCGTAGACCGCGCCGACCGGCGCGATGCGCTCGGCGGTGCGCTTGGCCACGTCCGGGTTGATTTCCGCCGGCAGCTGGTCGTGCACGTACATCGCGGCGACCATCAGGCCCACGGTGACCAGCACCAGGAAGCCGATCACCATCGAGAATTTCTTAAGGAACTCAAGGTCGTAATTGCGCACAAACCCACCTGTAGCGCATGCCGGGTCGGGCACGCGAAGCCTTCGACGAAGGAGTGATCGGGGACCCGGCCACATCCAAAACCGCGCCAGTATAAGGCCCGCCTCCTTGCAGGACAAAGGTCGTTGCCCGCTGGCAGCGCGACTGGGACCGATCATCCATCCCTATGGGCCAGCTCCCAGCTGCCCCGCGCTGCGTTCCAGGCCGCGAAGAACGGCGCCGGCGACATGCTCCGGGAAGCCCGGAAGCAGCATTGACTCGATCTGCGCAACGACCCGCGGCGTCTGCTCCACGAGCTCACGCAGGAGGCCCTGCATGACCGTTGCGTCGACACCGCAGGTCTGCGCCGTGGACAGCCAGTGCCGAGGCTGGATGGCGGCCCAGCGATAGTGTCGGTTCCGGGAGATGGCGGCCATGGCCATCCTGGCTTTCTCCGGCGCGAGCTGATTTGCTCCGCGGCCGATGAGCGGCCACGCCGAAATCACGTCGTAGAGGGGGGTAAGGCGAAATCGTCCTTCGGGTTCGATTGCGACGCTGAAGTTCTTGGCGTGCCCATCGGTGGCACACAGCAGCCAGAAGACCACCTGCGTCTTGAGGAACATCAGGCGATCGTGTCCGGCCAGCCGTGAACCCAGCAGCAGTGCCATGATGTCCCGGACGCCGGGCCCTCCATCGGCCTCGTATTTCAGGGAGGGCGGCACATCGAGTGCCTGACAGAGGTCTTCCTGCGGCAGCCTCAGCCAATGCGAACCATCCGTCGCCAGGCGCCGGTCGAAGCGTTCGACGATCAGCGCCTTCTGCTCCTCGAAGTTCCCGATTTCCGTGCGCGCAACAGGCAGGCCGAACGCTGCCACGATGCGACTGCATAACCATTCGTTCTCGACCGACGTGGTCAGGTCGCCCTGGAAGTTTCCGATGCGCCCCAGGGGCAACTTGAAGATATGGGTCGTGGGCGTGGTGTTTAGCGGACGTTGCCATCCGCCTTCATGCCAAAGCAGGGCGGTCTTCTCCTGGGCGCCGGCCAGGGAAATGCGCAAGTCCGAGGCATCGCTTCCGGCCCCACCGGCCACAGGCGTCGCCCGCAGCAGGTTGGCGACCTGGGATTCGGTCAGCTTCTCACCGTCGATCCGACGAACGCCTTCCGGCGCCAGCCCTTCGGGCAACAACTGGACCGCGCCGACGCAATCCCGCCCAACCTCGGCCAGCAGGTCGAAGGCCCGGGCGGAAGCGGTGTGGAACCGGCTCTGCATCCGCTGACGGATCTCGCGGCTGTCGGGCAGGAGGTTGTCGAACCATCCTTCAACGACGGATCCACGATAAGGCGATCGGGCTCGCAGCGGCATGGAAAGCGAGAGTGGGCGGGACTCGGGTTGGTCGAGCCACTGCGTCGCATACGCAAACTGATGCTCCCCGTTCGACAGCTGCGCCCACGTGCCAACCTGCAGCCCGTTCATCCAGACACCGAGCGCTTTGCGCTTACGCGGACGAGGCACGGTTCACCACTCCGTCTTGCCGGACGTTGTCGCCGCCAGTCCCGACTTTGGTTGCAGCACCAGTTCGACGTCCAGCGCCGACAGCAGCTTGAACAGGCTCGCCACGCTGCTGCGCCCTGGATCGGATTCCAGCACGGAGATGGTCTTGGGGAGCAATCCCACCTTGGCGCCCGCCTGCTTCTGGGTCAGATCGCATGCGTCGCGTCGGCCCCGCAGGACGGCGGCCAACTGCGCGGGTGACGCAATCACGGCGTTCCGGTCCATATCCCCTCCAGGGTATTTTTTCGATTTATACCCCGCGGGGTATAAATCGTCAATATACCCTATGGGGTTCCTGGAGCCGATGCCATGGACGCCGCGCCCATAGCTCGCAAACCGGGTCTTGGACCCGGCACAGATTGGTCACAAAGGAGTTTGGCGCGCCCGGAGGGATTCGAACCCCCGACCAATGGCTTCGGAAGCCACTACTCTATCCGGCTGAGCTACGGGCGCCTGGCTAAGATCCTGCGCGAATGGCCTGACCGGATGAATCCGATCACAGTCGCTCCGCGCGGGGCTGGCATTCTAGCTGCAAATGCCCGGCTACGGGCTGCCGCGGCCGGTCCGGAGCCGCATTTGGCGCCATCGGGGCGCCAATCAACCAACAACCGACCTCGCATCGGTCAGAATCTGTCGCTGGACTATGAGTTACGAACGCTTCGAAACCCCCGCCGTCGCCCCGTGGAAGGCGCGCCTGTCGCTGTACTGGCAGCTGGTCCGCGGCGACCGCCCGATCGGCTGGCTGTTGCTGCTGTGGCCGACCTGGTGGGGCCTGTGGCTGGCCGCCGAGGGCATGCCGCCGCTGTGGACCCTGTTCGTGTTCAGCGCCGGCGTCTGGCTGACCCGCTCTGCCGGCTGCGTGATCAACGACTACGCCGACCGCTGGCTCGACCCGCACGTCGAGCGCACCAAGGAGCGCCCGCTGGCGACCGGCGCGGTGCGCGGGCGCGAGGCGCTGGCAGTGTTCGCTGTGCTGATGCTGGCGGCTTTCGCACTGGTGCTCACCCTCAACCGCCTGACCGTCTGGATGAGCTTCATCGGCGTGCTGCTCGCCGCCAGTTACCCCTACCTCAAGCGTTACACCTACCTGCCGCAGGTCTACCTCGGCCTGGCCTTCGGCTGGGGCATCCCGATGGCCTTCGCCGCCGTGCGCGGCGAGGTGCCGGCGCTGGCCTGGCTGCTGTATGCGGCCAACATCGTCTGGGCGACCGCCTACGACACCTGGTACGCGATGGTCGACCGCGACGACGACATCCGCATGGGCAGCAAGTCGACGGCGATCCTGTTCGGCGAGCTCGACCTGGTCGCGCAGGGCGTGCTGTACGCGCTGTTCTTCAGCGCACTGGTGCTGGTCGGCCAGCGCGCCGGCATGGGCTCGTACTACTGGGCCGGCGTGGCGTTGGCCGCGGCGCTGGTCGTGTACGAGTTCGTCATTGCCCGCGCCCGTGACCGCAAGGCCTGCTTCCGCGCCTTCCTGCACAACCACTGGGTCGGGCTGGTCGTGTTCGCCGGCATCGCCCTCGACTTCGCCTTGAGGTAGGAGCGAGCTTGCTCGCGATCAGGCGCAACCGGCATGGAAGCGCCTGATCGCGAGCAAGCTCGCTCCTACACGGGGAGCAAGGGCCGCCTCAGAACGCCCGGGCCAACTTGCGCAGGCGGAAGCCGGCAATGATCTGCAACACGCCGTAGACCAGCGCGACCACGCCGATCCACAACGCCACGGTCACCAGCCCCGCCGCCGGGTGGACGAAGAACATCACGCCCAGCGCGATCGCCAGCACGCCGCTGAGCGCGATCAGCCATTCACCCTCGATCTCCTTGCGTACGCGGATCGCCAGCACGATGCGCCAGATGCCCGCGACGACCAGCCACACCGCCAGGAACAACAGCAGCACGCCAGCGACCGCCAGCGGATGCGCCACGGCGACAAGGCCGAAGGCGATCGAGGCGATGGCGTACAGCGCCAGCCAGCCCTTCGACACGGCCACGTCCTTGCGGAACAGCGCGATCACGCTGATCACGCCTTCGGCCAGGGCCATCACGCCGAACGCCCAGGCGATCGCCACCGCCGTGCTGCCGGGCCATACGAACGCGCTGATGCCGAACAGCACCGCGATCACGCCGTACACCACCAGCACCCACCAGCTGCGTCCCAGGCTTGCCAACAGTCCCGTGCTGCTCATCGCCGATCTCCGTGTCCGTCGTGGCCGGCAGGGTGAACGCAGGCCGGTCTGGGGGGTGTGAAGCCCGAATGCATGTTCGTGACTGGCGCCGGCGCCGAAACTGCGCTGCAACACGTGGTTCAATCACGCCACCCAGTGCCGGAGCCTGCCCATGCGTCGCCTGTGCCTGTCGATGTTCCTGATCTGTGCCGCTTCCAGTGTCCAGCCCAGCCACGCACAGCAAGCGCCGACGCGCGAACACTTCGCCCCGTCCGGCTGGGAAGACTCCTATCACGACATCCACTACAGCCCGGTCGTGCGCATCGGCGATCGCGTGATCATCTCCGGCATCCCCGCCGCGGTGGGCGATACCGACGAGGCGAAGGTCCGCTGGGCGTTCCAGCAGATGCAGGCGCACCTGGCGACGGTTGGCGCGACCATGGCCGACGTGGTCGAACTGCAGAGCTTCCATGTCGCGCGCGACCACGAGGAGTTCCGCCGCGTCGTCGAGCCGGTGCTGAAGGTGCACCGCGAATTCTTCAAGGACCACTACCCGGCGTGGACGGCGGTCGGCACAACGGCGCTGTTCTCCAAGGGCGCACCGATGGAGATCCGTGCCGAGGCGATCATCGGTTCGGGCGCCCGTGCCAAGGCCGATATCGCCAAGCCAAAAAAGGAATGACGGTGGGAGGGGCTTCAGCCCCGATTGGGCAGTAGCTGCCTCATCGGGGCTGAAGCCCCTCCCACCGGTCAGTGGATCGACTGGCGGCGCAGCAGGCGCCAGCCGATCAGCAGTTGGAACGCGCCATAGAGCAGCGCCCCAAGCGCCACCCACAGCGCGATCGTAGCCAGGCCGATGTCGGGCTTGGCCAGGAACAGCACGCCCAGCGCGATCGCGAGGGCGCCACTGAGTGCAAGCAGCCATTCGCCGCTGACCAGTTTGCGCAGCAACGAAGCGAACACCAGCCGCGCGACACCGGCCACGATCAGCCACAGCGCCAGCAGCCACAGCATTGCCTCGGCCAGCCACATCGGTCGATACAGGGCGAGCACGCCCAGGCCGATCGACGCCATCGCGTAGGACAGCAGCAACCAGTTCGGCAGCGCGATGTCCTTGCGGAACACGCTGAGCAGGCTGACCGCGCCGTCGATCAGGGCGAGCAGGCCGAAGGCCATCACCATCACCTGCACGGTCCGCTGCGGCCAGCTCAGCATCGCCACGCCGAACACCAGCGCGATCACGCCATACAGCACGAACACCCAGCCGCTGCGCGACACCGAATCCTGCGCCATCCTGCCCATCGCCCGCTCCTGTCGGTGAGTCGCAGCAGGGATACGGCGCGGACGCGGCCAGGTCAAGTCCGAACGAATTCCGCCAGCGGTGCGTAGTTGCCGGAGTCTGCTGCGCGGATCGCTTCCAGGTAGGTCCGTCGCACGCTATCGGATGGGATTCGCCGCACGCCCCAGGTAAATGCGGCGGCGCCATTCTGTGTCAGGTAATAGTCCGCCATCAGGCGCGCACTGCGCCCGTTGCCGTTTGGGAACGGGTGAATCGCCGTGAGTCGGTGGTGCAGCCGACATGCCTGCTCGTCCAAGGGATAGGTATTGAACTCACGCCAAGCCAGCGTGTCGTCGAACAACTGGCGCAGTTGCATGCTGATCTGATGGGGCGCCACCCCGATGTTGTGCTCGGTGGTGCGATAGGTTCCGGCCCAGGTCCAGACGAGCCCGAACATGGCGGCATGCAGCCCGCGCAGGAATGGATCGCTCGCCACTTCCTCCCGCCGACGCAACGCAGCGTCAGCCCATGCATAGGCCAGATTGATGTTGTCGCTCTCGACCACGTTGAGGTCGCCGCGCGTGGCCACCCAATTCGGAATCAGGCCGTTGGCCTCATCACGATCAAGTGGCGTCTGCCCGTCTTCGACCTCGTCATTGGCCTGCATGCGTGTTTACTCCTCCCTACGCCAGAGTTTGCGGTCAGGAACGAGAAGCTCGGCTTGCGCACGCAGGTGTTCTTGTTGCTGGGCGTCATCCACTTCTTGAGCCTCAAGTCGCATGTTCTGCCGAGTGCGCTTCTGCATGGATATGAGGATCGCCAGGCGCCGGTCAGCCACGATCTCCTGCAGCGGCTGGCGAGGTACCAGGGCATAGACCACGTCGCACCCCAATGCATCTGCTGCTCGGTACAGCGAATCCAGCTGAATCGTCCGACGGCGCTCGTTGGCCTCGAGCTTCGCGGCCGTGGCCCTCGTGACCCCGAGCCGATCGGCGAAGTCCTGCACGGACATTCCCAATGCCTCCCGAATGGCCGCTATCCAGCCGCCACGAGGAACCGCGCGGATTCGGGGGCCTGCCTCACGGAAGGCTCGGCCCGTCTCATCCAGCTGTCGTCGAGCGAGCGACAGCATGCTTTTGCGCGATGCAGGAGTAACTGCCATATCGACCTCCGACCCGTTTTGCCCGGTGTGCGCGGCCGGCGCACCGCTTGCACAATGGATGCCTATAGGCATCCTTTCATCGCCGGATTGGATGCCTGTAAGCAGCGAATGTCAACAATAAACGATTCCTATAGGAATCTATCAACGTCGATTAAGGATGCCTATGGGCATCGAAAAGCGCCGGGTCGCCAGCATGGAGCAGGCACTGCGGGATGACCCCGTGCCCTCCGAGACTCGATGAGCCTCGCCCGGCCTCATTGGCCCTGACGGGCCGCAGCCGCATGGGCCAGCCCGGTCACCACGCCAAGCGACGCATCCCCGCTGACGATCTCCGCGCCGGGGAAAACCTCCCTCACCGCCAGCGGCACGTAAGGCGAGCGCGACATGCCACCGGTGAGGTAGACGACTTCCGGCTCGTAGGGCAGATCCGCCCTGGCGCGGCGCATCAGATCGCCAAGATGGCGCAGGAACGGGCTGGCCGCATCCTGCAGCCGCTCCTTGTCGAGGTGCACCTGCAGCCCTTGCTCGATGTAGTCGAGTTCGAACTCGAACCGGTCCTCGTCGCTCAGGCGGATCTTGGCCTGCTCGACGGCGCGGTTCAGGCGGACGGTATGACCGGGGTGCTTGAGTTGCTCCAGGCGCTCGCCGTAAGGGGCCTGCACATGCTTGAACGACGCGTGCTGGAACCTGCTCTGCCGCTCCAGGTCATGGACGGTCGAGGCCTCGTAGTAGCGATGGACTGCCGTCGGCGTTACGCCCTTGCCGAACAGCGCCATGACGCCGCGCATGCTCAGCTCGATGTCGACGTCGGTGCCGCCGACCGGATCGCCCCACGATCCATCGATGACAGGCGCCGCGCCCGCCCCGCCGACGTGGGCAAGGGCGATGTCCGTCGTGCCGCCGCCGATGTCGAGGATGAGCGTCCGACGCGGCGTGGCCACGGCACGGTGATACCCGTACGCCGCCGCCGCCGGCTCTTCGAGGAATTCGACGGAGTCGAACCCGGCGGCATACGCGGCATCGGTGAGGATTTCCAGTGCCTGCACGCCGCCCGCCTCCTTCATGCTGCTGCGAAAGCGCACAGGCCGGCCCATGACGGCAGCGCGCACGTCGGTGCCGAGCTGGGCCGATGCCGTGGTGCGGATATGGCGCAGCAGCTGCGTGGCGATCCGCAGCAGTGCCTCGCGCGCATTGCCTTCGAGCTTGTAGCCGAGCATGGACTTGGGCGAGACGACGAGATGGCCGGTGCCGCTGACCATGTACGCCTTGACGGCCTCGTCGCCGTAAAGCGCGTTCTGCACGTCGGCGCCGGCCTCCATCGCCTTGCGGATCTCATCGGCCGCCCATTGCCGGCGCACGGCAACGACCGCGGCGCGGTGCATCTCGTGATCCGATTGCCTGCGCGCCGTCGGCACCAGCGCGAGCGCTTCGGCGCGAAGATGCGCCGGCCGCTTCATGGCTTCCTCGCGCAGGCGCTGCACGCGTGCCTGTTCCTGGCTCTGGTCGCGCTTCGCACCGGCGACGAGCGCTCTCACCTGATCGTCCAGCTCCGGGGTCAGCTCGAACTGGGTGACATCGGGCATGCGCAGCGGGAAGAACACCGTCGTCCGGAACTGCCGGTCATCGCCGAAACGGATCAGATGAAGCTGCCCGTCGACCACCGCGCCTGCTGCCGAATAGCTTGTTCCGAAGTCGATTCCAATCCGCATCGCGCTTGCTCTACTGGTAATGCACTGCCGTTCGTGACCCGCCAGTTTGACTTGAACGCACCGCGCTGACGAACCCTGCCTGTCAGACCACCCGCGCGCACACCCACACATCGATCCGCGCCACGCCCGCGCGCTTCAGGGCCAACGCTGCGGCGCGCGCCGTGGCGCCGGTGGTCATGACGTCGTCGATAACGGCGACATGCGCCGGCAACACGGCATCGGCACGGGTCGCAAAGGCGTTGCGCACATTGCGGCGGCGACCGTCGACATCCAGTGTCGACTGCGCCGCGGTGGCGCGTCGTCGCAGCAGCAGGTCGTCGCGCAGCGGCAGCTGCAGCGAATTCGCCAGCGGCCGCGCCAGCTCCAGCGCCTGGTCGTAGCCGCGACCGCGCAGACGCGAGCGGTGCAACGGCACGGGTACCAGCGCCTGCGGCCGCTCGGCATCAGCGAGGGCGCGGGCCATCAGCGCGGCCAGCAGGCGGGCACTGGCCAGGTCGCCATGGAATTTCACCCGCGGCAACAGCCGGTCGATCGGCGCGGCGTAGATGAAGACCGCGCGCGTCCCGGTTTGTGGCGGCGGCCGCCGCAGGCATGCGCCGCAGTGCGTCGTGGCGATCGCCAGTGGCAGGGCGCAGCGGCTGCAGGCTTGGCGGTTGTAGGGCAGGGCGGCATGGCAGGCCCTGCACAGGTCCAGTCCGTCGTCACCCGACTCACCGCAAAGCAGACAGCGCGAAGGCCACAGGGCCTCGCCGAGGCGCCGCAGCCAGCCTCGCGGAGCCCCGTCAACTGCGTCGCCCCCTGTTTGGTTGACAGCGTCCATCACCCTTTCCAGACTGCCGGCCCTGTCCCGCTGCAACCGTCGGAAAAGCCCCATGTCAGCCGTCAGCGTCCCGCCCTCCGCTTCCGCCGCCTCCCATCCCGACCTCAGCGCAGTGCGACATGACTGGTCGCGGGCCGAGGTCCGCGCCCTGTTCGATCTGCCATTCCCGGAGCTGCTGCACCGCGCCGGCCAGGTCCATCGCGAGACCTTCGACCCAGCCGAAATCCAGGTCAGCACCCTGCTGTCGATCAAGACCGGCGGCTGCCCCGAGGACTGCGGCTACTGCCCGCAGGCCGCCCGATACCACACCGGTGTCGAGGCGACCAAGCTGATGAGCACCGAGGCGGTGATCGAGAAGGCCCGCCAGGCCAAGGCCGCCGGCGCCAGCCGCTTCTGCATGGGCGCGGCCTGGCGCTCGCCCAAGGACCGCGACATCCCGAAGGTCGCGGCCATGATCTCCGAGGTGAAGGCCATGGGCCTGGAGACCTGCGCCACCTTGGGCATGCTCTCGGGCACCCAGGCGCAGGCGCTGCGCGAGGCCGGCCTGGACTACTACAACCACAACCTCGACACCGCGCCGGAGTTCTACAACCAGATCATCCACACCCGCGAGATGCAGGATCGGCTCGACACCCTGTCCCACGTCCGCGACGTCGGCATGAAGACCTGCTGCGGCGGCATCGTCGGCATGGGCGAGTCGCGCGAGCAGCGCGCCGGCCTGCTGCAGACCCTGGCCAACCTGCCGGCCCACCCGGACTCGGTGCCCATCAACCGCCTGGTCCAGGTCGAGGGCACCCCGCTGGCCGGGGCCGAGCAGCTGGACCCGTTCGAATTCGTCCGCACGGTGGCGGTGGCCCGGATCCTGATGCCGCGCTCGATGGTCCGCCTGTCGGCCGGCCGCGAGGCCATGAGCGACGAATTGCAGGCCCTTTGCTTCCTGGCCGGGGCAAATTCCATCTTCTACGGTGAGAAATTGCTGACGACCGGTAATCCCGACACGGAGCGGGATATGGCATTGTTTGCCCGACTGGGCCTGCGACCGATGCAGGTCACTCAACAGGGGACCACCGTGCACGCCGATATCGTCGAACCACTCGACGTCGATCCGTCGTCTCTTCGCCCGACCTGCGCGGCCTGACCGTGGCCCGGGCGACGTGGCGTGAGCGCATCGACGCAGCGCGCGAACAGCGCGTCGCCAGCGCGCGCGTCCGCGTGCGCCGCACGGTCACCCAGCGCGATGGCGCGCGCTGCGTGGTCGACGGTCGGTCCCTTCTGAACTTCTGCGGCAACGACTACCTCGGCCTGTCGCAGCACTTCGCCGTGGTCGGCGCATTGCAGGACGCGGCATCGCGGGAAGGCGCCGGCGGCGTCGCCTCGCACCTGGTCTGCGGCCACCATGCGATCCACGACGCGCTCGAACGCGAACTGGCCGACTGGCTCGGCGCGCCGCGGGCGCTGCTGTTCGGCAGCGGCTACCTGGCCAACCTGGCGGTGATCCAGGCCCTGCTCGGCGACGAGGACGTCTGCGTCCAGGACCGCCTCAACCACGCCAGCCTGATCGACGCCGCGCGCCTGGCCGGCTGCCGCCTGCGCCGTTACCCGCATGCCGACGCCGAGGGTGCCATCCGCCAGCTGCGCGGCATGCCCGAAGGCATGGCGATGATCGCCACCGACGGCGTCTTCAGCATGGACGGCGACGTCGCCCCGCTGCGCGAGCTGGCCCTGGTCGCCCGCGTGCAGAAGGCACTGCTCTATGTCGACGATGCCCACGGCATCGGCGTGGCCGGCCCGGACGGGCGCGGCACCGTCGCCGCGGCCAAGCTCGGCAGCGCCGACGTGCCGTTGCAGTTGGCCACGCTGGGCAAGGCCCTCGGCGGCTACGGCGCGGCCGTGGTCGGCGACGCCGACCTGATCGGCCATCTCACCGAAACCGCGCGCAGCTACATCTACACCACCGCGCTGCCACCGGCCCAGGCCGCGGCGACGCTGGCGGCGGTCAAGCTGGCCCGCAACGAACACTGGCGCCGCAACAAGCTCGAAGAGCTGACCAGTCGCTTCCGCGAGCGCTCGCAGCGCCTTGGCCTGGACCTGCTCGATTCGCAGACGCCGATCCAGCCGGTGATGTGCGGCGACGACGACCGCGCGCTGGCGATGGCGCAGTCGCTCGAGCAGGCCGGCTACTGGGTCGCCGCCATCCGCCCGCCAACCGTGCCCGAAGGCCGCGCGCGCCTGCGCGTGACCCTGTCGGCCCTGCACGGCGCCGGCGATGTCGACGGCCTGGTCGACGCCATCGCTTACGCCCGAGACCGCGCCAACCACGGCCGGACCGGCCTGCCCGAGCGCGGCCTCGCCCTGGTTCGATGAGCGGGCAGCGCGATCTCGCGCGCCTGCTCGCCGGCTTGCAGGTGGCCGCACGCGAGGGTGAGTTCGTCTTCGTCAGCCGCCCCGAGCCCGATCCGGGGCTGGCCGCGCTGGCTGACGCCAGCGTCCGCGAAGACGAAGGCATCACCTATGTGCTGGCCTGCGCCAAGGCCGATGCGCTGCGGCTCGATTATGGTTTCCGCGCGGCCTGGCTCAGCCTGGGCGTGCATTCGGCGCTCGATGCGGTCGGCCTGACCGCCGCGGTCGCCACCGCGCTGGCGCGGCACGGCATCGCCTGCAACGTCCTTGCGGGCTTCCACCACGATCATCTGCTGGTCCCCACGGAGATGCGCGAGGACGCGCTTGCGGTGCTTTCGGCGCTTTCCGTGCAGGCAGCGGCGCCGTGAACCCGGATAATCCGTCCGGCTAGAACTCCGGTCACCGGAACATCCCCCACGCCGCAAGGCAACTGTTCCAAGGCAACAACATGTACATCCAGACGCGCGGGCAAGGTCCCGCGCTGGCAATGATCCACGGCTGGGCCATGCACGGCGGCTTGTTCGCGCCCCTGGCCGATCGCCTGGCGGACCGCTACACGCTGCACCTGGTCGACCTGCCCGGACACGGCCATTCCCGCGACGACGCCACGCCGCTGCAGCCCGAAGCACTGGCCGCCGAACTGGTTGCGCGCGTGCCCGACGCGGTCTGGCTGGGCTGGTCGCTGGGCGGGCAGTTCGCACTGCGCGCCGTGCTGGATTTCCCCGAGCACGTCCGCGGCCTGATCATGATCGCCTCGTCGCCGCGCTTCGTCGCCGGCACGGACTGGCCGCACGGCGTCACGCCGCAACTGTTCGGCGATTTCGGTGACGCCCTGCGTCGGGATTTTCGCGGCACGCTCGAAGGCTTCCTCGCCCTGGAGGCGCTGGGTTCGCCGCACGCGCAGGAAGAGCTGCGCAGCCTCAAGGTGCAGGCGTTCGAGCGCGGCGAACCGGCCGGGCGCGCGCTGCAGCAAGGCCTGACGCTGCTCGACGGCCTGGACCTGCGCGCCGAGCTTGCCGAGCTGCGGGTGCCGAGCCTGTGGATCTCCGGGCGCCGCGATCGCCTGGTCCCGGCAGGTGCGATGCCCGCTGCGGCGGCATTGGCGCCGGACGCGCGCAGCGTGGTGATCGCCAATGCCGGGCATGCGCCGTTCCTGGGCGCGACGGATCAGGTGGCAGGGGAAATCGATGCCTTCATGGACGAGGTAAGCCGTCATTCCCGCGAAGGCGGGAACCCAGCGACTTTGACCTCCCCTGTAACCGAGGCAACGCCACTGGGTCCCCGCCTGCGCGGGGATGACGGGTCGATGGACGATCGAGATGTGGCGCAGGTGCTGGAATGACCGAACTGTTCGACCACCGCCAGGTCCGCCGCGCGTTCTCCCGCGCCGCACACGGCTACGACAACGCCGCCGCATTGCAACGCGAAGTCGCTTCGCGCCTGATGGAGCAGCTGGACTACCTCGACGATCCCGCGCTCGATCGTGCACCGCCGCAAGTGGTGCTCGACATCGGCTGCGGTCCCGGCCACGCCAGCATCGCCATGCAGAAGCGCTGGCCGAAGGCACAGGTGGTCGCGCTCGACCTGGCCCTGCCGATGCTGCGCGAAACGCGCCACAACGCCGGCGACTGGCGTCCGCGCTTCCTCGGCGGAGCGCGTCCGGACGCCATCTGCGCTGATGCGCGCGCTTTGCCGCTGCGCGACGGCAGTGTCGACGTGCTGTTCTCCAACCTGTGCCTGCAGTGGGTCGAGGACCTGCCGGCGGTATTCGCCGGTTTCCGCCGCGTGCTCAAGCCCGATGGCCTGATGCTGGTGTCGACGTTCGGTCCCGATACCCTGCACGAACTGCGCGGCGCCTTCGCCCAGGCCGACAACGTGCCACACGTCAGTGCATTCGCAACGATCGCGCAGTTCGGCGACGCGCTGATCGCCGCCGGCTTCAAGAACCCCGTGCTCGACCGCGACGAGTTCGTGCTCGGCCATGCCGACCTGGGCGAGCTGATGCGCGAGCTGCGCACGCTCGGCGCGACCAACGCCAACATCGACCGTCGCCGCAGCCTGACCGGCCGCGAGCGCTTCGCCCGCGCCGCGCAGGCCTACGAGCCGTGGCGGCGCGACGGCCGCCTGCCGGCGACATGGGAAGTGATCTACGCACACGCCTGGGGTCCGCAACCGGGCACGCCGATCCGCGTCGGCGGCGTCGACGAAGTGCAGGTGCCGGTGAGCCGGATCCCGATCAGGAAACGCACATGACGATGCGCCGAGTCGCGCTGGCCGCGGTCGCCATTGCCCTGGCGTCTGCGTTCTTCTTCACCTGCACCTACGTGCTCAACCGCGCTGCCGCGGTGGAAGGCGGACATTGGGCGTGGACGGCATCGTTGCGCTACCTGATCACGCTGCCGCTGATGCTGCCGGTGATGCGCTGGCAGGGCGGCATGGCGCCGGTGTGGCGCGCGATCCGCGCGCACCCGGGGCCGTGGCTGCTGTGGAGCGGGATTGGCTTCGTCCTGTTCTACCTGTGCCTGAGCTTTGCCGCATCCAGTGGGCCGTCGTGGCTGATTGCAGGCACCTTCCAGCTCACCGTGATCGCCGGGATGCTGTGCGCGCCGTTCCTCTATCGCGATGCGCGCGCACGGATACCGCTGCCGGCGCTGCTCACCGGCCTGCTGGTCGTGGCCGGCGTGCTGCTGATGCAGTTCGGCCACGGCGGTGGCGGCCTGGATCGCGACGGCTGGATCGCCCTGGTGCTGGTCGCCGTATCGGCCTTCGCCTACCCGCTGGGGAATCGCGGCCTGCTGCTGCATCTGGAGAGGGCCGGCGTCGAGCTCAACGCCACCCAGCGTGTGTTCGGCATGACCCTGGCCAGCCAGCCGCTGTGGCTGGCGGTGGCGGCGCTGGCCTGGACCGGCACCGGGCTGCCATCGGCCGGGCAGGTCTGGCTCGCCGGCGGTGTCGCCCTGGGCGCCGGCGTGATTGCCACGATCCTGTTCTTCCAGGCCACCGGCATGGTCCGCAACGACCCCACCGCGCTGGCCGCGGCCGAAGCGATGCAGGCGGCCGAGATCCTGTTCGCAACCCTGATCGGCGTGCTGTGGCTGGGCGAGCAGTGGCCGCAAGGCCGTGCGCTCGGCGGCGCGGTCCTGGTGGTGGTAGGCATCGTCGTGTTCAGTCTGGTCGCCGCACGCGCGGCGGCCGGCGACCGGCGCGCGACGCAGGAGCTTCGCAGCGACCGCGGCGCGTAGGGCAGGTCTTGTCATCCCGAGCGCAGCGAGGGATCTGTTTTCCGCAGTGGAGCTTTCCGATGTGGGGCAGCAGGTCCCTCGCTGCGCTCGGGACGACATTCGACTGGTTCGGCGTTGCCTTGGCGGACACGTTCAGGTGCCCTTGGTTAGATTCCCACCCATGCCGCCCATCACCCGCCTCGCTTTCCGCCCGCTGCTGGCCCTGTCGCTGCTCGCCAGCGCGCCTGCATTCGCCCAGGACCCTTTGCTCGAGCAATGGGGCATCGATGCCGGAGCACTCCTCGGCGACAGCCGCCAGATGCTGCTGCGCGCTCCCGATGCCAGCGTCGACGGCCTGTTCCAGGCCATCCATGCCGGCGCGCAGTCGCCGCAGGACGCGCGGGTGATGTGCGAGCTGTTCGACCCGCAAGCCGAGCGCACCGTCGACGGTTACAACCAGATTGCCTCGCAACTGAGCCAGCCCAGCCGCGTACGTTTCGCCAATGCCGTCGCCGACTTCTTCGTCGCCTCGGCGCAGAACCCGCCGCAGCCCTACGACCCGGCCCTGGCGCAGCAGGCATTGAAGGCCGCGGGTGTCCGCGCCGCGATCCTCAACGACGGTTTCCTTGCCGGGCTCAACGGCAACGATCATCCGGCACGATGCCGCTCGGTCAGCGCACTGCTCGATGCATTGCAGACCCGTCCCCTGACCGAGCGGGCTTCGGTGATGCGCCTGCTGCTGAGCCAGGGGCTGGACTACCTGGCCGTGGCCGGGGCCGCACGCTGACCGGTCTCGTCGCCGGGCTATTCGTCGCTGCGACGCACCTCGAACATCACGCGCCGCTGGTACGGCGTACCCAGTAACGTTGCCCGGTACCCAAGTGCGCTGATGCGCGCCTGCACGACCGGCCAGTCGACCTGCTTGCACACCCAGACCACGCCGCTCTCGTGTTCGGCCAGTTCGACCACCAGCGGCTCGTCGTAAGGCGGATTGAAGCGCGGCTGCTGCAGCGTCTCCAGTGAGATCTTCTCTACTTCCGTGCCGGTCCCCAGGTGCAGGTGCAGGCCGTAGCGGGCCATGTCCTCGACGAACACCACTTCCTCCACGGGCACGCGCGCGCGTTCGCGGATGGCTTCGGCCCAGGCCCCGGCATCCTTGTGCGTCGGCCACCAGGCCAGCGCCAGCTTCAGCGCCAGCAGCAGCGCCACCCATGCCAGCAGCCACGGCCAGCGCGGCAGTGGCCGGCTCTCTTCTTGCCATTGCAGCGCCACGATCAAGGCCATGGGAGTGAATAGCGGCAACAGATACAGCGGCATCCGCGATCGCGCGAAGCAGAACACCAGCAGCGGCAACAGCAGCCACAGGCATGCCAGCAACCAGTGCGCGTCGGCCAGGCGTCGTGCCGGATCGCCGCGCCAGGGCGTCGCCAGTGCCGGCAATCGGCGTACCCATCGCCACAACGTCGGGGTCCACGGCAGCGTCCCGATCACCACCGTCGGCAGGTAGATCTCGATCCAGCCATACCACTCGGCGTGGCGGCCGAATTCGCCGGTGGTCATGCGGTTCACCACCTCGTCGCCGAAGAAGTATTGGAACAAGCCCGGGTTGCCATGGAACACCGCCAGGTACCACGGCAACGCGAGCACCGCGAACAGCACCATGCCCGACCATTGCAGCACCCTGTGCAGGCGCCGGCCCGGCATCAGGTAATCGAACAGCAAAATGACCGGCAAAAACACCAGGCCGATCGGTCCCTTGGTGATGAAGGCCAGTGCGAACCCGACCCACATCAGTGCGATCCAGCGGTCCGGATGCAGCGACTGGCCGGCGTGGCCTTCAGCAGAGCCTGCCTGAGTGAACCGTGCTTCGACGAAGGCCCACATCGCCAGGGTTTCGCACGCCGCCAGGACGTAGTCGGTGGTGATCAACTGCGACGCGCCGACGGTGAACCACATGCTGGCATAGGCCAGCGCCGCGGCATTCCCGCTGCCCGGCGCCAACCTGCGCGCGATGCGCCAGGTCAGCCAGACACAGAGCAGGTACGAGAGTGCCGCCGGCAGTCGCGCGGCCCAGGTGTTGGCGCCGAACACGGCGATGCTGGAGGCGATCATCCAGTAGGTCAGCGGCGGCTTGGTCCAGTGCCCGACCTCGTGGTTGCGATGCGGATTGAGCCAGTCGCCGCTGTCGAGCATGTTCAGGGCGACATTGCTGTAGCGGCCCTCGTCCGGATCCCACATCCCGCGCGTGCCCAGGAAGCACAGCGCCAGCACCATCGCCATCACGGCGATCCAGGGCGACGGTGAACGCAGGGCGCGGGGCATGCGGACTCGAGGGCTGGCGCTCGTTGGCCAGAGCGGGCAGCGCGACTCTACGGTGTCAAACGTAAGGCGTTTGTCGGAACGCAGCCGGCTGGCAGCAACCGGGCCGGAGAAGCGGGCTCAGCCGCCGACCTGGGCGATCCAGTCTTCGAGGTTGTAGTAGTTGCTGACGCGCTGGATCCGTCCGTCGCTGACCTCGAAGAACGCACCACCGGGCAACACGTACTTCTGCCCGCGTGCTTCGGGCAGGCCGGTATCGCTGACCATGTACTCGCCATGGACGATGTACTCGGCCGCGGCCCGCGCACCGTCGGGGGACACCATGACCACGATGTCGTGCAACTGCTCGCGATAGCTGCGGGCCATGCGCTGCAGGAACGCGGCGAAGGCCTCGTGGCCGATTTCGCGCGGGCCCTGGTTGAGGTCGTGGACGATGCCCTCGCCAAGCAGGGCCAGCATCGCGTCCCAGTCGCCACGGTTGAACGCCGCGTAGTACGCCAGGATCAGCTCCGTGGCGCGGTCGTGACTGCGGGTTCCGTCGATCTTCATCTTCGCCTGTCCTTGCGGGCCGGTGGGGGGCCGGAACAGCGATGATAGCGGCGCCGCGGGGGTCTGCGAACGTGACACTTCCGCCAAAAGCGCAAATGCAGAAGGCCCGCTTGTGGCGGGCCTTCTGTCCGGACGGTCGGTCCGGCCCTTTCGCGTCGTCAGGCCGGCGCCGTCGGATCGATACCGTCAGATCTGCACCGCAGCCCGTTGGCGCTGGCGGATCATGCTGATCGACAGCACCGCCACCAGCAACGCTGTCGTCACGATGAAGATGCCCACGCCCAGGTTGGCGCCGCTGAGGCCGCCGGCGGCGGCGACGGCGTGTTCATCCGGGACGAAGCGCGCTGCCTGCATGCCGGTGTAGTGCATGCCGCAGACCGCCACGCCCATCACCAGCGCGCTGCCCAGCATCTGCAGGCGGCCGCGCAGGTTGAAGGCCAGCCACAGCGCCACCACCGATGCGACGATGGCAATCGCCGCCGAGGCGGCGACCAGGCCCATGTCGTAGCTGATGGTCGCCGGCATCCGCATCGCGGCCATGCCGCTGTAGTGCATGCCGGTCACGCCAAGGCCCATGAACAGTCCGGCCACGACCAGCTTGCTCCAGCCGAACATGCCGGTCCCGGCGATCGCCAGTCCCGCCATGCACGAGGCGATGGCGACCGCTGCCGAGAACGCGGTGGTGCCCAGGTCATAGGTCACCGCGATGTCCATCTTGCAGGCCAGCATGGCGATGAAGTGCATGGCCCAGATCGCGCCGCCGCCCATCGCCGCGCCGGCCGCGAAGACGGCGCGCCAGCGCTGGCTGGCGCCGCGTGCGCTCGGGATGGCGATGGCCAGCTGCAGCGCCGTGAACGAACCCAGCACCGAGACCAGATAGGAAAGGACGACGAGCAGCGGATCATGGAGGCACTGGATGGCATGGTCGTGCGGCATTGCGGATCTCCCCTTGGTGTGCGCGATGTTGGTGTGCGTGATGGCGGCGCCAGGGCGCAGCGGCCCTGGAAGACAGCTCAGGCGTGGAAATCGAAACTGCAGTTGTCGGCCCCGGCGTTGCGGCAGCGGCTTTCGCGCACGCGCAATCGCTCGCCGCCGTGGCACGCGCCCAGCAGCCCGCCGAGCATTCCGCGCAGGAAGTGGCAGCTGGCGCCGTGGTAGCCGCGATGGCAGAACGGGCTGTTGTGGATGACCAGGCTGGCCTCGTGCAGCTCGGCCTGCACGATCTGCCGCATCGCCGGCAGGGCGATGTGGCGCACGCCGTCGGCAACGGCGAGCTGTCCGCCGAGGGCGAAGTCGCGCTTGTAGACCCAGGCACCGACGCGCTGGCCCAGGTAGCGCAGCGTCGGCTCGCGCTGCTCTTCCGGCAACTCGTGCTCGAGCGACATCAGCGGGATGAAGATGTTGGGGTAGTCGCGTGCCAGTTGCGGCAGGAGCGTCTCGACCCGCTTTGGATCAACGGCGACAGTCGATTGGCTGCGGGCCGGCACTGCCTGCCTGGCTGCGGGCGGGGGCGGTGATGATGCCGGTGGCGCGGCGCCGCTGGCCGCGGACGCCTCGAAGCTGCGCACCAGCGGATGGGTGCCGACGGCTTCTTCCAGTTGCAGCAGTTGCTGCTCTTGTCCGCGCACCAGCATGGTCAGCACCACGCCATCGTCACCGCTGGCCATGCGCTGGCGGAGCAGGGTGAATCCCTTGGCAATCACGATCTGGCCGAGGGCCAGCAGCAATCCTTCGCGGCGGTCGGCGACCACGCGAAACTCGACATCCACCATCAGCCACCCCCCTGGCCTTGAGTGTTGTTCCGATCAGTTTTCGCGCTGTCCTTGCGTCGGCGCATCCGGACGACCTGCGACTGCCATTCGGGTCCCCACCCGTGGCCTGGTCGCAATCCCTTGGTCGGCACAAGCTCCGGCCAAGTTCAGCAATGTGATGATGCGTTCCCGGCCGGACGAAAAGCAATCGCGATTTTTTCGTCCATCCGCATTCGTCCGGATGGTCAGCCGCGCGCGAACAGCTCCGGAAGTGCGTCCGGGTCGACGTTGCCGCCGGACAGCACGATGCCGACGCGTTGGCCGGCAAACAGGTCCTGGCGCGTCAGCACCGCCGCCAGCGCGACCGCCGAGGATGGCTCGACGATCTGCTTGCTGCGCTGCCAGAGCAGGCGCATCGCCGTGACCGTGTCGCGGTCGTCGACCTTCAGGACCTCGGCGCGATGCTGGTGGAGCATGACGAAGTTGGGTTCGCCCAGGGTGCCGCGCAGGCCGTCGCAGATGGTGTCGGGTGTGAACTGGGCGACGCGCTCACCGCGCTGCATCGATGCCCAGGTCTCGGCCGCGCCGCTGGGCTCGGCCAGGAACAGCTTCGTTCGCGGCGACAGCGCGGCCACGCTCAGCGCCGTGCCCGCGGCCAGGCCGCCGCCACCGACCGGCACGATCAGCGCGTCGAACGCGATGTCGTTGGCCAGCAGCTCCATCGCCGCGGTGCCCTGGCCGGCGATCACGCGGAAATCGGTGTACGGATGCACCAGTTCGGCGCCGGTGTCGGCTTGTACCTGGGCGCACTTGGCTTCGCGTGCGGCAATGGTGGCCGCGCAGCGGTGGAGCACGGCGCCGTAGGCTTCGATGGCCGCGACCTTGGCGGCGACTGCGCCTTCGGGCACCACCACGTGGCAGGCCACGCCACGCGTGCGCGCAGCCAGGGCCAAGGCCGCGCCGTGATTGCCGGAGGAATGGGTGACCACGCCGCGCGCGGCTTCGGCCGGCGTCAGCGACCAGATCGCATTGCACGCACCGCGGAACTTGAAGGCACCGGCGCGTTGCAGGTGCTCGGCCTTGAAGTGCAGCTCGCAACCGGCCAATGCATCCAGGCTGTGCGCGCGCAGCACCGGGGTGACGTGGGCATGGGGGGCGATGCGCGCCGCGGCGGCCAGGACCGCGTCGAAGTCGGGCAGGGTGGCGGCGCGGGTGGCGGGCTGGGCAGGAGCGACGTTGGTCATGCGCCGATGCTAGCGCGACGCAGACCGGTTGAGCAGGCTCACCGCCGCCGAGCCGGCCACCACCAATGCCGCGCCGATCCAGCCCAGCGTGGTGATCCGTTCCGGTGCCAGCCACTGCGGCCACAGTGCGTGCACGGCGGTGGCTGCCGCGATGCACAGCAGTGGCGTGGTGGCGAGGATCGCCGACACCCGCGACGCCTCCCAGTGCGCCAGTGCCTCGGCGAACGCGCCATACGCGCCGATGGTGTTGAACGCGCAGTACAGCAGCATCGCCCAGTGCACCGCGTCCAGTTGCAGCAGCGCCGCCGGATGCGAGAACGGCAGCAGTGCGACGCTGGCGAAGGCGTAGATGAAAAGCAGCACCTGCATCGAGCCCAGGCGCAGCAGCAGCTGCTTCTGCAGCAGTGCGTACACCGCCCAGACGATCGCGCCGACGATCACCAGCGCCGATCCGAGCACGTAACCGGGCGCGCGTGCGCTGGCGGCCAGCTGGTCGGCAAAGAACAGCCCCATGCCGGTCACCAGCAAGGCCAGGCCGAGCCACTGCGCGGCGCGGAACTGCTCGCCGAACACCCACACTCCGCCCAGCGTCATCAGCAGCGGCGCCAGCTGGATCAGCAACTGGGCATTGGCCGGCGTGGTGTGCTGCACGCCGAGCAGATAGAAGACGTAGTTGCCGACCAGCATCAGCGCCGCCAGCGCCAGCATCGCGGCGCCGCGGCGACCGAGCTGGGCATATCCGCCGAGCTTGCCGCGCGCGCCGAGCCAGGCCCCGGTCACGACCGCCGCCACGAGGAAGCGGAACCAGGTCAGGGTGATCGGGTCGAGGACCTCCAGGACCAGTTTCAGCGCGACCGGCAGTGTCGCCCAGCACAGCGCGGTGACCAGGGTGAGCAGCAGTCCCAGCCGCCATTGGCCGGACGCACGGTGCAGGGTCATCGACGCTCTCGGGGAAGGAAGGCGTGGCATGCTGGCATCGGCCTGCGGACAGGGCAATGCGTTTTGGCTTGCGTCTGCGGAGGGGCGTCGTCCGCCGGGCCGGGGATTGCTCCGCCCCTTCGTCGGACATCCTGTCCGAAGG
>NZ_JBDGKY010000031.1:0-26371 GCF_057656135.1 Lysobacter sp. Soil_N_23
TCGGACAGGATGTCCGACTAAGGGGCGGAGCAATCCCCGGCCCGGCGGACGACGCCGCTCCGCAGACGCAAGCCCAACACGCAACACCAGCATCACCAGCCCCCCTCACTGCGCTCGGGACGACAAGCAACGCCAACCTTCCCGCACAGGGACGAACAACCAAAAACAAAGGGCGCCTTGCGGCGCCCTTCGTTTGAAACCCGGTGGATCTTCGGATCAGGCGACTTCGCCGATCACGATGACCTTGACGGTGGCTTCGATGTCGGCGTGCAGGTGCACGACGATCTCGTACTCGCCGGTGCGACGCAGCGGGCCTTCGCCCAGCACGACTTCCGACTTCTCGACCTTGTGGCCGGCCTTGGTGAGGGCTTCGGCGATATCACGCGGGGTGATCGAGCCGTACAGCTTGCCTTCGGTCGACGCGTTGGCCGACAGGGTGACTTCCGCGCCGTCGAGCGCGGCCTTGCGGCCTTCGGCACCGTCGAGCGCGGCCTTGGCCTTGGCTTCGTACTCGGCGCGACGCGCTTCGAACTCGGCCAGGTTGGTCGCCGTCGCCGGCACGGCCTTGCCGTACGGGATCAGGAAGTTGCGGCCGAAGCCCGGCTTGACGTTGACCTTGTCGCCGAGCTTGCCGAGGTTCTGCACGTTCTGCAGGAGGATCAGTTGCATGGTGTTGCTCCTATTTCGTTAGCGAGGCAATGCCCCGCAGCGGTGTTTCGCTGTCCGAAAGCGGGCGGCCCGGGGGCCCTGCCCTCACCCCTGCCCTCTCCCGCAGGCGGGAGAGGGGGAAGGAGTGTCGCCTCCCTGCGGGAGACGACGATCTTCTTAGGCGTTGTGGTTGTCGGTGTACGGGATCAGGGCCAGGAAACGGGCGCGCTTGACGGCCGTGGACAGCTGGCGCTGGTACTTCGACTTGGTACCGGTCACGCGGCTCGGCACGATCTTGCCGGTCTCGGTGAGGTACTGGCGCAGGGTGTTGAGATCCTTGTAGTCGATCTCCTTCACACCCTCGGCGGTGAACTTGCAGAACTTGCGGCGACGGAAGAACTTGGACATTTGCGTACTGCTCCCTAAAGGCGTGGTCAGGCGGCTTCGTTATCGTCGGCGACGTCGGCAGTGCCGACCACGGTCTCGCCTTCTTCGTCACGGCGACGGCGCTCGCCGCGCTCCGGCTTGTCGCCCTTCTCATCCTTGAACTTCATGATGAGGGACTGCTCGGTGTCGGCTTCGTCACGCTTGATGACCAGGTGGCGCAGCACGGCATCGTTGAAACGGAAACCGTCGACCAGCTCGTTGAGCACGTTCTGGGTAACTTCGATGTTGAGCAGGACGTAGTGGGCCTTGACCAGGTTCTCGATCGGGTAGGCCAGCTGACGGCGGCCCCAATCCTCGAGACGGTGGATCTTGCCTTCGCCGCCTTCGATGAGCGACTTGTAGCGCTCGATCATGGCAGGCACCTGCTCGCTCTGGTCCGGATGGACCAGGAACACGACTTCGTAATGACGCATGGTGTGATTCCTCGTGGATGATGATCCGCGCAGCTTCAGCGCGGACCGGATCAGCCCCCCGGCCTCCCGGAATGGAGGCGGTGGAGCAAGGTCTCCCCGGGCCTGAACCCGTGGGAGCCGGAAATTATGGGGGATTCAAGGGGTTGAGTGCAAATCCCCCTCTCCCTGGCGCGTTGCGCCTGTCCCTCTCCCACAAGGGGAGAGGGCAACGCGGACCCCAGATTCGCTCCCTCTCCCCTTGCGGGAGAGGGACAGGCGCCGCCAGGCGCCAGGGAGAGGGGCGGGGCCGCCTCAACCCTTCTTCTGCGCGATCCACCCGTCGATCCGCGCCTCCAGCGCCTGCAACGGCACTGACCCCGTCTCCAGCACCGCGTCATTGAACTCGCGCAGATCGAACCGGTCTCCCAATTGCCTCGAAGCCTTCTCACGCAGCCCTGAGATCTTGAGCTGGCCGATCTTGTACGCCAGCGCCTGCCCTGGCCAGCCGATGTAGCGGTCGATCTCGTTGACCACGTCCTGACGGGTCTTGGGCGAGTTGTCCATGAAATAGGCAATCGCCTTGTCGCGGCTCCAACCCTTGCTGTGCATGCCGGTGTCGACCACCAGCCGCACCGCCCGCCACATGTCGTAGGCCAGCTGCCCCATGCGGTCATAGGGGTCGTCGTACAGGCCCATGTCGTAGCCCAGGCGCTCGGCGTACAGACCCCAGCCCTCGCCGTAGGCGACGAAGTAGGCGGTGCGCCGGAACATCGGCAGATCCGGCAGCTCCATGCCAAGGGCGAACTGGAAGTGGTGGCCCGGCACGGCTTCGTGCAGCGACAACGCCATCATTTCCCACTTCGGCCGAACCTCCGGCTTGTAGAGGTTGACGTAGTAGAAGCCAGCGCGGGTGCCGTCGACGGCGCCGGGCTGGTAGTAGGCGGTGGTGGTGTCCGGGGCGATGTTGTCCGGGATCGGACGCACGCCATAGGGCAGGCGCGGAATCGTCTTGAACACCTTCACCAGCTGCGGATCGATCCGCTTGGCGATCGCCTCGTAACCGGTGAACAGCTCCTGCGGCGTCTTGTAGAAGAACTTCGGGTCGGTGCGCAGGTACTGGAAGAACTCGGCGAGATTGCCCTTGAAGCCGACTTCGGCCTTGACCTTCTCCATCTCCGCACGGATGCGCGCCACTTCCTTCAGGCCGATCTGGTGGATCTGCTCGGCGCTGAGGTCGGTGGTGGTGAAGTAGCCGGCGACGAAGTCGTAATAGGCCTTGCCGTCCGGCAGGTCGGTGGCGGCGATCGTGGTGCGGGTCTTGGGCAGGTACTCGTTGGCGAAGAACGTGGCAAAGCCGCGGTAGGCCGGGACGATGGTGTCTGCGATGACCTGCTTCGCTTCGGCCTGGAGCGCGGCGCGGTCGGCTTCTGGGACGGTATCGGCAAAGCGCGCAAAGGGCTTGTAGAACGGGCTTTTCGCCGGGTCGTCGACGACCTGCGCCTGGATCTGCCCGGGCACCCGCTCCATCAGTACGCGCGGCGGCGTGTTGCCGGTGGCGGCGCCTTCGCGCATCAGCACTTCGTTCTGCTCGATCACCGCCGGCAACGCGCGCATGCGCGCCAGCCAGTCGCGATAGTCCTTCGTCGTCGCGAACGGCAGCACCTCGGCGATGCCGTCGGCGGTCTGCACGCCACCGCTGTGGCCGATTGGGCTCAGGTACTCGCGGTACTTCTGCCGTTCGACTGCCTTTTCCAGATCCCAGGCGAAGGTGTCGTAATTCAGCTGGTCGCTGGCCGACAGAGCCTTGCGGTCGATCACGCGCAACCGTTGCAGGGCCTTGCGGTCGCCCTCCATGCGCGCCTGGATCGCCGCCATGCTCATGTCGGTCCAGCGGTCGTTGAAGCGCTTGTCGCCGCGGTAGCTGGCCTCTTCCGGGCTCTCACGCATGTCGCGCTCCCACTCATCGTCGAACAGCGCGTGGAGGGTCTGGGTGGCGGCGTTGCGAGCGGGGGCAGCCGCGGTGGGCTCGGCAGCGTGGATGCGGGGCGTCACGAGCGAGGCAGACAGGCCGGTGGCGATCGCCACGGCAAGCAATACAGGACGGAGCACGGTGTAATCCCCTTCAAGGTCA
Source organism: Lysobacter sp. Soil_N_23 (assembly GCF_057656135.1). Classification (NCBI taxonomy): domain Bacteria; kingdom Pseudomonadati; phylum Pseudomonadota; class Gammaproteobacteria; order Lysobacterales; family Lysobacteraceae; genus Lysobacter; species Lysobacter sp. Soil_N_23. Next base: position 3,619 of record NZ_JBDGKY010000031.1, read on the forward strand.
GGGGATTGAGTCTAAGGCAACGCTGAACAAGTCGACTGTCGTCCCGAGCGAAGCGAGGGACCTGCTGCCTGGCCGCGGAAAGCGGTTCCCCGCTGCGCTCGGGATGACAAAACAGGGGACTCAGGCCGCGTCGGCCTTCGTCGTGAACGATTCGCCGCAGCCGCATTCGGCGGTGACATTGGGGTTGCGGAACAGGAACTGCTCGCCCAGGCGCTGCTTGACCAGGTCGATTTCGGTGCCGTCGACCAGCGCCAGGCTCAGCGCATCGACGTAGATGCGCACGCCCTCCTGCTCGAACACCGTGTCGCCCTCATGCGTCTCGCGGGCCAGGTCGGCCTTGTACTGCCAGCCCGAGCAGCCGGTGCGCGAGACGCCGAAGCGCAGGCCGATCGCGTCGGGCGATTCGACCAGATAGCGCTGTACGCGTTCGAGGGCGGCGGGGGCAAGGGTGACAGCCATTGAGGCGCTCCGGGTGGCGGGACGTTCTGCAGAATGAGGACTTTCGGGAAATCCGGACTTCCGGCGAATTATAGCGACGCTGTGCGGACGCTTCGGTAAACTGCCGCATTCCCCATATCGGCCCGAACAGGCAAGGATTCAAGGCATGACGGTGGTCAGCGTCGAACACGCGCTCGCGGGCAGGATCCCGGCGGGTGGTGAAGTCACGGTCCGTGGCTGGGTGCGCACCCGCCGCGACTCCAAGGCCGGGCTCAGCTTCGTCAACGTCAGCGACGGTTCCTGCTTCGCGCCCATCCAGGTGGTCGCCCCGGCCGACCTGTCCAACTACGAATCCGAGGTCAAGCGCCTCACCGCCGGCTGCGCGGTGATCGCCACTGGCACCCTGGTGGCCTCGCAGGGCCAGGGCCAGAGCTTCGAGATCCAGGCCACCTCGCTGGAAGTGGTCGGCTGGGTCGAGGATCCGGAGACCTACCCGATCCAGCCCAAGGCGCACTCGCTGGAGTTCCTGCGCGAGGTCGCCCACCTGCGTCCGCGCACCAACCTGTTCGGCGCGGTCACGCGCATCCGAGACTGCCTGGCCAAGGCCGTCCACCGTTACTTCCACGAGAACGGCTTCTACTGGATCAGCACCCCGATCGTGACCACGTCCGATGCCGAGGGCGCCGGGCAGATGTTCCGGGTCTCCACGCTGGACGTGGCCAACCTGCCCCGCGACGACAAGGGCGAGGTCGACTTCAGCCGTGACTTCTTCGGCAAGGAAACCTTCCTGACCGTGTCCGGCCAGCTCAACGTCGAGGCCTATGCACTGGCGCTGAGCAAGGTCTACACCTTCGGCCCGACCTTCCGCGCCGAGAACAGCAACACCACCCGCCACCTGGCCGAGTTCTGGATGGTCGAGCCGGAGATCGCCTTCGCCGACCTGGCCGAAGACGCGCGCGTGGCCGAGGAGTTCCTCAAGTACCTGTTCCGCGCGGTGCTCAACGAGCGCGGCGACGACCTGGCCTTCATCGCCGAGCGTGTGCAGGCCGACGCGATCACCCGCCTGGAAGCCTTCGTCAACGCGCCGTTCGAGCGCATCGAGTACACCGATGCGATCACGCTGCTGCAGAAGTCCGGCAAGAAGTTCGAGTTCCCGGTCGAATGGGGCCTGGACCTGCAGACCGAGCACGAGCGCTGGCTGACCGAGGAACACGTCGGCCGCCCGGTGGTGGTGACCAACTACCCCGAGCACATCAAGGCCTTTTACATGCGCCTCAACGACGACGGCAAGACCGTCGCGGCGATGGACGTGCTGGCCCCGGGCATCGGCGAGATCATCGGCGGCAGCCAGCGCGAGGAGCGCCTGGACATGCTCGACGCGCGCATGGCGCAGTTCGGCCTGGATTCGTCGCACTACGGCTGGTACCGCGACTTCCGCCGCTACGGCACGGTGCCGCATGCCGGCTTCGGCCTGGGCTTCGAGCGCCTGGTGGTCTACGTCTGCGGCCTGAGCAACATCCGCGATGCGATCCCGTACCCGCGCGCGCCGGGGCACGCCGAGTTCTGATGATCCTCCCTTCTCCCGCGAGCGGGAGAAGGTGCCCGAAGGGCGGATGAGGGCGCCTTTGCCTTGATGCTGCGGCTGCCCTCACCCCAACCCCTCTCCCGCAAGCGGGAGAGGGGCTCAGCAAACGGAATGACATGATCCTGTTCTTCGCCCTGCTCTTCGTCGCCGTCGCCATCGCCGGCTTCTGCGCGTTCGTGATCTTCTGGCCGCTGTCGCTGGTGCACATCCGCGACCGCCACCCGCAGCTGCAGGCGCAGCTCGGCGAGGGCGCGTTCGCCCGTCCTTCGGCCTGGGGCTGGCTGCTGCGCCGCGGCTACCTGTCGGTGGCCGACGGCAACCTCAATGGCCTGGCCAGCCCGGCGCGGATCTCGCTGCTGACGATCATCGCCGGCCTGGTCTGCGCTGCCCTCCTCTGGCTGCTTTCGGTGGTGATCGGATGAGCTACAACGACCAATGGTGGCTGGCCACGATCGGCCGCACGCTGATCTGGGCGCGGCTCCGCGTCCTCGATGCCGGCACGGCCGAAGTGCTCGACAGCGACGGCGTCAGCCAGCCCTACGACAGCGAGGACACCGCCCGCGCAGCGTTGATGGACGCCGAGTTCGTCGCCCTGGACGGTCTCGATGAAGACGATGCGCAAGCGCGTGGTTTCGCCCTCGACGAGCTGGTGCCCCCTAGCGGCAATGATGACGAGATGCTGCGCGCGCAGATGGTGCGGCAGCTGCCGTCGCGGCGCTGACCGCAGCCCCTCGACGCAGACCGCATGTACCTGCCGCGCGCCTTCGCTGAAACCGACCTGCAGGCGCTCGACTGGCTGGCCCAGCGCGACCGCTTCATGACGCTCGTCACCGTGCACGACGGTGAACCGACCGTCAGCCACCTGCCGGTGATCTATCGCCGCGAAGGCGATCGTGTCGAACTGATCGGCCACCGGGCCGGGCCCAACCCGCAGGCGCGTCACGGCGGCCCCGCACTGGCAATCTTCCACGGCCCCCATGCCTACGTCTCGCCGTCGTGGTATCCGGACAAGGAAGAGGAAGCGCGGGTTCCGACCTGGAACTACGCCGTGGCCCACCTGCGCGGCCAACTGACCACGTTCAATGACGAAGCCTCGCTGGCTGATGTCGTCGACGGCCTCAGCCGCGAGCATGAGGCCAGCGTTGGCCAAGACTGGCGCTTCGAATTCGAGCGCGACGACCACCGCAGCCAGCTGCGCGGGATCATCGGCTTCCGCTTCGTCGCCGAGCAGGTCACGCTGAAGTTCAAGCTCAGCCAGGAACCATCCGCTCGCCAATCGCGAGTCTGTCATCGCCCAGCTTGATGCCAGCCCGCGCGAAGGCGGCCGCGAGATCGCGACGCTGATGCGCGAGCGCATGAACGAACCCAACGGAGACTGAGACATGGATCTGGACCTGAGCGGCAAGCATGCCCTCGTCTGCGGCGCCAGCCAGGGCATCGGCCTGTCGACCGCCAAGGCATTGGCCGAACTGGGCGCCAACGTCACCCTGCTGGCCCGGCGGGAAGAACGGCTGCGCGAAGCGGCAGAGCAGTTGCCGACCAAGCCGGGACAGGTGCACGGCTGGATCGCAGTCGACAGCGCCGACACCGACGCCCTGCGCGCCAAGGTCGAGGCACTGGTGGCCGCAAAGCCGGTGCACATCCTGGTCAACAACAGCGGCGGCCCGCCGCCGGGGCCGGTGCATGGCGCCGAGATCGCGGCGTTCGAGGCCGCCTACCGGCAGCACCTGATCGCCAACCATGTGCTCGCCGGGGCGGTGATCCCGTGCATGGAGCGCGACGGCTACGGGCGCATCGTCAACGTGATCTCGACGTCGGTGAAAGAACCGCTGCAGGGCCTGGGTGTCTCCAACACCACGCGCTGGGCGGTTGCTTCTTGGGCCAAGACACTGGCCACTGAAGTAGCGGCCAAGGGCATCACGGTCAACAACGTCCTGCCCGGCTCGACCGAGACACCGCGCATCGAGCAGATCATCGACAACACCGCCAACAAGACCGGGCGCAGCCGCGAGGAAGTGTTCGAGAAGATGGTGTCGGAGATCCCGATGCGGCGCTTCGCGCGGCCGCAGGAGACGGCGGCGGCGATTGCGTTCCTTTGCTCGCCTGCGGCGTCGTATATCACGGGGGTGAATCTGCCGGTGGATGGGGGGAGGACCAGATCGCTTTAGGCGACGCTTGCCCTCACCCCAACCCCTCTCCCGCAAGCGGGAGAGGGGCTCCGGCGTCCTTGCGAGAGAGGCTCATGTCACTGCCCTTCTCCCGCTTGCGGGAGAAGGTGCCGGCAGGCGGATGAGGGCGCTTCGCGCCGGAAACATACGCGCAGGCACGGCCAAGCCGCACTGTTAAGCTAGCCCCATGCGCCTTTGCCACTTCATCGCCGGCCAATCCCGCGAGCCCGCATCGGCCCGCTGGCTCGAAGTCATCGACCCGTCCAACGGCAAACCCTTCGCCGAAGTCGCCCAGGGCGATGCAGCGGACGTCGACGCCGCGATCACCGCGGCCGAAACCGCCTTTCCTGCCTGGTCGGCCCTGCCCAACAGCGAGCGAGCGCGCTGGCTGGAGAAACTGGCCGATGCGCTGGAAGCCAAACTCGACGATTTCGCGCATGCCGAATCGCGTGATGGCGGCAAGCCCATCGGGCTGGCACGCGAAGCGGAGATCCCGCGCGCGATCAGCAACCTGCGCTTCTTCGCCCACGCCGCGACCCAGTTCGCCAGCGAATCACACCACGGCCAGGCCGGGCTCAACTACACGCTTCGCCAACCGCTCGGCGTGGTAGCCACTATTTCGCCGTGGAACCTGCCGCTGTATCTGTTCACCTGGAAGATCGCGCCGGCACTGGCCGCCGGCAACACGGTCGTTGCCAAGCCGTCGGAGGTGACGCCGCTGACGGCGACCATGCTCGGCGAACTGGCCGCGCAGATCGGCTTCCCCAAGGGCGTGCTCAACATCGTGCACGGCCTGGGCCCGGAGGTCGGCGAACCGATGGTGGTTGATCCGCGCATCAAGGCCGTCTCGTTCACCGGCAGCACCGCGGTCGGCCGCCGCATCGCCGGCATGGCCGGTCCGCTGCTGAAGAAGGTCTCGCTGGAACTGGGCGGCAAGAACCCGACGCTGGTGTTCGCCGACAGCGACTGGCGCGACCACCTCGACACGCTGGTGCGCTCAGCCTTCCAGAACTCCGGGCAGATCTGCCTGTGCGGTTCGCGCATGCTGGTTGAACGCAGCATCTACCGCGAGTTTCGCGACACCCTGGTCGAACGCGCCAGTGGCCTGCGTGTCGGCGATCCCATGGACGGCGACAACCAGTTGGGTCCGCTGGTGTCGCAGGCACATTTCGACAAGGTCATGGCCGCGCTGCAGCGCGCCCGAGACGAAGGCGGCCAGGTCCTGTGCGGCGGCAATGCACTGGAACGGCCGGGCTGGTTCGTCGCGCCGACCGTCATCGATGGGCTCGGCCCGGATTGCGCCAGCAACCGCGAGGAGATCTTCGGCCCGGTCGTGACCCTGCAGCCTTTCGACAACGACGCGGAGGCGCTGGCGCTGGCCAACGCCGGCGACTACGGCCTGGCCGCTTCGGTCTGGACCCGCGACCTCAACCGAGCCCACCATTTCGCCGCGCACCTGCGCGCCGGCATGGTCTGGGTCAACACCTGGCTGCAACGCGACCTGCGCACGCCGTTCGGCGGCAGTGGCGCCTCCGGCATGGGCCGTGAGGGCGGGTTCGAGGCCATGCGTTTCTTCACCGACGCCAAGAACGTCGGACTGAACCTGGGATGGAAGCAATGAGCACGAGCCCCCTCGCCGAGCTGCTGGAAAAGAACCGCGAGTGGTCCGAGCGGATCAACCGCGAGGACCCGGAATTCTTCAGACGCCTGTCCAAGCAGCAGGCTCCCGAGTATCTGTGGATCGGCTGCTCCGATTCGCGCGTGCCGGCCAACCAGATCATCGACATGGCGCCGGGCGAGGTCTTCGTCCATCGCAACATCGCCAACGTGGTGGTGCATACCGATCTCAACTGCCTGTCGGTGATCCAGTTCGCGGTCGACGTGCTCAAGGTCAAGCGGATCCTGGTGGTCGGCCACTACGGCTGCGGCGGCGTGCACTCGGCGCTGCACGGCCAGCGCGTGGGCCTGGCCGACAACTGGCTGCGCCATGTCACCGACGTCGCCGACAAGCATTGCGAATGCATCGCCCACGCCGACGAAAGCGAGCGCCACGATCGCCTGTGCGAGCTCAACGTGATCGAGCAGGTGCAGAACGTCTGCCTGACCACGATCGTCCGCGACGCCTGGTCGCGCGGCCAGGACCTGTCGGTCCACGGCTGGGTCTACAGTCTGCGCAACGGCCTGGTCCATGACATGGCGATGAACGTCGACAGCTTCGAAGCACTCGATGGCCTGTACAAGGCTGCGGTCGCCCAGGTCAATGCCTCCAAGGGGGATTCGCCGCGATGAGCGATGTAATCCGTGCTGCTGCCGCGCCACGACCGGTCGGCTCGTACCCGCATGCGCGCCGGGTCGGCGATCTGTTGTTCCTGTCCGGCATAGGTCCGCGCGACCCGGCCAGCAACGCCATCGTCGGCAATGTCCACGACGCCGACGGAAACCTGATCAGCTACGACATCGATGCGCAGACGCGAGCGGTGTTCGCCAACGTCCACGCCGTGCTCGAGGCCAGCGGCGCGCGCTGGGAGAATCTGGTCGACGTCACCGTATACCTGACCGACATGGCGCACGACTTCAAGGCCTACAACGCGGTCTGGGCCGAGTATTTCCCGAACATCGACAGCGCGCCGTGCCGGACCACGCTCGGCATCACCGCCCTGCCGACGCCGATCGCGATCGAGCTCAAGTGCGTCGCTGCTCTCCAGTCCCCTCTCCCGCTTGCGGGAGAGGGTTAGGGTGAGGGCAGACGATGTCGACACGCCGTAAGCGCCCTGCCCTCACCCCGGCCCTCTCCCGCAAGCGGGAGAGGGGGAGGAAACCCAATGCTGCCTGATCCCATCAACCTGCAGGCCTGGATCGAGGAACACCGCCACCTGCTCAAGCCGCCGGTCGGCAACAAGGTGGTCTTCCTCGGCGACTTCATCGTGATGGTCGTCGGCGGCCCCAACCAGCGCACCGACTACCACTACGACGAAGGCGCGGAGTGGTTCTACCAGCTCGAGGGCGAGATGGTGTTGCGCATCCAGGAAGACGGCGCCGCTCGCGACATACCGATCCGCGCCGGCGAAACCTTCCTGCTGCCGCCACGCGTGCCGCATTCGCCGCAGCGCATGCCCGACTCGGTCGGCCTGGTCATCGAGCGCCGCCGCCTGCCGCACGAGCTCGACGGCCTGATGTGGTTCTGCGAGCAGTGCAACACCAAGCTGTACGAGACGTTCTTCCCGCTGAAGAACATCGAAACCGACTTCCCGCCGGTGTTCGATCACTTCTATTCCTCGCGTGAGCACCGCACCTGCAAGCAGTGCGGACACCTGAACCCGGCTCCGGCCAAGTACGTCATGCCGGACACCTGAGCCACACATGCTGAAGATCGATACCCACGCCCACTACCTGCCTCGCGACTGGCCCAACCTGGCGCGCAAGTACGGCGACGACCGCTTCCCGGTGATCCACCACACCGAGGACGGGCGTCATCGCATCTACAAGGACGGCAAGTTCTTCCGCGAGATATGGTCCAAGACCTGGGATCCGCAGGAACGCATCGACGACTACGCCCGTTTCGGCGTGCAGGTGCAGGTGATCAGCACCGTGCCGGTGATGTTCAGCTACTGGGCCAAGCCGCACCACGCGCTGGAACTGCACCAGGCGCTCAACGAGCACATGGCCCAGGCCTGCCGCGATTATCCGCGCCACTACGCCGGTATCGGCACGGTGCCGCTGCAGTCGCCGCGCCTGGCCATCCAGGAGCTGGAGCGCTGCATGGACCAGCTCGGCCTGCAGGGCGTGCAGATCGGCAGCCACATCAACGACTGGAACCTGGACGCGCCGGAACTGTTCGATTTCTTCCAGGCCGCCGGCGAACTCGGCGCGGCCATCCTGGTGCACCCGTGGGACATGATGGGCGCGGCGACGATGCCCAAGTACTGGCTGCCCTGGCTGGTCGGCATGCCGGCCGAGCAGTCGCGCGCGGCCTGCTGCCTGGTGTTCGGCGGCGTGCTCGAGCGGATTCCGAACCTCAAGGTCTGCATGGCCCACGGCGGTGGCAGCTTCCCGTACACCATCGGCCGCATCGAGCATGGCTTCAACATGCGCCCGGACCTGGTCGCGACCGACAACCCGCGCAATCCGCGCGAGTATCTGGACCAGCTCTTTTTCGATTCGTGGGTGGCCGACCCGCGCGCGCTGCGCTATCTGCTCGACACCTGCGGCGTCGACCGCGTGATGCTCGGCACCGACTATCCGTTCCCGCTCGGCGAGCAGGAACCGGGTGCCGGCATCGCCGCGCTGGCGTTGTCGGAAGCCGAACAGGCACGGCTCTATCACGGCACGGCGCTGGAATGGCTGGGGCTGTCGAAGGCGCGGTTCGCGTGAGCAGCTTCCGCCCCACCAACCCCCACACCCCCGTCATTCCCGCGAAAGCGGGAACCCAGCGTCTTAACCAACGTCAAAGTCGCTGGGTCCCCGCCTTCGCGGGGATGACGGCACTGAATTACTGCAAGGTTTGAATTCGTGACCACTCCGCAAGACCTCTACACCGACGCATACGCCCAGGCCCTCGACGCCGCCGACCCGCTGCGCGAGATGCGTGCGCAATTCCTGGTCCCCCAGCACGACGGCGCCGACCAGGCCTACTTCGTCGGCAACTCGCTGGGCCTGCAGCCACGCGGCGCGCGCCGCCATGTCGAGGAAGTGCTCGACAAGTGGGCGGCCGAAGCCGTCGAGGGCCATTTCACCGGCGATGCGCAGTGGATGGCCTACCACCAGCTGGTGCGCGAATCGCTGGCCCGCCTGGTCGGCGCCAAGCCCATCGAAGTGGTCGCGATGAACACGCTGACCGTCAACCTGCACCTGATGATGGTCAGCTTCTACCGGCCCACGCGCGAGCGTCCGGCGATCCTGATCGAGGCCGGTGCGTTTCCGTCCGACCGCCATGCGGTCGCCTCGCAGATCGGTTTCCACGGGTTCGATCCGGCCACCGATCTGATCGAGCTGGAGGCCGACGAAGCCGACGGCACCATTTCGATGGGCGCGATCGAGCGCGCCATCGCCGAGCACGGCCCGCGCCTGGCGCTGGTGCTGTGGCCGGGCGTGCAGTACCGCACCGGGCAGGCGTTCGACCTGGCCGCGATCGCGCGCCTGGCGCATGCGCAGGGTGCGGTCTGCGGCTTCGACCTGGCGCATGGCGTCGGCAACCTCGAACTGGCGCTGCACGACAGCGGCGTCGATTTCGCCGTGTGGTGCCACTACAAGTACCTCAACAGCGGTCCCGGCGCGGTCGCCGGCTGTTTCGTCCACGAGCGCCACGCCAGCAGCGATCGCCCGCGCTTCGCAGGATGGTGGGGACACGAGGCCGACACCCGTTTCCGCATGGGCCCGCAGTTCGTGCCCACGCCGGGTGCCGAAGGCTGGCAGCTCAGCAATCCGCCGATCCTCGGTCTGGCACCGCTGCGCGCATCGCTGGAGCTGTACGACCAGGCCGGCATGCCGGCACTGCGCGCCAAGTCGCTGCAGATCACCGGCTACCTGGAGGCGCTGATCCGCTTGCGCCTGGCCGATACGCTGCAGATTGTCACGCCATCCCAGCCGGAGCGCCGTGGCTGCCAGCTGTCGCTGCGCGTGATCGGCGGCCGCGAGCGCGGCCGCGCGCTGTTCGAGTACCTGGCCCGCAATGGCGTGCTCGGCGACTGGCGCGAGCCCGACGTGATCCGCATCTCGCCCGCCCCGCTCTACAACCGCTATGCCGACGTGCTGCGGTTCGTGCGGACCACCGAAGCCTGGCGCGACCAGGGCTGAGCCACGACCTCCATCGAGTCTTCTTCCGCGGCTGGGAGAAGGAACCGCAGCACCCGCATAGGTGACCCGTTTGAGCAACGACACGTCCAAGCACATCACCCTGATCGGAGCCGGCCTGGCCGGTGCCGTGCTCGCCACGCTGCTGGTGCAGCGCGGCTGGAGCGTCGACGTATTCGAGAAGCGCGGCGATCCGCGCCTCAAGGGTTACCAGGGTGGCCGCTCGATCAACCTCGCCCTGGCCGAGCGCGGCCGCCACGCCCTGCGCCTGGCCGGCGCCGATGACGCGGTGATGCAGCACGCGGTGATGATGCGCGGGCGCATGGTCCACTTCCTCGATGGCCGCACCGACCTGCAGCGCTACGGTCGCGACGACAGCGAGGTGATCTGGTCGGTGCACCGCGGCGAGCTCAACGTGATCCTGCTCGACATCGCCGAGCGCGCCGGCGCCCGGCTGCATTTCGACCGGGGCCTGGCGTCGGTCGATTTCGACGCACGCGTCGCCCGCTTCGCCGATCCGCGCGATGGCAGCACGCATGAAGCCTCGTTCGTCTCTCTCGTTGGCGCCGACGGCGCCGGTTCGGCGTTGCGCACCGCCATGGCGACGCAGGCCGAGCTGGGCGAGCGCACCGAATTCCTCGGCCACTCCTACAAGGAGCTGGAGATTCCGCCCTCGGCCGACGGCGGCTTCAGCATCGAACCCAATGCCCTGCACATCTGGCCGCGCGGCCGCTACATGTGCATCGCCCTGCCCAACGACGAGCGCACCTTCACGGTGACGCTGTTCCTGCCCAACGAAGGCGACCCCAGCTTTGCCACGGTGCGCGACGGCGCGCAGGCACGCGCCCTGTTCGAGCGCGACTTCGCCGATGCACTGGCGCTGATCCCGAACCTGGAACAGGACTTCGAGCGCAACCCGGCCGGCCTGCTGGCCACGCTCTACCTCGACCGCTGGCACCTGGACGACCGTGCCGTCCTGGTCGGCGACGCTGCGCATGCGATGGTGCCGTTCCACGGCCAGGGCATGAACTGCGCGTTCGAGGACTGCGTTGCCCTAGCCGAACACCTCGACGCCAATCCCGATCGCGCCGCCGCATTCGCCGCCTTCCAGGCCGAGCGGTTGCCCAACGCGCGCGCGATCCAGGCGATGGCGCTGGAGAACTACCTGGAGATGCGCGATCGCGTCGACGACGACGACTACCTGCTGCAGCGCGCCCTCGAACGCACGCTGGCCGAGCGCCATCCCGAGCGGTTCATGCCGCGCTACTCGATGGTCACCTTCCAGCGCATGCCGTATGCCACCGCGTTCGAGCGCGGGCGTGCGCAGCGCGAACTGCTGGTCGATCTGACCCGCGGTCACCGCTCGCTCGACACACTCGATTGGGACGCCGTGGATGCAACCGTGCGCGAGCGGCTTGCAAAGCTTCCGGTGGAAGCATGAGCAAAGCACTGTCATCCCGGCGTACTCCGGGATCCAGGCCCTCAGTGCCCGGATGCCATTGCCGCGACTTCTTCCCCCTGCCGTCGCCCATGGCTTCCAGTGTGATGCTTCGCCACTGGATCCCGGCGGACGCCGGGATGACGATCGGAATCTGACCCGCCCATGCCTGCCAGCTTCCTCTTTTACGACCTGGAAACCTTCGGCGCCGACCCGCGCACTTCACGCATCGCCCAGTTCGCGGCGATCCGCACCGATGCCGATCTCAACCAGATCGATGATCCGATCAGCTTCTTCGTCAAGCCGGCCGACGACCTCCTGCCCTCGCCGGGCGCGACGCTGATCACCGGCATCACCCCGCAGCACGCCATGCACGAGGGCGTCAACGAGGCCACCGCGTTCTCCCGGATCTTCGAGGAGATGGCGCGACCGGAGACCTGCAGCCTGGGTTACAACTCGCTGCGTTTCGACGACGAGTTCGTGCGCTATGGCTTCTTCCGAAACTTCTTCGACGCCTACGAGCGCGAGTGGCGTGGCGGCAATTCGCGCTGGGACCTGCTCGACGTGCTGCGCCTCGCCCACGCCCTGCGTCCCGAGGGCCTGGTGTGGCCCAAACGCGAAGACGGCGCCACGTCGTTCCGCCTCGAGCACCTCGCCGAGGCCAACGGCGTGCGCGAGGGCGACGCGCATGAGGCGCTCTCCGACGTGCGCGCACTGATCGGCCTGGCCCGCAAGCTCAAGGCCGCGCAGCCGCGCCTGTGGGACTACGCGCTGCGGCTGCGCGACAAACGCTACGCGGCAAGCCTGATGGACGTGGTCGCGATGAACCCGCTGCTCAACGTCTCCCAGCGTTTCCCCGCCAGCCGCCTGTGCTCGGCAGCGGTGCTGCCCATCGCACGCCATCCGCACATCGACAGCCGGGTGATCGTGTTCGACCTCGCCCAGGATCCCGAGCCGCTGCTGCAACTCGATGCCGAGGCGATCGCCGCGCGCCTGTATACGCGCTCTGCCGACCTGGCCGAAGGCGAGGAGCGGATCGCGCTGAAGGAAGTGCACAGCAACCGCAGCCCGGCCCTGGTCGCCTGGGATCACCTGCGGACGCCGGACTTCGAGCGCCTTCTGATCGACCCCGCCGAAGTGGAGCGTCGCGCGACGCGGATCCGCGAGGCCGGCCCGGCGCTGGTGGAGAAGGTCCGCCAGGTCTTCGCGCGCGAGCGCGAGCGGGTCGCACCCGACCTGGATGCCTCCCTCTACGACGGCTTCATCGGCGACGGCGACAAGCGCCTGTTCGCACAGGTGCGCACGACTCCACCCGAGGCGCTGGGCGAGCGCGAGTTCGGTTTCCGCGATGCGCGCCTGCCGGGCATCCTGTTCCGTTACCGTGCGCGCAACTGGCCGCAGACGCTGTCGGCCGAAGAGCGTGTGCGCTGGGACGAGTACCGGCGCCAGCGCCTCTACACCGATACCGGGCTCGCGGAGTACGGCTTCGATCGCTTCGCTGCCGAGATCGCGCAGCTGCGCGCCGCCCACGCCGCCGCCCCCGACAAGCTGGCCCTGCTCGACCGTCTCGAAGCGTGGGGCGGTGGCATCGCTGCCAGCCTGAACTGAGTCTTCCTCATGAGCCACTACTTCAGCGACGCCAGCTTCAAGTTCCTGCGCGGCCTTGCGCGCAACAACGACCGCGAATGGTTCCATGCGCACAAGGGCGACTACGACAGCCACGTGCGTGAACCGTTCCAGCACCTGCTGACCGACCTGCAGCCGGTCCTGGCTGGCGTCAGCCAGCACTACCGGTCCGAACCCAAGGGCGTGGGCGGGTCGCTGTTCCGCATCCACCGCGACACCCGGTTCGCCAACGACAAGACGCCCTACAAGAACTGGCAGGGCGCTCGCCTGTTCCACGAGCGCGGCCGCCAGGTCGAGGCGCCGTCGTTCTATCTGCACCTGCAACCTGGCAACTGCTTCATCGCATCGGGCATCTGGCACCCGCAGCCGGACAGCCTGCGCCGGGTCCGCCATTTCATCCTCGACAATCCGGGCAGTTGGAAGGCCGCCGCACACGCAGCCAAGTTCCGTCGCCGCTTCGACCTCGACGACAGCGAGGTGCTCACGCGCATGCCGCGCGGTTTCCCCGACGACTTCGAGTTCGCCGACGACCTCAAGCGCAAGAACTTCGTCGCACTGCGCGCCATCGAGGACGCCACGATGACGGGGCCGCGGCTGCTCAAGACGCTCGAGACCGACCTGCAGGGCCTGGCGCCGTTCACCGACTACCTGTGCGCGGCGCTGGACCTGGAGTTCTGAGCAGCCGTCACCCCGACACGTCACCCCGACACCGTCGTCCCGGCGAACGCCGGGACCCAGGCCCGGATCCTCTCCGTTGCCCCGCGTCCCGGATCTGATGCGTCGACGGCCTTGGTCCCGGCCTTCGCCGGGACGACGGTGCGGTGCCGCATAATCCGCAATCGCCCGCGCCAGGTCCGTCACTCTTGTCCCCCGCCGATTTCCGCCGCTACGCGCTGTTCTACCTGGGCTACTACGGCGCGCTGGGCGCGTACACGCCCTACATTGGCCGCTGGGTAGTCGCCAACGGCCACGGCGGCTACGCGGTCGGCGCAATGCTGGCGCTCTGGTATGGCGGGCGCATCATCGCGCCGCCCACCTGGGCGCGGATGAGTGCACGCAGCCCCAACCCGGGACATTGGCTGGTCGCCGGTTGCGTCCTGTCGTTGCTCGGCTTCGCCGCCTTCGCCGGATTCACCACCGGCGTGATGCTGTTCGCGACCATGGCCTGGTTCGGTCTCTTCTTCAACGCGGTGATGCCGCAGTTCGAAGCGATGACCCTGTCGGCACTGGGCCAGCGCAATCACGACTACGGCCGCATCCGCATGTGGGGATCGATCGGCTTCCTCATCGTCGCCGGCAGCTACGGCTGGTTGCTCGACCGGCTCGGCAACGATGCCTTTGTCTGGCTGACGTTGCCCTGGCTGCTGTTGACGGTCGCTGCCTCCTGGCTGCACCGCGGCGATCGTCCCCTTCCCGCTCTCGTCTCCGATGTCCCCAGGCAGGCGCTATGGCGCCGGCCAGGCGCGCGCCGCCTGCTGCTGGTGGCGATGCTCATGCAACTGGGCTTTGGTCCGTTCTATGTGTTCTTCACCCTGCACCTGCAGGCGCAGGGCCACGACGGCTTCGCCGTCGGCGTGCTCTGGGCCATTGGCGTGCTGTGCGAAATCCTGATGTTCTGGCAGGCGCCGCGACTGGTGCAACGATTCGGTGCGCAACGCCTGATGACGGCATGCCTGGTCGCCACCGCGCTGCGCTGGGTCATGGTCGCGCTGCTCGGCGGTTCCTTCGCATGGATGGCGCTGGCCCAGACCGGGCACGCGCTCAGTTTCGCCGCCTTCCATGCAGGCTGCATGCGGCGCATGGCGGAGCTCTTTCCAGAGCGACGCGACATGGCCGCGGCACAGGGCATGCTCTATGGCTTCAGTGGCGGCATCGGCGGCGTCACCGGCGCCGGCATCGCCGCCGTGGGCTGGCAGCACGGCGGTGGTCACCTCGCCTTCCTGCTCGGCGCCGTGGTCGCGGTGATGGCCTTGCTGATGCACCTGGTGCCGGTGCGTGCGCTGCGTCCGCAAGCCGCAACCTAGCCGCCCAGCACGATAGCCAGCGCCACCAGCGCCGCGCCCCCGACCAGGAAACACAGCCCGACCAGCCACGGCTTGCCGAGGGTATAGCGTGACCAGGCATGTCCGGTGGCGAACAACAGCACCAGCAGCACCGCGTTGGACGTGCGCAAGGCCAGGCGTGCATCGTCTATCAACAGGAAGGGCACGGCGGCCGGCACGCTGCTCAGCACCACCAGCCAGAAGCTGGTGAAGGCACCCAGATAGTCGGACCGGTGCAGCGCCACCGTTGCGTCCTGCCGGGTGCGCAGATGGCCGGCAATGCGCGCGTACAGCGTCTGTCTGTCGCCTTCCGGCATCACGTCACCCAGCAGTTCGTCGAGCTCGCCGGCCACGACCGAACAGGCGGCGCGATCGTCAGGCGAGGCGCGAATGGCCCGCGCCAGCCGTCGCTTCCTTCCGCGATCGAACAGCACGCCGACCAGGTACATCGCCGCATCGATGATGCCCCACGCGAGATTGCAGCCGATCAGCGCGATCAGCAGCTCGCGCGCCCCTTCGCGCCCTTCGTCCTCGATGATGATGCCGGCGCCCAGGGTAAAGGTCAGCGTCATGATCAGGCCGAACAACACTTCGGCCAGGCTCGTCGCCGGGTCGAGGTAGCGGTCCATCAACGAAGAACGGCGCTTGGTGCTCATTGCATGCATCCACGGCTGAAGGTGGTAGTCGAGCTTGCAGAGCGTGAGGACGGCGGCGCGGCCCCTGCTGGGCCGCACGCCGTTATAGCAGCATCAGGATCAGCGTGATTTCACCATTGCGCGGTCACCGGCCGGATGCCGCGCCGCGGGCCGTCGACCGCAACGGAATGCCGAAGTCGCCACCCAGTGCAAGGTGCAGATTGGCGCGCTGCGTGCGCCGCTCGGCGGCAACGCGCATCAGGGCAATCCTGGCCGCATCCAGTGCCAGTTCGCGATCGAGTACGTCATGGCGGTCGGCCTTGCCGACACGCTGCTGCGTGCGGGCGGCATCGAGCGCCTGCTGCAACGCCTCGGTCTGGCGCGACAGCGAGCGCTCGCGCTGCTGCAGCAGGCTGTCTGCCGCGAGCGCGCTTTCGACCTCCGTGAAAGCGGTCAGGATGGTTCGCGCGTACTCCGCGGCCGCTTCGCGCTGCTGCTCGTCGCGGATCTCGACCTGGGTCTTCAGCCGGCCGGCATCGAACAGCGGCCACAGCAGCTTGCCGCCCACCGGGTAGACGGTGGACCCAAGGCCGTCCTTGAGTTGCAGGAACTCGGAGGTCAGGTGCCCGGCGCCGAGGTTCAGTGCGATCCGCGGCAAGCGTGCCGCCCGCGCTTCCTCCCGGTTGAAGAATGCGTGCTCATAGCGCATTCGCGCGGCAATCAGGTCCGGGCGACGCTCCACCAGGTCCGAAGGCACGCCGGCCGGGACCGGCTCGAGATCACCGGGCAGCGCTGACGGGACGGCAATCGACGCGGATGGATAACGACCCACCAGCAGCTCCAGCGTGCGCAGCGCCTGCTGTCTGCCCTGCTCGGCCTGGAGTGCCGCGTCCTCGCTCGTCTGCGCCTGCGCGCGGGCGACGGCAACGTCCTGTGCGGAGATCTTGCCGACCTGCTCACGCCGCTCCATCAGCACCGTCTGCGCGCGCGCCGCATCTCGGATCTGCATGGACAGTTCCGTCTGCCGCGTCGCCTCGATCGCAAGCAACCATGCGCGCGCGGTCATGGCCGCCAGCGACTGGCGGGCATAGGCATAGTCGGCCTCGGCCGACCGGTAGGCGGCTTCGCCTGCCTTCTTCTCCGCGCGCGCCCGGCCCCACAGATCGAGTTCCCAGTTGAGCACCACGCCGTAGCCGTTGATGTCCAGGCCGTTGGCCGGCTGCAAGGAATCGGAGTACTTGCCACCCAGCGTGACGGTGGGTTGCAGGTCCGCGCCCGCCAGACGCATCTGCAGGCGCGCCTGTTCGAGACGGCTGCCCGCCGCTCGCAGGTCCGGGTTATGCGCAAGCGCCTCGTCGATGAGCAGTTTGAGCTGCCCGTCGTCGGCAAAACCGATCCACCCTGGGCGAAACGCGCTGGCCTGCGCCGCCGTGCTCCATGCCGCCGGCACGACCACGCCGCCCATGGCCTGTTCGTAGATTTCGCCCGGCTCGGGCGCGGTCAGATTGGCGCATCCGGTCGCGGCGACAACGAGTGCCGCCAGCCATGCTGCCCGGGAGCGACGGGGTTGACGATGCGTGGTCACGGGCATGGCCACGTCAATGCAACTTCAGGATCAGGTAGTTGGTCACCGAGTTCACCCGGAGGATCACCTTCCTGATCAGGTGGATGGGTTTGCCATGCGCGGTGTAGATCGCACCGACGCCACGCGCGCCCATGGCCAGGAAGTTGCGCCCGGGATCGGTGATGCGCACCTTGACCGCGTACTTCTGCGGCGGCGCCGCCGGCCCCGCTTCGGCAGGCAGGTTGGGCAACGTGCCCGAGGCCTGGAACTGACCCTGCCCGGTCGCCCACACGATCGAATCGACTTCCCCCTTGATGACCTTGCCCGGCAGCGTTGGCAGGGCGATCTCGACTTCGTCGCCGCGTTTCACCCGGGTCAACTCATTCTGGTTGTAGAACGCGACCACCTGCTGTTCGACTTCGACGAAGGTCATGACCGGACGCAGCGGCAGCGCGGCTGCGTACGAACCAGCGCGCACCTGCAGGTTGATCGCATAGCCGTCTGCCGGCGCGTAAACAACGGTCTGGGACAGCTCCCACTTCGCCTGTTCCAGCTGCGCGCGCGTGCTGGCCACCGACGACTGTTCGCCGCCGACGACCGCATCCAGCTCGGCCTGGACCTTCGCCTCGGCCGCCATTGCGGCGCGATGCGCCGGTTCAAGGCGGCGGACGTCGGCATCGTAGGATTCGACGTCGTAGTGGGCTCCGGCGCCTTCGGCAGACAGCTGCTGCGACTGCCTCAGCCGCGTCCGTGCCAGATTGAGCTGGGCCAGCGCCGCCTGTGTGTTGTTGCGCGCCGCCAGCAGGTCCTGGTCGAGCTGCGCGACCGCGGCCTCGGCACCGACCAGCCTGGCCTCGAGCTCCTTCACCCGCAGCTGGAACGGCTCCGGGTCCAGCTTCAGGATCGGTGTGCCCTTCCGGTACAGGCGATTGCCTTCGATCGGAACCTCGATCACGCGACCGGTGACGCGCGGCACGACTTCGACCGAGTAGTTCAGCACGCGCACGTCGCTCGATGACGGCGCGACCACGTTGAGCGCCAGGATCGTGCCGGCCATGCCGGCCATCGCGATCACCACGACCGCGACCTGCGAATAGATGTTCCAAGGCAACCACTTGAACTTGATGAAGACCAGCCAGACCAGCAGGCTGTACAGCGCGAGTATCAGGATTTCCAAGGCGTTCCCAACTTCTGTGCGTGTGGAAGGGGCTGTGCGTCGCCCGGCATGGCGGGTGCCGGCCAGGCGCCGCAATCAGCCATGCAGCGTCGACGAATCGCGTTCGACGAGAACATCCAGGCGTCCCTGCAACGCTGCGATCCGATGGCGCAGGAAGACGATTTCCTCCTCGGCGGGTGCGTGCGTGAGGACGCTCGCGTCGAGATGCGGACACGGCGCAGGCACAGCAGGTTGCGCAGCCGGTTCAACGGCGCAAGCCGATGGCTCCAGCCGGAAACGCAGCGGCTTCATGTAGGCCCACAGCATCGCCAGCGGCCACAACATGCCACCGAACACCAGCGACATCAGGCACAAGGCCTGGATCGCGTCCTTCTGTGGATGGTCGCGTGCGAGCGCAACGCGTTCGGGCCAGACATGCAGGATCCAGAACACGGTCAGTGCCAGGATCGGTGCCACCACGACGACGACCCAGACCATCACGTCAGCGATCCTGTCTTCCATCGATCCGGATGCGAGCGCCTGCCCCGAATGCACCAGCAGGACAGGGAGCACCAGGCGCAGCAGGGTCGATGGGCGCAATCGCGACCTGGTGTCACAAGGCACTTTGGATCGTGTTTCCTTCACGCGGAATCCTCCAGGGATGGCGATTGGCTGGCATTGATGGAGACCGGCGGCAGCGGCTGGCTCCGGGGCTCGCGTCTCGTCGCGCTTCGCTCGTCCCGTATTCCTCACGGGTCGCGCCGGCCCTGTCACGGCGAAAGCGCACGCTGCAGGGCGCACACAAGGTGACAGCCGATACCTGCGGGCACAATGAGAAACGTCTCATTCGTCATGTCTTCTCAGGCGTCAACACGTGTTCCGCACGCGCTTCATCGTCAATCAAGGCGCCGTTATGCTGTGCCATCCGCATCGGAGGTCGTCGCATGAAGAAATGGATAGCCTTGCCGCTACTGGCCCTGCTGGCCCTGCTGGCCTGGATCGCTGCGGGTCCTTTCCTGACGATCAATGCCATTCGCGACGCGATCCAGGCGCAGGACAGCGCTGCGTTGTCGCGTCACGTCGATTTCCCGCTGTTGCGCCAGAGCCTGCGGGCGCAGGTTGAAGACACGCTGGCGCGACGCGCCGGCGCGCAGGTGCTGGACAGCCCGCTGGGCGGCCTCGCGCTTGGCCTGGCCAACCAGGCGGCCGGCGGCATGGTAGACGCCATCGCCACGCCGGCCGGCATCGGCGCGATCCTGGAGGGTCGCGGCCTGCTGCACCGCATCAGCGGTGGTGGCATCAGCAAGGACGACGCGTACGCGCACCAGCCGCCACCCGATCCGCTGCGCGACGCACGTTACCGTTTCGAGTCACCCTCGCGATTCACCGCCACGGTGCATACCGACGATGGCGCGCCGATCGTGTTCGTCCTGTTACGTCAGGGATTGGACTGGAAACTCGCCGATATCCGGCTACCGCCAGCGGCGCCGGCGGATCGATCCGACTAACGGTCGGTCCTCGCCACCCAGGATTCACCCTCCCCTAACCTGCGCCGGCTCACCGTCCCGCTCGGACGCAGCAAGCGTCCGCCACCCCATTCGCGCGAGGTGACGACATGACACGTTTAGCCGTGCTCGCCATGGCCGCGCTGCTCCCGGCAGCAGGCGTCCATGCGGAGAACAAGCAGATCAAGGCGGTGCTGGTAGGCACGCAGGAGGTTCCGGCGATCTCCACCGATGGCCGCGGCAGTTTCCGCGCCCGAATCAGCAACGACGGCAACGCGATCCACTACGAACTTGCCTACGACAGGCTCGAAGGCGACGTGACACAGGCGCACATCCATATCGGCCAGAAGAGCGTCAACGGCGGCATCGCCGCATTCCTGTGCTCGAACCTCGGCAACGGCCCCGCAGGCACCCAGGCCTGTCCGGCACCGCCGGCGCGGATCACCGGCGTGATCACTGCGGCAGACGTCATCGGTCCGGGCGTACAGGGCGTGGCTCCCGGTGAACTGGATGAAGTGATCGAAGCGCTACGCGATGGCGTGGCCTACGCCAATGTGCACAGCACGATATGGCCAGGTGGCGAGATTCGCAGCCAGCTCGGGCACGATCACGATTGAACGCGACCTGCCCTGGGGCGGATCGAATCAGCGATTGGCGATGCCGTGGGGCACATGCCCCGCGGCAACGTGATCGCGCGCCGAGACGATGTTGTGCTCGGAATCGTCGAAAAAAATGTCGGCCCCGAATGCTTCGAGGAACGGCCCCTTGGCCCGCCCGCCCAGGAACAGCGCCTCGTCCAGGCGGATGCCCCATTCGCGCAGCGTGCGGATGACGCGTTCATGCGCGGGTACCGAACGCGCGGTGACCAGGGCGGTGCGGATCGGCGCGTTCTGGCCGGTCGGAAAGGCTTCCTGCAGCCGGTGCAGGGCATCGAGGAAGCCGCGGAACGGCCCCCCCGACAGCGGTTCGCCGGCGTGGCTGCGCTCGTGCTCGGCGAACGCGGCCAGGCCGCCCTCGCGCGAGACCCGCTCGCCCTCGTCGTCGAAGATCACCGCGTCGCCATCGAATGCGATGCGCAGCTGGTCATGACGCTGCTGCGGTGCGCGTGACGGCAACAGCGTCGCGGCGGCGACGCCGGCCGCCAGCGCGTTGCGCACGTCCTCGGCGTTGGCCGAGAGGAACAGGTCGGCGCCAAACGGTCGGATATACGGGAACGGCGGCGCGCCATTGCTGAAGGCCGCGCGCTTGATCGCAAGCCCGTGGTGGGCGATCGAGTTGAAGATGCGCAAGCCGCTGTCGGCCGAATTGCGCGAAATGAGGATCACCTCGACCCGCGGTGCCTCCGTCGGCGCACCCTCGTTGAGCGCGAGCAGCTTGCGCACCAGCGGAAAGGCCACGCCCGGAGCGAGCAGATCATCCTCGTGGGCACGCTGGAAGTCGGCATAGGCATCGATGCCTTCGCGCTCGAACAGCGCATGGCTGTCTTCCATGTCGAACAGGGTGCGCGAGGAAATCGCGACTATCAGGGGATCGGCGTCACGGTCGGGCATGGCGGCATTATGCCGCAGGCCAGTCTCGCCCACTGCGACAGCCAGTTCAGCCGCTGGTGAACTGCTCTGCCAGCATCCGTTCTTCCAGGTTGTGCTCCGGGTCGAACAGCAGGGTGACGGTGCGGTCGTGAGATTCGCGGATGGTGACCTCGACCACGTCGCGGACCTCGTGCGAGTCGGCGGTGGCACTGACCGGGCGCTTGTAGGGGTCCAGGACACGGAAGCGGACCTCGGTGTCGGCCTTGAGCACCGCACCACGCCAGCGACGCGGGCGGAACGCCGCGATCGGGGTCAGCGCTATGACATTCGCGCCCAACGGCAGGATCGGCCCGTGCGCGGAAAAGTTGTATGCCGTGCTGCCGGCCGAGGTCGCCACCAGCACGCCGTCGCAGATCAGCTCGTCCAGGCGGGTCTCGCCGTTGAGGTCGATGCGCAGGTGCGCGGCCTGGCGGGTCTGGCGCAGCAACGACACTTCGTTATAGGCCAGCGAGCCGACGGTCGCGCCGGATTCGGTCTGCGCGACCATCTCCAGGGGACGCAGCACGGCAGGTTCGGCCGCGTGCAGCCGCCCGAGCAGACCGTCGCCGCCATGATGATTCATCAGGAACCCGACCGTGCCCAGCTTCATGCCGTAGACGGGTCGGCCCAGGCTGCCGTGGCGGTGCAGCGTCGACAGCATGAAGCCATCGCCGCCGAGCGCGACGATGACGTCGGCGTCGCCGGGTTCGTGCTGGCCGTGTCGTGCAATCAGCTCGGCCAGTGCGCGTTGCGCCTCATCGGCGGTACTGGCGAGGAAGGCGATGCGTGGCGTCGCGGTCATCGGCGGCTCCGGGTGGATGGGATCAGCATAACCCGGGGCGGATTCAGGCGTTGCATGCCACCTGGTTCCGGATGAGCCTCATCCCCTCCTCGTCGACGCTTCGGTTGTTGGTTTGGGGAGCCCACGTTGCTGACACGTGTCCGCGAAACTCGAAGAGCAATGTCCATGGGTTCCCGCCTACGCGGGAATGACGGGCGTGAGAGCAACGTCGCTGGGTTCCCGCCTTCGCGGGAATGACGGTCATGAGAGCAACGTCGCTGGGTCCCCGCCTTCGCGGGGATGACGGTTTTCTATAGCCCCTCTCCCGCTTGCGGGAGAGGGGTTGGGGTGAGGGCCACCGAAGACCATGCAACGATGCACCAGAGCGTCGTCCGCCGGGCCGGGGATTGCGCAGCAGTGGGCCATGGATGGCCCACGCCCCGCATTCGGACAGGAT
>NZ_JBDGKY010000032.1:0-23881 GCF_057656135.1 Lysobacter sp. Soil_N_23
TCCGAAGGCGGGGCGTGGGCCATCCATGGCCCACTGCGGAGCAATCCCCGGCCCGGCGGACGACGCTTCGGCAATTCGTTGCGTGGTCTTCGGTGGCCCTCACCCCAACCCCTCTCCCGTAAACGGGAGAGGGGCTAAAGAAGATCGTCATCCCCGCGAAGGCGGGGACCCAGCGTCGTTGCTCCTAAGGCCGTCATCCCCGCGAAGGCGGGAACCCATGGACGTTGCTCTCCCGTCATCCCCGCGAAGGCGGGGACCCAGCGACTTGACGCTCAGAGCTTCCGCCGCCACGGCGGATCCAGCGGCGGCTTCAGCTTGATGATCCGTGCCTGCACCGGGCAACTGTCGCGGTGCGCACCCTGCAGATAGCCCAGGCTCATCAGGAACTCGCCGGTGATCTCCCCACCGGTGAAGCGGAACGTCTTCTTGAACAACTTCACCCAGTCGGCCTTGTCGCGATGCTTGCCGTCCACCGACATGTTCGCGTCCAGCCATTGCGCGAAGCTCCCATGCGAGGCGCGCAGCCCCTGGATCACCTGGGCATTGTGGATCGCCGCGTCGACCTTCAGACGATTGCGGATGATCCCGGCATCCTCGAGCAGCCGCGCCCGATCGGCCTCGCCGTAGGCAGCGACCTTGTCGACGTCGAAGCCGTCATAGGCACTGTGGAATCCCTCGCGCTTGCGCAGCATCGTTTCCCAGCTCAGCCCGGCCTGGTTGATCTCCAGCACCAGCCGCTCGAACAGCACGGCGTCGTCGCGTTGCGGAAAGCCGTACTCGCGGTCGTGGTAAGGGCCGTGCAGCGGGTGGCCGGGGGCGTAGTCGCAGTAACCGGACATCGCTTACGGCTTGCCCGCTGCGTACTGCTCCAGCCCCAGCACGCCCAGGCCCTGCTCGAAGCGGATATCCACCGGGATCTTCGCGTCCTTGAGCCGTCCCAGGTCGGCAGCCAGCTCCGGCTTGATCATGCCCAGCGTCTGCGTCATGCGCTTGGCCTCGGCGTAGTCGCCGTCGCCCTGCACCTTGAGCAGCTTGGCGCTGAGCGCGTTCATTGCCGCGCGCATCTTCTCGAAGTCGACGCGATAGCGGCCGTCCGGATCGCGGCTGAAAGCGCCCTGCTCGGCGAAGAAGTTGAAGCGCACCATGTTGGCCTTGCCGTGCGCATCGCTGGCGCCGAAGCGCACCGAGCGCAGGATGCCGGCGAGGAAGGTCACGTAGCCATCCATCAGCTTGCTCTCCTCCAGCTCGCCCTGGCGGCTGAGCGCATCGATCATGTACAGGCCGAGGATGTCGGCCTTGCCTTCCTCGAAGCTGGAGGAGTATTCCTTCAGCGCCTCGTCGACCGTGCCCTTGCCGTCCAGCGTCTTCTTGATGCCCAGGCCGTGCGCGACCTCATGGAACATCACGTCCTCGAAAAACGCATCGAAGGTGACGTGCCTGAGCTGGTCGGCGGCAATCAGTTCCTTCGCGATCGGTGTGAGGATGGCATCGAACTTCGCCTTCATCACGTTCTCCAGCTGCAGCCTGCGCGTGCCCTTGGCCAGCTGCACTTCCTCGTCGTTGGGCAGGTTGATGGCAATGGTCTTTGCGCCGACGTTGGCATTGCCGCCGTAGTAGACGACCTGGTACGCATTGAGGTCGGCCGCCGAGCCCGGGACTTCGGCCTTGTACTTGTCCTCCACCGGCAGGCCCTTCTGCAGCGACGGCAGGAAGCTGGCGAAGCGGGCGAGCTTCTTGCTCCACTCGACGTCCTTGACCAGCACCAGACCCTCGTAGGCGGCCTTGTAGCCGAACAGCTGGTCCTCGTAGGTCTCGATCGGGCCGATCACGATGTCGACCGGATTGGTCTTCATGTCCATCCACGCCATGTCGCTGGGCTTGAAGTCGTCATCGAGCAGCGCCTTGGCGCGCATCGTCAGGTAGTCCGCGAAGGACTTGTCCGCGCTCAGCGCGGCGGCCTCGCGCAGCAGCGTGGAGGCGCGTTCCAGGTCGGCCCGGTAGGCCTGGTGGTAAGGCACGGTCACCAGCTTGCCGCCGTCGCGGCGCAGCAAGGTGTAGTTGGAGGTCTTGTCGGGCAGCGCGGCCACTTCGAACTCGGCCTTGTTCATGTCGGCCGGATAGAACGGCCCGCCCGGCGGACGCGTCCCGACGCCGTCGATGATCGGCGTGTCCTCGTTGAGGCGGTCCCACGGGCCGAAGTTGATCTCGGCCAGTTCACGCGTGGCCGCATCCGGCGCACGCGCGAGCAGGGCGGCGCGGTCGCCGTCCCAGGATTGCTTCCAGTAGATGTCGTTCATCACCTCGCTGGCCTGGACGAGCTTGGCGATCATGCGCTTGCCGGCATCGTCGAAACCCGACAGGTCGGCCTTGAGCGGTACCAGCGCGTAGTCGCCGGCATGGGCGGCGGCGTAGCTGGACGCGGTGGTGGTGGCCTGCGCCGCCGGCTTGGCCGGCTCCTGCGGGGTCTGCGGCTTGCATGCGCTCAGGGCCAGGCCGGCCAGGCAGGCCACGGCAAGGGCGCGAAGGAGGGGAGAGTGCAGGAGCGAGGCGATCGGAAGCGGAGCTGTCATGGCGGCGGCACGGCGTGGACAGGGAAAGTCGCCATCCTACGCCCGCGATGGTGCGGCACGCATCGCACAACGCGGGCTAGAATGTTGGCCATGTCAGTGACTCCCACGCCACTTGCCAATCAGCTGCTGATCGCGTTGCCGGCCCTGGCCGATTCCAACTTCGCGCGCAGTGTGGCTCTGATCTGCCAGCACGATGCCGATGGCGCGATGGGCCTGGTCGTCAATCGTCCGTCCGAGTACACGCTGGGCGAAGTCTTCGGCCAGATGGGACTGGAAGGCGGCGACCCGTCGCTGTTGTCGCAGATCGTCCTCGCCGGCGGCCCGGTCCATCCCGAGCGCGGCTTCGTCCTGCATGACGGCGGTTCGCAGTGGGATTCGACGCTGGCGATCACGGAACGGCTGTTCCTGACCACTTCGCGCGACATCCTCGAAGCGATGGCGCGCGGCGATGGCCCCGACAACGCGATCGTCGCGCTGGGTTGCGCCGGCTGGGGCTCCGGCCAGCTCGAGCAGGAACTGACCGAGAACGACTGGCTGACGGCACCGGCCGATCCCGAGCTGCTGTTCGAGCTGCCGCTGGACGCGCGCTGGCAGGCGGCGGCCGGGCGCATCGGCGTCGATTTCGCGTACCTGGCCGACTACTCCGGGCACGCCTGATGCCGGGCTCCGCGGACAAGGCGTCATCGATCCGGCGCGACGGCACCGTGCTCGGCTTCGACGTCGGCGCACGCCGGATAGGCGTGGCGGTCGCCAGCGCTTTCGGCCATGGCGCGCGCGCACTGGCGGTGATCGACGTCCACGGCCATGGCCCGGACTGGGCCGCGATCGACCGGCTGCGCAGCGAGTGGCGCCCCGACGGTCTGATCGTCGGCGATCCGATGAGCCTGGACGGTGGCGACCAGCCGATCCGCGTCCGCGCCCATGCCTTCGCCCGCGAACTGCACACGCGCTACGGACTGCCGGTGGTGCTGGTCGACGAGCGCATGAGTTCGATCGAGGCCGCGCAGCGCTTCGCCTCCGATCGCGCCGAAGGCCGCAAGCGCCGCCGCGATGCCGAGGCGCTGGATGCGGTGGCGGCGGCGGTGATCATCGAACGCTGGCTGGCCGCGCCGGACGACGCTCTCGACCTTTCCGAACTTCCCCATCCAACTTGAGCCGGTTGGCCTCGCGCCGATCGGACACGCCTGCACGACGACCCATGAACTCACCGCACACGCACCTGCCACGCCACCTGCTGACCCTGCAAGACCTCGAACGCGGCACGCTCGATGCACTGCTGGTGCGAGCGCAGGCGTTCGCCGAGGGTCACTACGACCGCCGCGCACTCGACGGCATCGCCGTGTGCACGCTGTTCTTCGAACCGTCCACGCGCACGCGCATGAGTTTCACGCTGGCGGCGCAGCGCCTGGGCGCGGACGTGCTCAATTTCGATGCCTCGACCTCGTCGACGCGCAAGGGCGAGACCGCGCTCGACACGCTCAAGAACCTCGAGGCGATGGGTGTGCGCGGCTTCGTCGTGCGCCATCAGGACGATGGTGCAGTCGCCGGTCTGTCCGGGCACGTCAACGACGGCACCGTGCTGGTCAACGCCGGCGACGGTCGCAGCGCGCACCCGACCCAGGGCCTGCTCGACATGCTGACCCTGCGCCAGGCCAAGGGCGCCGACTTCTCGAAGCTGAAGGTGTTGATCGTCGGCGACGTCAAGCATTCGCGGGTCGCCCGTTCCGACCTGCAGGCGCTGCGCACGCTCGGCACCGGCGACATCCGCGTCTGCGGCCCGGCCTCGCTGCTGCCGGACGACGGCACGCTGAAGGGCTGCAACGTCTCGCACGACCTGGATGCCGCGCTCGACGGCGTCGACGCGGTGATGATGCTGCGCCTGCAGCGCGAGCGCATGGAAGAGGGCCTGATCGCCTCGCTCGACGACTACCACCGCGATTTCGGCCTGACCAGCACCCGCCTCAAGCGCGCCGCGGCCGACGCCGTGGTGATGCACCCGGGCCCGATCAACCGCGGCGTCGAGATCACCGACGAAGTCGCCGACGGCCCGCAGTCGCTGATCCTGCGCCAGGTGAGCAACGGCGTGGCGGTGCGGATGGCGGTGCTGGAAGCGCTGCTGCGCGGCTGACTAGTACCTACCGCCGCTTGGCGCGTTGCTCGCGGATGTAGGTCAGCTCCTTCTGCGCAAGCGCGTTGCCAGGCTCGACCTCGAGCGATTTCAGATAGAGCGCCTCGGCCTGGTCCAGGTCGCCCAGTTCGATCTGGGCATAACCCATCCCGCGCAGCACCACCGCGGACACGTAGCGGTTGCTGTCGAACTTCTCGACCAGTTCCTGCGCGTGCTGGTAGCTGACGAGTGCTTCGCCGGAGCGCCCCAGGGTGTTCAGCAGGTAGCCTCGCTCGGCATGCGGCTCGGCCCAGTACGGGGCCATTGCGCTTGCCTTGTCGAGCATTGCGAGCGCCTCGTCGGGCTGCTTTGCCTCCACGTACAGGAACGCGCTCATCTTGTAGGCGGCCGGGCAGGCCATGTCGACCCATTCAATCGGAACGTCCTTTCGCGAGGCGTCGACATAGGCTTCGTACTCGGTGGCATTGGCGACGCTGACCAACTCCCGTCCGGGGACGACCAGACGATCGCAGAACCCGAGCACAGGCACCTGCAGTTTTCGCGCGGCAGCGAAATCCCCTTGGTTGGCCGCAGCGAACACTTTGGCGTTGTCCTGGCGGTACTGCGATCCCAGCTGCGGGGTCGAATCGCTGGACAACCAGGTCCTGACCGTCTCCGCCTGCGCGACTGCGGACAACGGCATCCACGCAAGACAGCCGGCAAGGGCCATCGACATCCTGCTCATGGTCATTCCTCCCCCTGTGGTTGTGCCATTCTTGCCTGATTGCGGGCCGTCCGCAGCAGCCATCAGCGCCGCTGCGCAAACACCCACGTCCACAGCTCAGGCATCGCATACGCCGGATCCCACACGGCGTGCCCCACGCCGGGCAGTTCGCTGTAGCGCACATCCGCGCCAACGCGGCGTAACGCCTCGGCCATGTGCCGCGACTGATCCGGGGTGACCGCGTCGTCGTTGGCGCCATGGAACAGCCACATCGGCAGGTGCTGCAGGCGCTGCGCCGCCGCCGCGAATGGGTCTGGCGCTTGCGCCACGCCCTCGACTTGCAGGTGCTCGGGCACGCCCGGCGGTTGCGTGATGCCGCCGCAGACCGGCACCAGCGCGGCAAAACGCAGCGGCTGCATCAACGCCAGTTCGTACACGCCGTAGCCGCCACGCGACAATCCGGTCAGGACAATGCGGTGCTTGTCGCCGTCGAACTCGCGCAGGCTCGCATCGAGCATGGCCAGTGCCATGCGTGCGTTGGCGCCATCCCAGGACTGGCCTTCGGGCGACTGCGGAAACACCACGATCGCCGGGAAGTCGGGCAGGTGCTTGCGCAGGTAGGGACCCAGGCCAACCTCGGTCTGTTTCTGGTTGTCGCTGCCTCGCTCACCGGAACCGTGCAGGAACAGGATCACCGGCGGATGGCGACCACCGGCCCGCGCCGACGGCACGAACACCTGGTAGCGGTGCGTGGCGCCTTCGATCTGCAGCTCTCGCTCGACAAAACGGCCGCTGGCTTCGCGCGCCGGGTGATGCACGCAGGCGGCGGTCAAGGCCAGCAACAGCAGCACGAGCAGACGGGCAACGTTCGACATCGACAAGCCTCCGGGGCGCGGAGTCCGGGAATGCCGCGAACGCTACCGCAGCAGGATGAGCGTCGCCAGTCCGAGGAAGGTGAAGAAGCCCATGACGTCGGTGACGGTGGTGAGGAAGATGCCGCTGGCCAATGCCGGATCGAAACCGGCGCGACGCAGCGTCACCGGCACCAGCACGCCTGCCACTGCCGCGAACAGCAGGTTGAGGGTCAAGGCGACGCCGATCACCAGCGACAGGCCGACGCTGTGGAACCACAGCAGCACGATCAGCGCGAGCAGCGTGCCCAGCACCAGGCCGTTGAGCAGGGCCACGCGCGCTTCCTTCCACAACAGCGTGCGCACGTTGGCCGCGCCAACCTGCCCCAGGGCGAGGCCGCGCACCATCAGCGCCAGCACCTGGGTGCCGGCGTTGCCGCCCATGCCGGCGACGATCGGCATCAGCACCGCCAGCGCCACCAGCTTGTCGATGGTGTCGGCAAATTCGCCGACCACGCTCGCGGCCAGGAACGCCGTGCCCAGGTTGATCGACAGCCAGATCAGACGCCGACGCGTCGCGCGCCAGACCGGGCTGAAGAGGTCTTCGTCCTCGTCCAGGCCGGCCGCGCTCAGGGCCTGGTGTTCGGCCTGGTTGCGGATGATGTCGACGACGTCGTCGATGGTGATGCGCCCGAGCAGGATGTTGTTCTCGTCGACCACCGGCGCGCTGAGCCAGTCATGGTCGGAGAACTTGCGTGCGACCTCGTTCGCCGATTCCTCGACGTCGATGGCGGGTTGCTCGTCGTCGATCAGCTTGTTGATCGGCGTGCCCGCGTCGTGCGTCAGCAACGCCGCCAGCGCCAGCCGGCCCAGGTACTGGTGGCGGCGGCTGACCACGTACAGGTGATCGGTGTGTTCGGGCAGTTCGCCGCGCAGGCGCAGGTAGCGCAGCACGACGTCGACGGTGGTGTCGGTGCGCACCGTCACCACGTCCGGGTTCATCAGGCGGCCGGCGGTGTCCTCCGGGTACGACAGCACCTGCTCGAGCCGTTCGCGGTTCTCGCGGTCCATCGACTTGAGGACTTCGTCGATGACGGTGTCGGGCAGGTCCTCGACCAGATCGGCAAGGTCGTCGATATCGAGGTCGGAGGCCGCGGCGATGATCTCGTCCGGGTCCATCTCCGCCAGCAGGCTTTCGCGCACCTCTTCGCCGACGTGGACCAGCACTTCGCCGTCGTCCTCGGCGTCGACCAGGCCCCACACGATCGTGCGCTTGGCCGGCGGCAGCGATTCGAGCAGGTTGCCGATCTCGGCGGGGGAGAGGGTGTTGACGAGCCGGCGCACCGGACCCAGACGGCCGCTGTCGAGCGCATCGGAAAGCAGGCGCAGCTGGCGCGCGGTCTTGTCGTGGCGGACGGCTTCGGCCATGCGGGGCTTCCGGTGGCGCATCGCACCACGATGGCGCGACAGGGCTAGGTGTTCATGGCGCGCATTATCGCCCCTGGGGACGATAAAGCCCACCCCTGCAAGGCGTAGACGTAGGAGCGAGCTTGCTCGCGATCCCGTTGGCCGGAGCCGGAGACCTGGTGCAGCGGTTGCGGTTCAGTGCATCCGGGGAGAATGGCTTCGTACCGACGGTTCGCGAGCAAGCTCGCTCCTACGAACGCCCGGTCGTGGGGGCGTTGGCGTGGATCCACTCTTCGATCGCCATGCGGTCGCGGGCGCGCAGCAGCGCCGGCGCATTGGCCTTCAACTGTGCCAGGTTGCAGTGGCGGATGGTCCGGCGCAGTTCCAGCAGCGTCGCCGGATGCAGGCTGAACTCGGTCAGGCCCAGCGCCAGCAGCATCGGCGCGAAATGCGGATCGCCGGCCATCTCTCCGCAAACCGCAACCGGCTTGCCGCGCGCCTCGCCGAGGCGGATCACGTCGCGGACCAGGCGGATCACCGCCGGATGGAGCGGTGTGTAGAGGTTGGTCAGCGCTTCGTTGTTGCGGTCGGCGGCGAGCAGGTACTGGACCAGGTCGTTGGTGCCGATCGACAGGAAGTCGACGGAACCGATGAACGACGAAAGCGCGATGGCGGCGGCCGGCACTTCGATCATCGCGCCCAGCGGCACCTGCTCGGCCACCTCATGGCCTTCCTCGCGCAGCTGCGTGGTGACGCGCTTGAGCATGCTGCGTACCGCGCGCACTTCCTCGCGGCTGCTGATCATCGGCAGCAGGATGCGCAACGGCCCATAGCCGGAGGCGCGCACCAGGGCGCGCAGTTGCGACTCGAGCAGCCCGGAACGCGCCAGCGACAGGCGCACGCCGCGCAGGCCCAGCGCCGGATTGGGTTCGTCGCGCAGCGCCAGGCCGGTGCGATCGGCCTTGTCGGCGCCCAGGTCGAGCGTGCGGATGGTGACCGTGCGGCCGGTCATGCCGAGCACGACGTCGCGGTAGACGCGGAACTGCTCATCCTCGTCGGGCAGTTCGTTGCGTTGCAGGAACAGGAACTCGGTGCGATACAGGCCGACACCGGCCGCGCCCAGCGCATGCGCCTCGGCGACGTCGTCGCGCGATTCGGCGTTGGCGAACAGCTTGACGTCGACACCGTCGGTGGTGCGGGTCGGCTCGCGGCGCAGGCGGTGCAGCTGCTTGCGCTCGCGCGCCAGTTCGCGCACGCGGCCACGGTGCGAGCGCAGGTCGTTGGCGTCGGGCTCCAGCACCACCCGACCGCTGGCGCCGTCGACGGCGAGCACGTCGCCATCGTTGATCTTCTGCATCGCCTGCGCTGCGCCGACAACGTAGGGCAGGTGCAGGCTGCGCGCCAGGATCGCGCTGTGCGACAGGATGCTGCCGCTGGTGGTGACGATCGCCATCACGCCCTGGGCCTGCAGCTGGACCAGTTCGGCGGGGGCGACGTTGTCGGTGACCAGGATCTCGCCGGCGACACCGGAGATGCCGTTGTCGTGGCGGTGCAGGGCGGCGTGGACGCGACCGATGACCTGGTCGATGTCGTCGACGCGGCTGCGGAAGTAGGCATCGTCCATGGCCTGGAAGACCGCGGCGATGCGGTCGCGCTGCAGGCGCAATGCGTAGTCGGCGGAGTAGCGGCCGGTGCGGATCAGTTCGTCCAGGCCGCTGAGCAGTTCGGGGTCGTCGAGCAGCAGGCTGTGCAGGTCGAGGAACTCGCCGACTTCATGCACCAGCGCGCCGTGAAGTCGCTCGCGCAGCGCGAACATCTCGTTGCGGACGGTGGCAATGGCGGCGTGCAGCCGCGCGACTTCGGTTTCGACCGCCTTGGCCGGAATGTGCTCCTCCAGGACCTCGAGCGCGTGCGGCAGGCGGACACGGGCGCGGCCGAGTGCGCTTCCGCGCGATGCACCGTGCCCGTTGAACTCCTGCCTCATTCCTTTCCCCGATGATGTGTGGTGGTGCGTCAGCTATCTTCGTCGAAGCGGCGCTCGAACAGCGATATCACCGCCTGCGCCGCACTGGCTTCGTCCTCGCCCTCTACCCGCAGCTTGACCTGGGTGCCCTGTCCGGCGGCCAGCAGCATCACGCCCATGATGCTCTTGGCGTTGACCTCGCGACCCTTGGCGGTGAGCGTGGCGCTGCTGCGGAAGCCCGACAGCGCCTGCACGAGCTTGGCAGTCGCGCGCGCATGCAGGCCGAGACGATTGGAGACGGTCAGTTCATGTTCGATCATCGCCGATTCCTCAATCCCGCTACACGCCCGATGCTGCACCGCCGGGCCAGGTCACGCTTGCTCTGCCAACGCCATTCCATTTCGTCGTGCTCCAATTGCCTTCTCACGCTTCATCCACGATGACGCCGTTGCGCGCACCGGCGGCGGCCACGGCGGGCAGCTCGTCCAGGGTCAGGTCGGCGTAGTTCATTACCCGCAGCAGCATCGGCAGGCTCAGCGCCGACACGCGCCGCACCGGCGTGCCCAGGCGGGCGACCTTGGCGGCGAGGTTGCTCGGCGTGGCGCCGTACAGATCGGTCAGCACCAGCACGCCGTCGCCGCCGTCGACCCGGCGCAGGGCCGCGCTCGCCAGCGGCAGCAGGGCATCGGGGTCGCCGTCGAACGGCACCTCCAGCGCTTCGGTGCGCAGCGGCAGCGGCCGCAACAGGCGCCCGGCCACCGCGATCAACGCGTTGCCAATGCCTTCATGGGTGATCAGGAGGATGCCGACGGCCATACCGCCAAATTAGCAGAGCCGGGTGACGGGCCGGAAGCGCTGTGACAACGAGGTCCGATGAAGGGCGACCGGCCAAGAGCGATCGGCGTCGGAACGGCGTCGTCCGCCGGCCCTGGGATTGCTCCGCCCCGCGGACGCCATCCTGGCTTTACGCGGGGCGTGGACCATCCATGGCCCACTGCTCCGCAATCCCAGGGCCGGCGGACGACGCTCGGGCTCGTTGAGGCACTGCCTGCGGGTTCGCGCGACACCGCGGGAAACGAAGCGGCCCGCATCGCTGCGGGCCGCGGTGGGCGATCGCCGGAGCGACCGCGTGGGTCGTCGCCGATGACAGGGGCATCATTTCGACGGCGGGGTGGTGTCGTCCTTCGGTGGCGTCTGCGAGCCTTCCACCGGAGGCGGCGTCGGTGCACCCGACTCCGGAGTCGTCGTCGGCGACGTGGTGGTGTCGGCCGGCGGGGCGGTCGTGTCAGGCGGTGGCGCATCGGCCGGCGCGGGCGTCTCCTCGGGTGCAGGCGCCGTGGTTTCGGCCTTCTGGCAGCCGCCCAGGGCGAGCGCCGCGGAGGTGAGCACCAGGGCGAGGGCTGCGATCATCGGATGGGACAGGGTCGCTCTCATGGATTGCCTCCTCACTAATACTGGCTCGCGCCGCCCTGCTGGCTGGCGGCGTATTCGGTCTCGGAAAGCTGTCCGTCGCCATCGCGATCGGCCTTGGCGAACTGACTGGTCAGCCTGGCGTCGACGGCCGCTTCGTCCTTGCTGACCTTGCCGTCGGCATTCACGTCCATGTCGCGGAAGCTCATCATCTTCGGTGCTGTGTCGATGGTCCTGTCAGGCGGTGGCGTCGCGGGCGGTTCGGTGCGCTGGGCCAGTGCCGGCGGTGCGGCAAGCACGGCGAACAGAACCAGCGTCATCATCGATGGAAGGTTGCGGATTGGCATGGGCATCTCCGTGGTGGAGTCGCGCTGCTTTACAACGCAGCCCGACCCTATCCGCACCCGCGCAAGCCAGATGCAAGCAAGCTGCAAAAATTTCGTGATGCCGTCGATCGTGGCGACGCGAAGTCAGGAAGGATTCACGGCATCTGGCCGCGACACCGCGACGATGGGCTTGCGCTCAAAAAGGCCTCTCCCGTTTGCGGGGTGAGACGACACTGCTTGCGAGCCATTGGCTCGCGTGTCCTCGAACGCACGAGCGCCATGCGCTCGGGCCGGGGCGCGGGTTGGGGTGAGGGCATGACGGCGAAGCAACGTCACTGGATCCCCGCCTTCGCGGGGATGACGGTTTTCTATAGCGCCTCTCCCGTTTACGGGAGAGGGGTTGGGGTGAGGGCCACCGAAGACCATGCAACGAAACACCAGAGCGTCGTCCGCCGGGCCGGGGATTGCGCAGCAGCGGGCCATGTGGCCCGCGCCCCGCATTCGGACAGGACGTCCGACCAAGGGGCGGGGCAATCCCCGGCCCGGCGGACGACGCCGCTCCGGTGCAACAACCCCACGCCCACGCGGAAGCAACAACAGGTCCCTCGCTACGCTCGGGACGACAGTCGAAAAACGCACGAGGTGATCGTGGCGCGTCAGTCCAGTTCGCGGTGATGCACCGCGACTTCTTCCCAGCCCTGCTCACGCGCGTGCGCGGCAAGACGCTCTGCGAGGTAGACCGAGCGATGGCGGCCACCCGTGCAACCGAACGCGATGGTGGCGTAGCTGCGGGTGCTGTCGACATGCAGGCGCGGCAACCAGGTGTCGAGGAACTGGCTCACCTGGTCCGCAAACAGGTTCACGTCCGGCTGCGCTTCCAGGTACTCGCGGATCGCGGCATCGCGACCCGACAGTGGGCGCAGCACCGGATCCCAGTGCGGGTTGGGCAGGGCGCGCGCATCGAACACGAAATCCGCATCGGCCGGCACGCCGCGCCGGTAGGCGAAGGACTCGAACAGCAGCGACATGCCGGTGTCGCCACCGATGCCGAACTCGGTGATGACCTGGCGGCGCAGCTGGTGGACGTTGAGGTCGCTGGTGTCGACCACCGCATCGGCGATCGTGCGCAACGGCTTGAGCACTTGGCGTTCCAGCGAGATCGCATCGGCCAGCGACAGGCCCAGATGGCTCAGTGGATGGCGACGGCGGGTGTCGGCATAGCGCTTGAGCACGGTGGCGTCGCTGGCATCGAAGAACACCAGCTTCGGATCGAGTCCCAGTGCGCCCACCGCCGACAGCCAGTCGGGGATGTTGCTCAGGTCGCTGTGGCGGTTGCGCACGTCGATGCTGACCGCGAGCTTGGCCGGCACACCCTCATCGGCGCGCTGCACGCTGGCCACGAACTGCGGCAGCAGGTCGGCAGGCAGGTTGTCGACGCAGAAGTAGCCCAGGTCCTCGAACGTCTTCAGCGCCACCGACTTGCCCGAACCGGACATGCCGCTGACGATCACGAGGGAGGAAGGCGGGGTTTCGCTCATGGGCGGGGTCTTTGCGCTGGCGTGGAGCGGCGTCAGGAATCGCCGCGTTCAAGGAAATTGCTGTGGCGGGCGATGAACGCAGCCGCCGGGTCGAGCCCCTTCATGCGCAGGCTGTGCAGGCGCGTCGCCGCTTCGGTCAGCACCGCCAGGTTGCGGCCGGGCATGACCGGCAGGGTGATCATCGGCACGTCCAGGTCGAGCACGCGGCGCACCCCGCTGTCGCCGGTGAGGCGCTCGATGCCCATCGGCTTGGGCTCGGTCATCGGTTTGGCCAGGTGCACGATCAGGCGCAGGTACTTGTTGTTCTTGACCGCGGTGTCGCCGAACATCTGGCGGATGTTGAGCACGCCCAGGCCGCGCACTTCCAGCAGGTCCTGCAGCATTTCCGGGCAGGTGCCATCGAGCACGTCGGGTGCGATCTGGGTGAATTCCGGTGCGTCGTCGGCGACCAGGCGGTGGCCGCGCGTGACCAGTTCCAGCGCCAGCTCGCTCTTGCCCGAGCCCGATTCGCCGGTGATCAGCACGCCGATCGAATAGATCTCCATGAACACACCGTGCAGCGTCACCCGCGGCGCCAGCGTGCGCGCCAGGTGGTACTGCAGGTGGTTGAGCAGCTCATGGCCGCGCCGCGGCGACACCCACAGCGGGGTCTGGCTTTCCTGCGCGGCAATGCGCAGGTCCTCGGGGCAGGTCTGGTCCTTGCTGATCACCAGTGCCAACGGACGGAACTGGATGATCTTCTCGATCGTCTCCCAGCGCAGCCGCGAGTCGAGTGCGTCGAGCCAGGACAGTTCCTCAGTGCCCAGGATCTGCACCTTGTTGGGATAGATGGCGTTGAGATAGCCGGCGAGCGAAGGCCGCCGCGCCACGGTGTTGACCGCTTCGAGCACGCGCCGGTCGCCCTGCTGGCCGGCAAGCCAGCGCAGGCTGAGGCGATCGCGTTGCTGTTCGAACAGTTCCCCTGCGCTGATGCTCGTGCTCATTCGGGCCTCAGGCGCGATTGCCCGGCGGGCGACGTGCGCCCGCGCGGACAGGTGTTCTGGACAAGGCGCGCGACCGCAGCCGCGCTCAACGATTCATCCAGGGGCATGGAGTCGGAGGGGGTCAGCCGAAGCTGTCGCTGCGTGCGGCGCTCTCGCCGCGGTGGTGATCCACGACCTTGCTGCGGTGTTCCTTCAGCAGTCGGTCGAGCTTGTCGGAGAGCAGGTCGATCGCGGCGTACATGTCGATTGCAGCGGCGTCGGCGTGGAGCGTGCGGCCGGCGATGTTGACGGTGGCCTTGGCGCGGTGGTTGGGTTTGTCGAGGCTGAGCTGTGTGCGGACGTCGAAAGCCTGTTCGCAATGCCGTTCCAGTCGGGCCAGCTTGCTTTCGACGTAGTCACGCAGTGCCGGTGTGACTTCGATTTGCTGGCCGTAGGTTTCGATACGCATCGGAGACCTCCTTTACGTCGCACGGGAAGACAGGATGGCACGACCGGTGCGATGTGCAAGTGGCCACCGTTCGCAGTTTGCCCGGAGAGGGCTGGAAAGCCTTGATCCGTAGATGGTTTTGGCCAGTTTCATCAAGTCCTAATCAACTCCTTAACGCGCACGTGACACGTTCAGCTGATGCGGACGCGGTCCTGCGAGGAGGGGATGCTCATGGCCTCGCGGTACTTGGCCACCGTGCGCCGCGCCACTGGCACGCCCGTTGCCTTGAGCGTCTCGGCCAGGCGCGCGTCGGACAGGGGCTTGCGCGGGTTCTCGGCCTCGATCAGGCGGCGGATCATGGACTGGATCGCGGTGCTGGAGGCCTCGCCGCCGGCGCCGGTGTCGATGCCCGAAGCGAAGAACGCGCGCAGCGGTATGGTCCCGCGCGGCGTGCGTGCGTATTTGCGCGCGATCGCGCGTGACACGGTGGATTCGTGCAGCCCGACCTCGGCCGCGACTTCGCGCAGCGTCAGCGGCCGCAGCGCGCTGTCGCCGAACTCCAGGAACGCCGCCTGCTGCTTGAGCAGGCAGCGGGCGACCTTGATCAGCGTCTCGCCGCGGGCTTCCAGGCTCTTGAGCAGCCAGCGCGCTTCCTGCAGGTGGCCGCGCAGGTAAGTGGCGTCGGTGCCGCTGGCGTGGCGCACCATGCTCTCGTAGCCGCGATGGATCGCGATGCGCGGGCGCATGCCGTCGGCGAGCGCGACGCGCCACAGCCCGTGCTGACGCCAGATGACCAGGTCCGGGGCGATGTACGTGTCGCTGGCGATCGCGCCGATCTGTGCGCCGGGCCGCGGATCGAGCGAGCGCAGCAGGTGGACCGCGGTCTCCACTTCGCCCAGGTCGAGCCGCATCTCGCTGGCAAGACCGGCGACGCCGACCTTGGGAAGGCGCTCGAGCGGGCCATTGGCCAGCTGATGGGCCAACGCCTTGCCCGGGGTTTCGCTGGCGAACTGGGCCAGCTGCAGGCGCAGGCATTCGCCCAGGTTGCGCGCGCCGACGCCGACCGGATCGAACTGCTGCACCTGGTGCAGCACGGTGGTGAGCTCTTCTTCGCCGGCCTCGACCGCGGGCGCCAGCGAGGAGGCGATCGACGCCAGCGGCTCGCGCAGGTAGCCGTCGTCGTCGATGGCTTCGATCAGGGCGACACCGATCAGGCGGTCGCGCGGCGACAGCGGGCTCAGGTGCAGCTGCCACAGCAGATGGTCGTGCAGCGTGTCCGATTCGGCGACCTGCTCGGCGACCGGCGCGTCGTCGTCGCTGTCGGCCGGGCCGATGCGCTCGTACCACGGCTCGCCGTCGTTGCTGCCCCATTCGGCCTCGGGCGGCAGGTGCTCGGTGCTGTCTTCGTGCGACGGCGAATCGCTTGCGCCGTTGCCATTGGTGACGCTGATCGCGACTTCGGTCCAGTCCAGCAGCGGATTGCTTTCCACTGCGGCCGCCAGTTCAGCTTCAAGCTCGACTGCCGACAACTGCAGCAGGCGGATCGCCTGACGCAGCTGCGGTGTCATCACCAGCTGTTGTCCTAGTGCGGCTTGGAGGCGGGGCTTCATTGTCTGAGACTAACGCGACCGGGGGAGGTCGACGGCCGCGTCGCGTTCGTCGCGATGCGCACTCCGCGCACCGCATCCTTCGTTGACTGCAAATTACAGTCGGAAGGTTTCACCCAGATAAACGCGTCGGACGTCGGGATTTGCAAGCAGCGCATCGGGTGCTCCCTGCGCGAGCACGCCACCTTCGTTGAGAATATACGCCCGATCGCAAATACCCAAGGTTTCGCGCACGTTGTGGTCGGTGATCAGCACGCCGATGCCCCGATTCTTGAGGTGGCGCACGATTCTCTGGATCTCGCCGACGGAGATCGGGTCGACACCGGCGAACGGCTCGTCGAGCAGCATCAGCCGCGGCTTGGCCGCGAGCGCGCGGGCGATCTCGACGCGGCGGCGTTCGCCGCCGGAGAGGCTGGCGCCGATCTGGTCGGAGACGTGGTTGACCTGGAGCTCGTCCAGCAGGCTGGCCAGCTCGCGCTCGCGCCCGGCCTTGTCGAGGTCCTCGCGCAGCTCCAGCACCAGGCGGATGTTGTCGGCCACGCTGAGCTTGCGGAACACCGACGGCTCCTGCGGCAGGTAGCCGACGCCGTACTTGGCGCGGGCGTACATGGGCTCGGAGGTGATGTCCTTGCCGTCGAGGACGATCTGGCCGGCATCGGCCGGGACCAGGCCGACGATCATGTAGAAGCAGGTGGTCTTGCCGGCGCCGTTGGGGCCGAGCAGGCCGACGACCTCGCCAGCATCCAGGGTCAGGGCGAAATCCTTGACGACCTCACGAGAACGGTAGGCCTTGCGCAACCCCTGGGCGACCAGCATCAGCCGCCTCCCTGCGCGTTCTTGGGCAGGATCCGGATCTTGACCCGACCGGCATCCTGGCCGCCGCCCTGCACCTGGCCGGTCTTCATGTTGTAGATCACCCGTTCGCCGGCGATCGAGCCGCTGGGCTGGCGGATGTTGACGCCGCCGGTGAAGACCACGATTTCCGACTTCAGGTCGTAGTCGACCTTGCTGGCGACCGCGTCCATGGCCTTGCCGTCGTCGAGCTCCTGCTTGAGCGTGACCGGCGAGCCGGTCAGCACCGCCCGCACCGGGTCGCCGCCGCTGGAGTGGATCACGGCCTGGCTGGAGCGGATGTCGAGCGTGCCCTGGGTGATGATGACCCCGCCGCTGAGCGTGGTCGGATGGCTGTCGTCCATCGAGTAGTCGCTGCGACCGGCGTCGATGTCCATCGGTTTGCTGCGGTCGCTGGTGCGGGCCAGCGCGGCGACCGGGGCCAGCGCCAGTGCCATCGCCAGTACGGTCGCCAGGCGAAGCATCGGCAGGCTAGCGGACAGATCGGTCATAGCGGGCCTTGACGTCGGAGTTGAGGATGATGCGCTTGGCATCGAGGTCGGCTTCCAGCCCTTGGCCGTTCAGTATAAAGCCCGGCTGGGTGACCGTTACCCTGGCGGTCGAAGTGGCGCGCTTGTCGTCCGGGAAAACGTTCAGGTGGTCGGTCGTGATCTTGACCGGCTTGCCCTCGGCATTGGTGCTGTGCGCATCCACGCCTCCGCGCAGGCGCACTTCCTCGCCCTTTTCACTGACCCAACCGGTCTTCGAACGCACTTCCCACGGGGTCGCCTTGCTGCCGGCCTTGGGCGGAATCACGAACAGCGGCGTGGCGATGTCGAGCGTCTTCACCTTCGGGTCGCGCTCCATCTTCGGCGCGGTCAGGGTGAAGGCTTCCTTGCCCTGCTCGTCGAGCACGGTCAGCTCGAAGTCGTGCAGGGTGTAGTCCGGTCGATTGGCGGCTCCGTCAGCGAGCGAGTCGCGGTCGCGCTGGGACCACAGGGCCCAGGTGCTGAGCACCGCGCCGACGAGCAACAACAGGAAGATCACGACGCCGCGTCGGGTCATGCGTTGCCCTCGATGCGGGTGCCTTCGACCTGGCTGACCTGGGCCAGCAGGGTTTCGGCGTGGCCCTGCGCGGCCAGCAGCAGGTCGCACAGTTCGCGCGCCGCGCCATGGCCGGCACGAAGGCTGGTGCGCCAGTGGACTCGGCCGGCGACCCAGGGGTGGGCGTTGGCGGGGGCGACGGCGAGGCCGGTCTGCAGCATGACCCGCAGATCGGGCAGGTCGTCGCCCATGAACGAGACCTGGTCCATGCCGATGTCCATGCGCGCGGCGATGTCGCGCACGCAGGCGAGTTTGTCGGCGACGGCCGTATGCGCCTCGGTGATGCCCAGGTCGGCGGCGCGGCGCAGTGCCACTTCGCTGGCACGGGCGGTGACGAAGGCGACCGTGATCCCGGACTTGCGCAGCAGCACCAGGCCCTGGCCGTCGTGGACGTGGAAGGCCTTGAGTTCGCGACCCTCGCTGTCGAAGAACAGGCGGCCGTCGGTCAGCGTGCCGTCGACATCGAAACAGGCCAGGCGGATGCGCGCCGCGCGTTCGCGGATGTCGGCCGGATAGTCGTTGAGGTGGCTGTAGGTCATGGGGCTTGGCGGCATGGGTCTTTAGACCACCCGAGCGCGCAACAGGTCATGAATATTGAGCGCGCCGACCACGCGACGGGCCTCGTCGACCACGAGCAGGCCGCTGATCTTGTGCGCTTCCATCAGCTGTGCGGCCTCGACCGCGAGCGAGTCGGAACCGATCGTCTTGGGCGAGCGCGTCATCACTTCGGCGATGCGGGTATGGCGCAAGTCGACGCCGGCATCGTCGAGCGTGCGGCGCAGGTCGCCGTCGGTGTAGAGGCCGAGCAGGCGGCCATCGTCATCGACTACCGCGGTCATGCCCAGGCGCTTGCGGCTCATCTCGATCAGCGCCTCGCTGATGCTGGCGTCGGCGCTGATCCGCGGAACGTCGTCACCGGCATGCATGATGTCGGAGATGTGCAGCAACAGGCGACGGCCGAGTGCGCCGGCGGGGTGCGAGCGGGCGAAGTCGTCGGCAGTGAAGCCACGCGCGTCCAGCAGGGCCACGGCCAGTGCGTCGCCCAGGGCCAGCGAGGCGGTGGTGCTGGAGGTCGGCGCCAGTGCCAGCGGGCAGGCTTCGGCCGGCACGCTGACATCCAGGTGCACGTCGGCCTCGCGCGCCAGCGAGGAGTTGGGGCGACCGGTCATGGTGATCAGCTTGTTGCCCTGGCGCTTGAGCACCGGCAGCAGCATCAGGACTTCGTCGCTCTCGCCCGAGTAGGACAGCGCCAGGACCACGTCGACGTCGGTGATCATCCCCAGGTCGCCGTGGCCGGCCTCACCGGGGTGGACGTAGAACGCCGGGGTGCCGGTCGAGGCCAGCGTGGCGGCGATCTTGCGGGCGATATGGCCGGACTTGCCCATGCCGGTGCAGACCACGCGACCGCTGGAGGCCAGGATCAGCCTGCAGGCGGCGCTGAAGTCGCCGTCGATGCGTTCGGCCACGGCGGCCAGCGCCTGCGCCTCGATCTCGAACACGCGGCGGCCGCTGGCGGCGAGCTGCGCCGGGTCGTCGGCGTAGGGCTGGAGGGGGTGGGGCTGGGCAGGGGTGGGGACGCTTGCCATTTCGGACCGGGGGCCTTTCCGCTAGGCTAATCCATCAATTCTATGCGGTTCATCCGCCAAAAGCCCGTCAAGCCCGGGCTCCCACCCACCGCGAGACCGTGCGCAGCCCCGCTGCCGCAGGCCGCATGCACTTTCGAGACCCCGCCCAGTGAATCCCGAGACCATCCGCCAGCTGATCGAACAGGGCCTGCCCGGCTCGCGCGCCGACGTGCGCGGCGACGACGGCGTCCATTTCGAGGCCACCGTGGTGGCCGAGGCGTTCCGCGGCAAGCTGCCGCTGGCCCGTCATCGCCTGGTCTATTCGACCCTGGGTGAGCGCATGGGCGGCGAGATCCATGCCCTGGCATTGAAGACGCTGACGCCTGAAGAAGCCG
This sequence comes from Lysobacter sp. Soil_N_23, assembly GCF_057656135.1. Taxonomy (NCBI): domain Bacteria; kingdom Pseudomonadati; phylum Pseudomonadota; class Gammaproteobacteria; order Lysobacterales; family Lysobacteraceae; genus Lysobacter; species Lysobacter sp. Soil_N_23. Next base: position 19,809 of record NZ_JBDGKY010000032.1, read on the forward strand.
GCTGACACGGCGTCGTCGGCTTCACGGCCCGCGCTCTTTGTCGCCATCCCGAACACTCGAATCCAGAATCCAGACCCATGCAGAAGATCGTAGTAGAAGGCGGCGCCGCGCTGAACGGCGAGGTGCAGATCTCCGGTGCCAAGAACGCAGTGCTGCCGATCCTGTGCGCGACGCTGCTGGCCGATGGCCCGGTCTCGATCAGCAACGTGCCGCACCTGCACGACGTGGTCACCACGGCCAAGCTGCTGGCCGAACTCGGCGCCGGCATCACCGTCGACGAAGGCACCATCAGCGTCAACGGCAAGCCCGGTCGCGGCCGCGGCATTGTCGTCGACCCGACCACGGTGCACAGCCACGTCGCCCCCTACGAGCTGGTCAAGACCATGCGCGCTTCGGTGCTGGTGCTCGGCCCGCTGCTGGCGAAGTTCGGCGCCGCCGAAGTCTCGCTGCCCGGTGGCTGCGCGATCGGTTCGCGTCCGGTGGACCAGCACATCAAGGGCCTGCAGGCGCTGGGCGCCGAGATCACGGTCGAGAACGGCTACATCAAGGCGCACCGCAACGGCCGCCTGAAGGGCGCGCGCTTCGTCTTCGACGTGGTCACCGTCACCGGCACCGAGAACGTGCTGATGGCGGCCGTGCTCGCCGAAGGCACCAGCGTGCTCGAGAACGCGGCGATGGAGCCGGAGATCGTCGACCTGGCCGACTGCCTCAATGCGCTGGGCGCGAACATCGAGCATGCCGGCAGCGGCCGCATCGTCGTCCACGGCGTCGAGCGCCTGCACGGCGGCAGCCACGATGTGCTGCCCGACCGCATCGAGACCGGCACCTTCCTGGTTGCCGCGGCGATGACCGGCGGCCGTGTCACCGTGCGCCGCGCCCGTCCTGACACGCTCGATGCCGTCATCGACAAGCTCAAGCAGGCCGGCGCGCAGATCGACATCGACGGCGACCGCATCACCCTGGACATGCAGGGCAAGCGTCCGCGCGCGGTCGATCTGACCACCGCGCCGCACCCGGCGTTCCCGACCGACATGCAGGCGCAGTTCATGGCGATGAACTGCATCGCCGAAGGCGTCGGCGTGATCAACGAGACGATCTTCGAGAACCGCTTCATGCACGTCTCGGAGCTGCAACGCCTGGGTGCCGACATCCGCGTCGAAGGCCACACCGCGATCATCCGCGGCGTCGAGCGACTCACTGCCGCGCCGGTGATGGCCACCGACCTGCGCGCCTCGGCGTCGCTGGTGCTGGCCGGTCTGGTTGCCGAAGGCGCCACCACCATCGACCGCATCTACCATCTCGACCGCGGCTACGAGAACCTTGAAGAGAAGTTCTCCGGCCTGGGTGCGAGCGTCCGCCGCATCACCGGTTGAGGTTGACGTGATCCTCGCGCGCGGCAAATTCACGACCCGTCGCAAGGCCCTGCTGGGCCTGGTGCTGGTGCTGCTGGCTGTCGTGGCCTGGTTGCACTTCACCGGCGCGGCGGCCACCCGCGGGCTCGAGCGCAAGCAGATGGACTGGGACAACAACGGCCAGGTCACGATGCGCGAGATGCTGCAATCGCTCTACGCGGTGAAGGTGGAGATCACCCACGAGGGGGCGCGCGAATGCCGTGCCTACTCCTGGCGCGGGTCGACGGAGACGTTGCGGGTGGATTGCCGTACGACCATGCAGCCGGCAGCGCCGAAACCCTGACCCGGGGCGCCCGCGCGGCGGGCGCAAAACAACTGCTTCACCCGGCCCGCGAAGCAGGACCGACGATCACCGGATCGGGATCGCGCACCACCACGCGGTCCTTGAGGTCGTAGTTGAACGCGCTGAGGACAACGCGCATCGCGTTCAACCGGGCGCGTTTCTTGTCGTCGGAACGGATCACGGTCCACGGCGCCTCCGCCGTATCGGTCGTGGCGAACATGTCTTCCTTGGCACGGGTGTACTCGGCCCACTTGTCGAGTGAGGCCAGGTCCACCGGCGACAGTTTCCATTGCTTGAGCGGGTCCCTGCGCCGCCTGGCGAAGCGCCGGTGCTGTTCGGCGCGACCGACCGAGAACCAGAACTTGAACAGCCGGATGCCGCTGCGAACCAGCATGCGTTCGAAACCGGGACACTGGTGCATGAACTCCAGGTACTCGTTGGTATTGCAGAACCCCATGACCCGTTCCACGCCGGCACGGTTGTACCAGGAGCGGTCGAACAGCACGATCTCGCCCGACGCCGGCAGGTGTTCGACGTAGCGCTGGAAGTACCACTGCGTCCGCTCGGCCTCGCTCGGCTTGGTCAGCGCCACCACGCGGGCGCCGCGCGGATTGAGGTGTTCCATGAAGCGCTTGATCGCTCCGCCCTTGCCGGCGGCATCGCGTCCCTCGAACAGGATGACGACGCGCTGGCCGGTCTCCTGCACCCAGGCTTGCAGCTTGAGCAGCTCGATCTGCAATTGCCGTTTCTCGCGCTCATAGCGACGCCTGGACATGCGACTGGAAGGCGCCTGGCCGACGAATTCGGCGATGTTGGCCACTGCCCGCACCGGCTCCGTATCGGCGGCGGGGCAGGGGATGTCTTCGCCGGGCTCTGCCGGCAGGCGATCGGGATCGGGCATTCGAAAAGTTCCGCTGGCGATGGCGGCAGTGTTGCGCGCCACGCCACATCGGCCTTTGATCCGGATCAAGCGTGCCGGCGCGGAAACCGAGACGTTTTCCCGGGTACGGACCCGTGCCGCATTGCACATGCATTCGGTTCGCGATGTGCTAAGAATCGCGCCGACCCGCCAGGAATCCTTGCATGACCACCACCCGTCGCGACCTGCTCAAGTTCGGTGCACTTGCCGCTGCCTCCGCCGCACTGCCGCAATGGGCCTGGGCGAAACCGTCGAAACCGGTCGAGCGCGCGGCCAGGCCGCTGAACATCCTGATCCTCGGCGGCACCGGTTTCACCGGGCCGTTCCAGGTGAATTACGCGCTGGCGCGCGGGCACAAGGTGACCTTGTTCAATCGCGGCAAGCGGCCGTCGCCGGAATGGCCGGGCGACGTCGAGCAGCTCTTCGGCGACCGCAACACGGGCGATCTCAAGGCGCTGCAGGGGCGCAAGTGGGACGTGTGCATCGACAATCCCACCAGCCTGCCGTTCTGGGTGCGCGATGCCGGCAACGTGCTCGAGGGCAACGTCGGCCAGTACCTCTTCATTTCCACCATCTCGGTCTATGCCGACGGCAGCACGCCGGGCATCACCGAGGCTGCGCCGCTGGCGGTGTACGAAGGCAAGGACGCGATGGCCGAAACGCAGGAGTCGCTGCGTGCGGACATCGAACACCTGTACGGCCCACTGAAGGCGCTGAGCGAGGCCGAGGCGCACAAGCAGTTCGGTGAGCGGGTCACCATCGTCCGTCCGGGCTACATCGTCGGCCCGCGTGACGAGACTGATCGCTTCACCTATTGGCCGCATCGTGTTGCGCAAGGTGGCGAGATGCTGGTGCCTGGCGATGGTTCCGATCCGGTGCAGATCATCGACGGACGTGATCTTGGCGAGTGGATGATCCGCTTGGCCGAGGCAGGTACGCTGGGCACGTTCAATGCGGTCGGCCCGGCCAAGCCGCTCAGCACCACGGCCATGCTCAAGGGCTGCGAGCGCGTCACGGGCAAGAAGCCGAAGTACACGCATGTGTCGCCGGAATTCCTCGAGGAGCAGAAGGTCGAGTTGCCGATCTGGGTTCCGTCGAAGAGTGGTCCGTACGCGGGCTATGGCGCTGTCAGCAATGCGCGTGCGATCGGTGCAGGTCTCACCTATCGGCCGTTCGATACCACCGTGGCCGATCTGCTTGCCTGGTTCCGCAGTCAGCCGGCTGAGCGTCAGGCGACCTTGCGTGCAGGCATCACGCGCGAGCAGGAAGCGACGCTGTTGAAGGCGTGGCACGCAAAGGCGTGACGTTCGCGCGTTCGTTCGCGTTCGTGCGGTATCGGTCTTCGGCCCTGCGGACGATGCTCTGGCATTTCGTTGCCCGTGCTTCGGCGGCCCTCACCCCAACCCCTCTCCCGCAAGCGGGAGAGGGGCTTAACACCGTCATCCCCGCGAAGGCGGGG
>NZ_JBDGKY010000033.1:0-21927 GCF_057656135.1 Lysobacter sp. Soil_N_23
CTCCGCCCCTTAGTCGGACATCCTGTCCGAATGCGGGGCGCGGGCCATCCATGGCCCGCTGCTGCGCAATCCCCGGCCCGGCGGACGACGCTTCGGCATTTCGTTGCATGGTCTTCGACTGCCCTCACCCCAACCCCTCTCCCGCAAGCGGGAGAGGGGCTTTATGTCGTCATCCCCGCGAAGGCGGGGACCCAGTGCCGTTGCTCCCAAGCCCGTCATTCCCGCGAAGGCGGGAACCCAAGGACGTTGCTCTCCGTGCTTCGCGAACTGTTAACGGAGCAAAGCGGAGGTTCGCGGAATACATCCAAAATTGCTTGCTTCGTTCATGCGCGGATGTGGAAAGTGATTGCGTCGTTTACAGCCCGGTAAGGAGGCATCGATACAATCCAGATCCCCCCATCGAACAGTGCCCGCTGCATCGCGAACGGTAAGAATGCATTGCGATGCACGGCACTCCGCTTGCCGATGCGTATCGTCTTCTTCGCCAACACCGACTGGTATCTGTACAACTTCCGATTGTCGACCGCACTGCATCTCAAGGCGCACGGCGCCGATGTGGTGATGGTCTCGCCGCCAGGCGAGTTCGGCGAACGATTCGATCAGCACGGGATCGCCTGGTGCCAGCTGTCCATGGACCGCGCCAGCCTCAACCCCCTGCGCGAAATGCATACGCTGCGCGAACTGGTGACGGTGCTGCGGGCGCACAAGCCCGACCTGCTGCACAACTTCACGGTCAAGTGCGCCGTCTACGGCGCTCTCGCCGCCCGAATCGCGCGCGTTCCGGCGGTGGTCAACGCGGTGGCCGGCATGGGGTACGTTTTCGCCAGCGAAAGCGCCAAGGCGCGGCTGCTGCGGCCGGTGGTCAGCACGCTGATGCGGGCCACCCTCGGCCATGGGCATTCGCGCGTGATCCTGCAGAACCCCGACGATGCCCAGGCACTGACCGACGCGCGCCTGGTTCCCGGCAGCAAGATCCGCTTGATCAGGAGCTCCGGCGTCGATACCGAGCGCTTCCAGCCCTGCCCTCGCGCAGACGCAACGCAACCTCTGCGTGTTCTGCTGGCGGCACGGCTGCTGCGCGAGAAGGGCGTTGCTGAGTTCGCCGAGGCATCCAGGCTGCTGCGCCAGCAAGGACGCAGGATCGAATTCCTGCTTGCCGGCACACCCGATCCCGGCAATCCCAGTTCGATCACGCCCGAGGAAGCGCAGGGCTGGCACGAACAGGGCCTGTTGCAGTGGCTGGGCCACGTCGAGGACATGCCGGGACTGCTCGCCAGCGTGGATGCGATGGCCTTGCCAAGCTACTACCGCGAAGGCGTGCCGCGCTGCCTGATCGAGGGCGCCGCCGCCGGGCTGGCGCTGATCACCACCGATCTGCCGGGTTGTCGCGAAGTAGTCACCAGTGATGGCGATGACGGGCTGCACGTGCCCCCGCGCGATGCCACCTCCCTGGCCGTGCTGCTCGCGCGGCTCGATGGCGATCGCGCGCTGCTTGCAAGACTGGGCGCCAGTGCCCGCGAGCGCGCATTGCGCCACTTCGACGAGCGCCTGGTCATCCGGCGCACGCTGGACGTGTACGAGGAACTGCTGACCGTGCCGTTGCAGGCGCGAGCGTCGATGGCGGGATGAAGACGATGGTCGCGCACGGCTGGCGCCCTGCCGCAATGGCGATCTCCCTGCTCTGGCTGGCAACGCTGGCCGGCGCGGTGATGGTGTTCCTCGCACAGGTGGTGCTCGCGCGCCGGCTCGGACCGGCCGAGTACGGTCTGTTCGCCTCCTCATTGGCAACGGTCACGATGATCGCGCCTTTGGCAGGATTCGGACTCTCGCAGTTCCGCCTCAAGGCCTACGGCAGCGAAGGCTGGGCAGCAGATCGCTGGCTTCGCCCGGCCCTGCGTTTTTCCCTGGTCACCACGGCCCTGGCCATCGCGAGTGTGGTGGCATGGGCGCTGTGGGGCAATCCGGTCGATGCCGACACGCGTTCGACGCTGCTGCTGCTCGCGCCGGTGATCATCGGCGTGTTTGCCGTGGACCTGGTAGGCAGCAAGCTGCGCCTGGAGGAGCGTCACCGCGCCCTTGCGGGCTGGCAACTGCTGATGCCATCCGGTCGCCTGGCGGTGGCGTTGATGGCGGTCGGTATCGCCGGCATCGATGCGCGCGAGGTCGCGTTCGGCTACGGCCTAGTGGCACTGCTGATCTCTGCCACGGCGATGCCGCAGCTGGCGGCGATGAAGCGCGGCGAGATGAAACTGACCGGTCACGGCCCGCGTCAGTCGCCGCTGCCATCGATGGTGACGCCAGGTGCATGGCAGTTGTGGTCGCAGGCCTGGGCCTACGGTGTCGCCGCCACCCTTTACCCGGTGTTCTTCCAGGTCAGCACGGTGCTGCTGAAGTACCTGGATGGAAACGCGCAGGCCGGGCACTACGGTGTCGCCCTGGCGGTCATGTCGGCGTTGTATCTGTTCCCCGCGACGATCTACCAGAAGTTCCTGCTGTCGCGGCTGCACCGCTGGGCCGTGCACGACAAGCCGCAGTTCTGGCGCGTCTACCGGCTGGGCAACCTGGCGATGCTGGCGATTGGCCTGCTTACCGGCCTGGCGCTATGGCTGCTGTCGCCGCTGCTGGTGTCGATCGCATTCGGCCCGGCCTTTGCCGATGTCGCGGTGCTGCTGGGAATTCTCGCGATCTGCGCGCCGATCCGGTTCCTCTCGACCTCGGTCGGATCGGCGCTGCTTACCGAAAGTCACATGCGCTACCGCGTGCTGGCGATGCTGGCGGTGACGGTCGTTGCCGTTGCGCTGACCTGCCTGCTGATTCCGCGCCTGGGCGCGGTCGGCGCGGCCTGGGCGACGGTGGTGGCGGAGGCCACGCTGCTGTTGCTCATGTACCTGGGCGTGCGGCGGATCAAGCGGCCCGGGAGAACCCCATCGTGACCTGCGCCATGACGACGGACGCGCTTCGCGTCGGGTTCACCGGCTACTACGGCATGCGCAATTTCGGCGACGATCTGTTCGGCGTCCTTTGCACTACCGCCTCGCGACTGTACTGGAAAGCGGAACCGACCCTGGTCGGGCCCACGCTTGCGGATCTGGACGGTGGCAGCACCTGGCCGCGGCGATTGCCGCTGGACCTCTACGGCGCCAATGGCGCCGCAGGCAAGTGCAGCCGCCTGCTGAGTTTCGTCCGCGGTGTGCACGGCAATGATGTGCTGGTGATGGGCGGGGGCTCGGTCATTACCGCGCGCGAGTCCTTCCGCAAACCCTTGATGCTCTGGGCCAACCGGAGGCGTGGGCTGCAACTGGCGGCCGTGGGTGTTTCCATCGGTCCGTTCGCGGATCGGGCCGACGAGGCCATCGTGGCGGAGTACGCCCGCCACTTCTCGTACCTGTCGGTGCGCGACCGTCGCTCCTACGAGCTCGCGCTTGCCTTGGGGCTCGAGCGCGTGACCCACCACGGCCGCGATCTGGCCGGCCTGCTGTCGCTGTTGATTCCGACCGGCTCGGCCCGCGTCGGCATGCGCACCGACCACGGCGGGCCGTTGCATATCGGCATCGCGCCCTGCCGCTACAGCCCGCGCCCCGACCACCCTGCCCCGACGATGGATGCATGGCGGGACGCGATGATCGAGGCACTGGCGACGATCGCACCGCGCTCGCCGCTGCAGGTCGAGGTGTTCAGCCTCAACGGTCATCCGCGCCATGGCGACCAGGCACTCGCCGAAGACATCCAGTCACGACTGCGCGCGCGCGGCATCGATGCCGATCTGCGCCTCTACCGCGGCCATGATCCGCTCGCCATCGTCCGCGACATCTGCCGTTGCGATGCGTTCATCAGTGCGCGCCTGCATGGCGCGATCGTCGCCTACCTGTGCGGCGTGCCGCTCACGATCATCGACTACCACCCCAAGTGCCGCGATTTCGCCGACGACATCGGCCTTCCGCAGCAGTTCCGCGTCAGCGGCCCGCTGCATGGCAGTGACGAACTCGTCGCGGCGATCACCACGATGCTGAACGATACCGGTGCACGACCGGCGCTTTCACCGTCCGTATACGCGCAGCAGGCCCAGGACATATTCCAATGTGCACCTTGGTCGAATCAGCAACGGGCACGGCCCGATCGACGGGAAGACCTTCGGGATCATCCTCGATCAGGCGGTGACCCGGGAATCCACGGGACGGTGCCATGAACCGCGAAGTCGCCTCGCCTTCCGTCGCACCCATCTGCGTGATCGTGCCCTGCTATCGCTGCGGGGACACCATCGCCGAGGCGGTGGCTTCGATCGCCGCGCAGACGGTCGCACCGGCGCAGGTGCTGCTGGTGGACGACTTCAGCAACGACGGCACGCTCGAGATGCTGCACTTCATCTCCGCCAGCTACCCGCGCGGCTGGATCGAGGTCATCGCCCTGCCCGACAACGGCGGTCCGTCGCGTGCACGCAATGCCGGCTGGCATCGTGCCCGGCAGGAATACCTCGCCTTCCTGGATGCGGACGACAGCTGGGCGCCCACCAAGATCGAGCTGCAGATGCAGGCGCTGCGCGAGGACCCGGAGATCGCATTGCTCGCGCATGCCATGAAGGTTCGCGATCGCTCCGACCCCGCACCTGCATCGCCCCGCTCGGCACGGACGTCGATCGTGCCGCGTGCCCGGTTGCTGCTGAGCAATCCGTTCCCCACCGCATCGGTGGTGTTGCGCCGCGACCTGCCTTTCCGTTTCAACGAGGACTTCCGCAGGGTCGAGGATTTCCTGCTGTGGGGGCAGATCGGATTTTCCGGATTCCGCTGCGCCAAGCTCGACCAGACCCTGGCGTACTGGCACAAGGCCAACTATGGCGCCGGCGGTCTCAGCGAAGATCTCGTCGCGATGCATCGCGCAGGTCGCCAGGCACGCCTGGAACTGCTGCGCGAGGGATTTGTCACGCTGCCTGAGCATCTGTTCGCCCGCTCGTTCGGGCTGGTTCGCAAGGCCCGCCAGCGCCTGTTTGCGGCAGTGAGGCGATGGCGTGCGCAGGGGGTTGTGTCATGAGCGCGATCAACGGGCTGGCCACCGCGCACATCCGTCAGCACAGAGCGGCCGACACCGTCGGTGCGACCGTGCTGAGCATGCTGCTGCTGGCCGCCGTGGCCGCGTTTGGTTGCTGGCTGGTCGGCACGCGCTCGCCCGATATCGGCACCGATACGCTGACCTACGCCGGCTTCTTCGAGGCACTGGGCCGGGAATCGATCGAAACGCGCCTGGAGCCTGGCTTCGTCTACCTGAGCATCGCCCTGTGGAAGCTGGGCCTGGGCGTGACCGGTTACCAGACGGCGCTGTTCGCGCTGATGCTCGGGACCGTGGTCGTGTCCACACGCCAGTACTTCCGCGCGCTTGGCGATGACCGCGGCTACCTGACCTTCCTCAGCGTGTCGCTGATGCTGTTGTTCGTGTCGCCGATGTTCGTCAACGCCTCGATCAATGCGGTGCGCCAGGGCCTGGCGGCCCTGCTGGTTTTCACCGCGTTGCTGTCGTTCCAGCAACGGCGCTGGGGTGCGTTCGCGCTGTTCGGCCTCGTCGCCAGCAGCCTGCACATGTCCTCGTTGTTGTACCTGGTGTTCGCGCCGGTACTGCTGCTGGGACCCAGGACGCAGCGCCTGGTCGCCGTGGCCGGCTTCATCCTCTACGTCAGCGGCGCATCGATGGCGATGGTTAGGGCCGCCGTGCCGGCGTTGTACGAACTGGTGATGACCTACACCGAGAACAGTCACTACCGGTCCGGCGTGCGCATCGACTTCGCCGTGTTCTCAATCTTCTGGTACGCCCTTCCGTACGCGCTGTCGCCGCTGGTCAAGCCCGAGTTCCGCACGAAGATCCGCGACAGCACTGCCATCTACCTGGTGATGCTGCTGCCGTTCTTCGCGATCGGCTGGGGATTCTTCTCCAACCGCTACCTGCTTCCGGCATGGCTGTCGGTATCGCTGATCGTGGCCGCGGTGATCTGCCACAGCCGCCTGCCCGCGTTTCGCCACCCGCTGCTGCTGAGGTTTGGCCTGATCCTGTCGTGCGCGGTGTTCTATTACTACGTCAACAACGAGATCGTGATCTGACCGGCATGTCGCAATCGCTGCAGAAACTCATCGTCGGCCTGACCTATCCCCCTGCCCTGAGCCTGTGCCTGATCGTTCTGGCACTGGGCCTGCTGCTCCTGCGCCGTCGCCGCGGCGCCGTGGCGACTTTCGCCGTGGCGGTGGCCTGGTCGGCGTTATGGTCGATCCCGATGGCATCGGACTGGCTGCGCGGCCGCGTGGAGCAGCGCTACCCGCCTGTCGAGGAGGCGACGCTGCCGCGTGCGGACGCCATCGTCGTGCTCGGCGGCGGCATGCGCTACGGATGGCTCGACCGTCCCGATGTCCGCGCCGAGGACCTGCAGAACAGCCGCCTGGCAGCAGGTGCGCGAGCGTGGCTGGCAAACCGCGCGCCGATCGTGATCCTGTCCGGCGGCGGGGAGAACGGCGGTGAAGGCAGCAACGACAGCGAAGCGCGGATGATGGCCACCGCCATCGCGCGCCTCGGGGTTCCGCCGTCGGCGCTGGTGCTGGAAGAGCGCAGCCACAACACCCGCGACAACGCCCGTTACACCGCGCAGATCCTCAGTCGCCGCGACGCACGCCACGTTCTGCTGGTCACGTCTTCCCTGCATATGCCACGTGCCATGGCGCAGTTCCGCAACGAAGGGATCGATGCGATCGCGGTACCCGTTCCCGAACGAGCGCGGCGCGTGACCTGGAAGCAGCGCTGGTTCCCGTCTCGCAGCGCGCTGTGGCGCAGTGGGCGTGCGTTCAAGGAAATGGGTGGTTTGTTGATGGTTCGTATACAGAACTGAACTGGCAACACGTCACGCTTTTTGCTGTTTTGTTTCGCTGCGGTTGAACACACTGAACGCCATCGCACCAGGCATTCGCACAATCACGCCTCTTCGGCGATGTCGACATTAGGATCGCTGATGTGGTTCGCAATGTATGCGCGTTGCGTGCTTTGTTCTCCATGCGCTTGCCGACGACATGAGGGCCAGTCCTTGAACAGCATGATTCTTAAAGGCACGATCCTGAAAGGCGCGATCCTGAAAGGCACGATCAAGAGAGTCGCGTTAGCCAGCTCCATCGCTTCGGCCGTGATTGCCACTGGCGGTTGTGTGCCCGGCCAGCAGATGAGCCGGCAGTCGTCCGGTGACATGCAGGTTGCAGGAGGCAGCGACGTGCGCATGGTGCCGATCACGGCCGAGACCGCGACGCCACCGCGATCGCCGGTCCAGGTCCCGCAGGAACTGCTGAACTACCGCAGCGAGTCCTACAAGATCCACCCCGGCGACACCATCCTGGTCACGGTCTGGGACCATCCCGAGCTGACCAGTCCTGCCGGCAACCAGCAGCAGGCCGTTACCAACGGCCGCCTGGTGCAGCCCGACGGAACCTTCTTCTATCCCTATGCCGGCAAGATCAACGTCACCGGCATGACCATCGAGGATCTGCGCAGCACGCTGGCCAGTCGTCTCGCGCAGTACCTTCGCAATCCCCAGCTCGACATCAACGTGGTCGGTTACGGCAGCCGCGTCGCCGTGCAGGGGGCGTTCGAGGACACCGCGCCGCAGGAAGTCACCACCGTTCCGCTGACGCTGTCCCAGGCCGTCGGTCGTGCCCGCATCAACGTCGAACAGGCCGACCTTGCCGGCTTCGTGCTGACGCGTGATGGTCGCGATTACCCGCTCGACCTGGATGCGCTCAATCGCGACGGCAAGGTCGCTCCCGACATTTTCCTCAAGCCCGGCGATCGCCTGTTCCTGCCATTCAACGATCGCAAGGAAGTCTACGTCGTCGGCGAAGTGCTGCGTCCACAGGCGCTGACCTTCAAGACCACCGACATGTCGCTGACCCAGGCGCTGGGCCGGACCGGCGGTCTCAATCCGGTCACGTCGAAAGGCGAAGCGGTCTATGTGATCCGCGGCATCGAACAGATGTCGCAGACGCCCGCCACCGTCTACCACCTCGACGCCAAGTCGCCGGCCGCTTTCGCCCTGGGCGATCGCTTCTCGCTGCGCCCGGGCGACGTGGTCTGGGTCGGCCCGGCCGGTGTCACGCGCTGGAACCGCTTCCTGTCGCAGCTGCTGCCGCTGTCGGGCATCATCGCCAACGCCGCCGCGGCCGGGAACGATGTCGGCAACTGATGCAGGGCCTGGCAACGCGCGTCACCGACCGCAGACGTCGGTGACGCGACCGATCCTCCGGGCCTGACCGCCTGACCGCCGATCACCAGGTGCGTTTGCACCGCGCATGCGGTATCACTGCGCGGTACTTCCTCCCTGGGAACGGACATGGGCCCTGCCACCGCTGGCAACGCTTGGCGAGCCGGGTGGCTGCTCCTTGCTGCATTGTTGCCGTGCGCATGTCGAAGCGTCGTCGACCGCCCGGCGTCGCGGCCGGCGTCGGCCGGGCCTTGCGCCGCAGGATTGCACTGCAAGGCCGTCGACAGCGACGAGGCCAGGCGCAGTCTGGAGATGGCCCATACCTGGTCGCGCCGCGCAGCCGCAATGGATGGTCACAACGCCACGGACGCATGGACGCGATGCGCGCTCGCCGCATATCCAGCTCTTGCTGAGCGCGACACCGTGGTTGAAGCGGCGACGCTGGCCACGCACTGCACCGACGCCCTGCTCGCCCGTACGCTGGCGCAGCGCAGCGGCGGCTGGGTCACGGGACAGCAGACCATCGACGGCAATGAATTCGACATCGAGTTCCGGCAGCTGTCGCCCTATCTGGATGGCCCGCTCAGACTCACCCGCGCCAGCGAAGTGTCGATGACCCTGCTTGGCGATACCCGGATGAACCGCGCCGGGTTCGGCGTGCCGCTGGCCGTACTGTCGCGTCGCTGCACCGACCGTCCCCTGTGCGAACTGCTGCCCCCCGAGGGCGTGTTCCGCAATGCGACCGCCTGGCTCGAACCGGGAAACATTGAACCGGGCAGCGCCAAACACGGGCGACCGCGCCTGGTCATCGCCGACGCGGTCGCACTCGACACCCTGGCCGTCGGCACGCAGCGCATCACGCTTGCCTACGATACGTCGGCCGGATTTGCCTCCGGCGCGCTCACCTCTAAACTGGATCGGCTGGCGATCTGGGGTCTGCTGGGTGGCGATGAAGTCGGTCGCCGCGCAGGCCTTTACCTGCTCGAGGACTACGACCCCACCAAACGTCCGCTGGTGATGATCCATGGCCTGGGCAGCAGCCCGCTGACCTGGGCGCGGTTGTCCAACGCGGTCTGGGGTGCGCCGGACCTGCGCGAACGCTTCCAGATCTGGCACGTCGTCTACCAGACCAACGCGCCGCTGCTGGTGATCCGCCGACGGGTGCAGCGATATCTCGATGACGCCTGGCGCATCCTCGACCCCGAGGGTGACGACCCTGCACGCACGGGCACGGTGCTGGTCGGCCACAGCCTGGGCGGCGTGGTGGCGCGGATGCTGTGCGTCGATAGCGGTGAAGTGCTGTGGAATGCAGCCTTCGTGGTGCCGGTGACGGCGCTCAAAGGCGATGCCGAGGACATCACGGGCGTCGACGAAGTCTTCCATTTCACGCCCTACCCCGGCATCTCGCGTGCGATCTTCATCTCATCCCCGCACGGCGGCAGCCCGAGCGCGACCCGCTGGTACGGACGCCTGGCACGCGTGCTGATCGGGCGGCGCACACCGGAACTGCAATCGCTCAAGCGCATCGCCGACATCAATCCGCAGGCGGTGCAACCGGAACTGCGGCTGTTCTACCAGCAGGCGCGACTGAACAGCATCACCACCCTGCAGACGCAACAGCCCGTTCGTGCCGCTGGCCAGGCGTTGATGCCGGCCACTGGCATTGCCTACCACACCATCGCCGGCGCATTGCCCGGGCGCAGTCCTCCGACCGATGGCGTGGTGCCGCTGGAAAGCGCGGTCATCCCCGGAGCCGAATCGACGCTGGTGCTTCCGCTTGGCCACGACCTCCACGAGAGCGCCGAGGGCGTGGCGGAAGTGCTGCGCATCCTTCGCGAGTCTGGCGGCAGCGACTGACCCGGGAACCAAAAGCAACAGGGCCGACGAGTTTCCCCACCGGCCCTGCATGATCCCCGACCTCGGTGACCTTACTTTGCCGGCGCACTGCCCGGCGGGAACGTCGCGAACATCTTGTCGATGCCGGCCTGCACCAGCGTGTTCGCCTTCTCCACCGAACTGGGAACGGTGGCCGAAGCGGTTCCGCGCCAGACTGCCTGCTTGGTCTTGGTGTCGAACATGTCGACGATCAGCGTGCCCACGTCATAGGTACGCACCGTCGTCGAAGCGCTGCCCATGCCCATGCCACCCCAGCCCCAACCGCCCCATGCCGGACCGTTGTAGAACGTGTCGATGCTCTGCTTCTGCGTCGTGGCGACATTGGCCACCAGGGCGATGTCGGCCGAGGACTCCGCTACCTGGCGCCAGCCGCGCGCCTGCAGCTTCGCGTCCACGGCGGAGACGATGCGCTGCTGGATCAGCGGCGAATTGGCCTCGGGCTTCTTCAGCCATGCATAGGTCTGGTAGCTGCCGAACTGCGCGGCCGGATCGTGATCGGTGGTCACCGTCGGCGAGGTTGCGCAGCCGCCCAGCATCGTCGCCAGCAACATGCCCAGCGCAAGGTGTTTCATGGTCTTCTCCCGTGTGAGGCAAACGTTGGCACGCCATTGTGCGGCGACGAACCACAGCCATCCTGGCCCGCGACGGCTGCGGTGTTTACGTGGAACGGGAATTAGCCCCCAAGGGCGTGAACTGCATGTGAAATGTTGCCGCCACGCGCGACCGCAGGCCAAGGTGGCCTGCCATCGCGCGGACGTTCTGCCGGATCAGAACGAGATCGGAACGCGAGCGGTAAAGGTCACGTCGGGCGTGTCGCGTGTCACGCCGACACCGAGTGCGACGTTGAGCGAAACCTTGTCGTTGAAGCGATAGGTGCCGCCAAGCAGCATCGTCCCCAGCGTCACCCGCACCGATCCCGGCGCATCCCTTCCGTTCTGCTCGGTCTTGCCGACCAGGCTGGTGTCGTAGCCGAGGCTGATCGACGCCTTCTCGTTCAACGCCAGGCCCATGCCGAGATTGAAGCCCCAGATGTCGCCTGCCTTGACGTCGCCCAGCGGCTCGGTGCCGCCAAGCAGCACCGTGCGCGAGACGTCGTGACGCTCGAAGTTGTACAGGTAGCTGATGCTGCCGAAGAACACCACCGGGTCGGACGGGTACAGCCAGGTCACGCCCGGCTGCACGGCCTGGAAACCAGTGCCGGTCGGCAGCTCCAGCGGCAGGCCGGTGCCGGTCGCGTTGGAGACGCAACGTGTCACGCAGTCGGTGACCACGTCGAAGATGTCCTTGCCTGTGCGGCTCTTGTAACGCAGCCAACCGATGTAGAACGCCTTGTCCGGGCCGCCGCGGTTGAGCTGATAGCGCGCCGTTGCCTCGACATCGCCCATGCCGCGGCCGCTGGCGTTGAAGACGTTGTCGACGGCGGTGCCGGTGAAGATCTCGCGGCTTACGGTATCGGCGTTGATGTAGACGTAGGGCAGCTTCGCTTCGAGTTCGAAGCGGCCACCGCCGAAACCGTAGCGGCCGGTGAGCGTCGCCACGCCGGAGGTGGTCTTGACCTGCCGCACGTCGATCAGGCCGATCAGGATCGCCGGTATGACGGTGAAGCCGACCAGTGCCACGCGATCGTTGGCCGAATAGCCGTGCTGCAGTGACGGCTCGAGGATGAACTTTCCGGCCGGCGTCAGCACGCCGGGCTGGTCGAAGATCTGCGCCACTTCCGGCGGACGCGACGACGACGGCGGTGCCTCACCCACCGGCTGCTGGCGCTGCTGTTGCGGTTGCTGCTGTTGTTGCTGCTGGGCCACCGGCAGTTGCTGTTGCTGCTGTTGTGGTTGTGGTTGTGGCTGCTGTGCCTGCTGCTGCGCCACCTGCGTCGGCTGCTGTTGCACAGGCACCGGCACGAAGGTCTGCTGCGCCAGCGAAGGCACCATCCGACTGGGTGTCACGCCAGCACCGCGTTCACCTTCCAGACGCTCCTCGTCGAGGGCACGTTGCAGGTTGGCGACGCTCTGTTCCTGCTGGGCCAGGGACTGGCGCAGTTCACCCAGACGCTGGGTCTGCTGGTTGATCTCGCGCTGCAAGGCGTCCAGACGCGCCTCGGCCGCAGCCACATCCTCGGGCGTTGCCGGAACCAGTGCGGGAGCCGATGGCGCCGGTTGCGATGGCACCGATTGCGATGACACTGACTGCGCCGGCGCTGACGGCGTCGCCGGCTTTGCGGTGACGGCAGCGACCGCCGACGCGGCAGCAACTGCTTCGGTGATGGTGGTTTTCGTCGGCGTTGTGGCTGCGGCGGGCTTGGCGGCAGAAGCCGCGGCGGCTGCGGCGGCGGCTGCAAGGGCGGCCGTGGCAGAGCTGTCCGCCGTGGCGGTCCTGGCGCTGCGCGCAGGAGGCACCACGGGAGCGGGCGCGGCATTGGCCGGCGTCCCTGCGTCGGTCCGGTTCACTGGCTGCGAAGGGTCCTGGGCATCGGCGATGCCGGCCATCCCCAGCAACAGGCAGGGAGCAAGCATCAGGCGCTTGTGCGTTGGTGGCGTCCTTTTCATGCGGCCTCCTGTGGGGGTCCTCGGATAGAACGCGGTCCGGTCGACTTTCAGGGCGCCGGCACCAGGGCGGCAGTCTCAGGGGCCCGAAGTCATGGCGATGTCGCCGCGACCATGGCGCTCTGGAGCGCCTGCTGCGTATTGAGATCCTGGAACGCGCTCAGGGTGTCGACGCCAACGTTGACCGTGGTCAGGGCGCGAATGTCCTGATCGCTGCGCGTGTTCTGAACCAGCAGACCGTTGAAATCGGCAGACGGCTCGAAGGTGTTGCCTTCGCCGATCTGGATCACCTGGCCCTGGTTGAAGTTGGCCAGTTCCTGGGCCTGGGCCTGGGTCATCCGGCCGATGTCGGGAATGTTCACCCGCGTGGAGGCCAGCAGTTCGCCGTTGACGTATACCGCGCGCTCGATCCCGAACGACAACGACATGCCGCTTGCGGTCTGGAACCCGCCGCGCATGTCCTCCAGCAGCGCCGGGTCGATCGCGACCCATTCCTCACCCAATGGCCTCACCTCTGCCGCGCCTGCCGTCGTCGCGACCACAGCGGCGACGAACGTGGCAGCCACCAGGGAGGATCTCAGAAGCAATGAAGGCGAGCGCATATGCCACCCCTCAGATGTCGCCCGGCCGCTTGCGCGGCGTGACGATGTTGTAAAGGCTGTCGCGTGCGATGCCGGCATCCAGCGGCGCCGGTGGCGCCGTGCGCCAGTCGCGGGCGAGATTGAAGCCGGCGATCTCGCGCCGGTTGTGGATCACGAACAGGATCTTGTTGTCCCACAGCTCTTCGAACCGCGAGCGTGGCATCGCCCGCGTGCCGCGGGCGGGATCGCCAAGCAGGATACGACCGTTGCGCAACCCCTTGATCACGACGAAATGCTTGTAGCCGCGATCGTTGAGCAGCACGATCGCCGGCAACCCTTCCTGGAACAGTTTGTCGAGCGGCTGTTCGAAACCGTCGGCCTCGAATCCACGCGACTGCAGGTAACGGCGCATGTCCAGCAGCGAGAAACCGCGCTGTTTGATCTTGGCCTGGTCGCCGCGCTCGTACATCTGCATGAACACCTCGGCCTCGGTGACCGGGATGCCGTACTGGTAGGTCAGCAGCGTCGCCGTGGCCGCCGATCCGCAGCTGAAGTCGTACTGCTGTGGCACCGTGGTCTGGAACCTCGCCTCCTTGAGGCTGACCACCTGCATGCGATAGGGGGCGCCGTTGACGCGCACGTCCACCTTGCCGGCCTGGGCCAGGCCGGCCAACAGTATCCAGGCCGATGCCGCCATCAAAGCACGGCCCCGGATGGTGCGGACGCTCATGGAGTCGGGTCCGCGAACTGCACGTTCACGATCATTCCGTTCTGGATCAGCACGTTTGCGCCGGTGTTCTGGATGACGGTGTTGATGCCGTTGGAATTGACAAACGAACCGCCGCTCAACGCATTGTTTCCGGTGACGACACGATTGGCGGTGTTGTCCTCGACTCGGCCTTCCAGAAGGATGTCGTTTTCGACGATATCGGCGCCGCCACGCATGTCGGCCAGCGCTTCCAGATCGATCGACTGACCCATCGCGCTGTCCTGGACAGGCGCCTCGATGACAGGCTCGGCCGCGGGTGCGAACGCCAGAGGATCACCGGGTTCGCTGTAACTGGTGGTGAGGTCCTGGGCAGCCACCGTGCCCAATGACGACAGGCCGATCAGGCCTGCGATGCTTGCAAGAACGATGGAACGGGTCGGTCGCACGGTCATTCTCCTTTGCCATGCAGTCCCCGTTGCGCGCGTGGTCGCCCACGTTTCCGGAATTTCCCGCCGGCGCTTGCGGCGCCGGCAGGAAGTCCTTTGCGCGCATTCCGACGTAGCCGGAGGCCAGAGACCTCCGGTACGCCGTGGGGGAGCGCTTATGGGCCTACGGACAGATTGGCCTGGACGGTCACGCCCTGCTGGATCAGCGAGGCGAAACCGCTGTTCTGCGCAACCGTCATGATGCCGGCCGCCGACTGTCCAACGCTGGTCATGTTGCTGGACATGTTGAACGAGCCTGCGTCATTGGCGACTGAGCCACCAGCACCGCCGGCACCGCCGACTGCACCGTTGCCGACGCCACCGTTGCCGACGCCACCGTTGCCGGTACCGCCTGCCCCGCCGTCGCCGCCCGTGGCACCTGCCGCACCGACCGCGCCGTCACCTGCAGTCGCCGAGCCATTGCTTGCGCTGGCGTCGGCACTGCCGTTGGTGGCTGAGCCACCGCCGCCGCCGGAACCGGCAGAAGCAGTCACTGCGCCGCTGGCACCGCCGTCACCGGCCGTCGCACCCGAGGTGCCCGTACCTGCGCCGGAGGTTGCAGTCGAGGACGAGGTCGAGCTCGAGGTCGAGCTCGGCGAGCCGCCGGCACCGCCCGCGCCGCCAGTGCCGGTACCGCCAGCACCACCCGCGCCGCCGGTGTCGGAGCCAGCACCACGAGCGCCACCGCCGTCACCGCCGTCGTTGCCATTGGCACCGCCGCCGCCGCCGCCGTCGCCGCCACCGGCAAGCGAGCCGGAGCCGGAGCCTGAACCCGAGCCGGCCAGGCTGGCACCGCCAGCGTCGCCGCTGTCGTTGCTGGCATCGCCGCCACGACCACTGGTGTTATCCCAGGTGTCGCCGCCGCGGCCGCCACGGCCGGCCGTCGCATCACCGATCCTGGCATTGCCCGATTCCGCGCTGCCGTTGTTGGCATCGCCGCCACTGCCGCCGTTGCCGCCGCTGCCGCCGTCGCCGCCGTTGCCGCCGCCGCCGCCGTTGCCTTCGCCACCGTAGCCCTTGCCACCGTAGCCATCACCACCGGCTCCGCCCTTGCCACCGTTGGCGTCGCCGAAATTCTTGGCGACATTGCCGATGTCATGGGTACGAACGTCGTAGACCGAGCCTTCCAGCTTGGTGATCGCGACGATGTGGCTGGAGGTCTTGGAGAAGCTGCTCGAATCGGTATAGGTGTTGGTTGCCGTGCCGCTGCTTGCCGCCGCGGCCGAGCCACCGTCTGCCTCTGCCTTGCCGTTGTTTTCTGTGCTGCTGTCGCTACTGCTGTCGGAGGCGGTAATGTTGGAGAGGACGTCGTCGCCCTCGCCGCCATTGCCGTTGGTCTGTTGTGCCCAGGCCTGGCTGGTTAAACCAAGGCCAAGGAGCACTGCCGTTGCCATCAAGCTGCTACGAATGCGCATTGTTGTTCTCCTTTACGGTACGTCGATTGGCACCCGGGGGAGGCACCGGTAAACGACGCATGGAACTACACGCACAGGCGGTGCCAAGCTTCGTTCAGCTAAGGCAAGTGATTGATCGACAACGCGATTCCAACTGAACAAATATGGGTTGGCTGGAGATCGGGGCAAGCACACCCGCAGAACGGCCCAAGGTGTTGCATATTTGAAACCGGCTTCGTCCGAGGACTTGATGTCCTTCGCCATTGGCATGGCGCAAACCATTGATCCATGGTGCTCGCAAACAACGAGCCGCATATTCAGCGGGGCATTGCGAAAGTGAAACGCCTGCCTTTACAGGCATCTTGCAAAAGCAGGATTCCCGTTTCCACTCAACGCGTTGAATCGAAAATCTGCTGTTCTTCTGGCGTTTCGCACCGGCAACGCACGGATAACTATCCGGATCAGTCGCTGCCCCTGCTCACACCGCGCTCACGTCGGGCGGCGTCGCGAACGGCACGCAGGCGCTCGAGCTTTTCGCGCAGCTTGATCTCCAGACCACGATCGACCGGCTGGTAATACACGCGCTCGCCCATGGCATCGGGGAAGCCGGTCTGGTCCAGCGCGATGCCGCCCTCGGCGTCGTGATCGTACTGGTAGCCCTTGGCGTAACCGAGCTGCTTCATCAGTTTCGTCGGCGCATTGCGCAGGTGCAGCGGCACGTCCTGTGTCCCGTACTCGCTGACGTCGCGCTTGGCCGCATTGAAAGCGGCATAGCCGGCATTGGACTTGGCCGTGCTGGCCAGGTACAGCGTCAGCTGCGCGAACGCCAGCTCGCCTTCGGGGCTGCCCAGGCGTTCGAAGGTGTCCCAGGCATCGAGCGCCATCTGCAACGCACGCGGATCGGCCAGGCCAATGTCCTCGATCGCCATGCGTGTGAGTCGGCGTGCGAGATACGAGGGATCGCAGCCGCCATCTAGCATGCGTGTGAGCCAGTACAACGCGGCATCGGGATTGGAACTGCGCACCGACTTGTGCAGTGCCGATATCTGGTCGTAGAACTGTTCGCCGCCCTTGTCGAAGCGGCGCGTGCGGTCGGCCAGCACCTGCGCCAGCGTGGTCGCGGTGACTTCGCCGCCTTCGCCTTCGGCCAGTTCGGCGGCAATCTCCAGCAGCGTCAATCCGCGACGGACATCGCCATCGGCGGCGCGCGCAATCTGTTCCAGTGCCTCGTCGTCGACCTTGAGCCCGCGCCCGCCAAGGCCGCGCTCCTCGTCGGCCAATGCCTGCTGCAGCGCCAGGCGAATGTCCTCCACCGATACCGCTTCCATCACGTGCACACGGCAACGCGACAGCAACGCCGAGTTCAGTTCGAACGACGGATTCTCGGTAGTGGCACCGATGAAGAGGATGGTGCCGCGCTCGATGTGCGGCAGGAACGCATCCTGCTGCGCCTTGTTGAAACGATGCACCTCATCGACGAACAGCACCGTGCGGTGGCCTTCGCCAAAGCGCACCGCTGCCTCGGCCAGTACCTGCCGCACTTCCGGCAGTCCGGACAACACCGCCGAGATCGCGCGGAACTCCGCATCGGCGTACTTGGCCAGCAGCAGTGCCAGCGTGGTCTTCCCGCAACCCGGCGGCCCCCAGAGCACCATCGAATGCACGCGTCCGGACTCAATCGCGCGACGCAGCGCCGAGTGCGGCGCAAGCAGGCGCTTCTGCCCGACCATTTCGTCGAGCGTGCGCGGGCGCATCCGCTCGGCGAGCGGGCGCATGGCATCACGGTCGACCTGGAGCAGGTCGTCGCCCGCGGACAGGCCGGAAGCGGAGTTTCGGGGGGAGTTTTGCCGGACCACGTGTTGGCAACCTTGCCGGGGACACGCACACAATACCAAGACGGGCGCGCATGGCCGCAGCCGTGGTTTGCAGGGTCAACGATTTGCAGTTTCAGCGACCGGCCACGGGCGGCAGGACGGTGTCGGGTGCGGCACCCAGGTCGTAGTGCAGTTGCAGCCACTGGCCGCTGCGGCGGTCGTAGAACGCGGCGATGCGGATCTTGCTGCTGCCGTCGCGGCCGAAGTCGGCCAGCCCCCAGGCGTCGATCAGCAGGTAGTTCTGACCGGTCTCGACAGCCTCGATGCGATCGAGCTGCAGCCGTATCGATGCAAACGCCAGTTCCCCGCGCAGCGCCTGCACCAGGCGATCGTCGAGCTGCTGCACCATCGCCGTGTCGTTGGGCACCGGTCGCGCATCGCCGCCGACGCCGAGCACCAGTTCCGGCGCGGCGGCCTGACCGAGCAGCACGTCGTACTGGGTGCGGAACGCGAAGCCGATCCATGCCACGTCGCCGGCGAAACGCATCTGCCCTTCCCCGCTGATCGCACGCCGACCGGCATCGCCGGGCTGGTCGTCGATTGTGCCGAAGCGAGCCTCGACGGCGCGGCCGTCGAACTGCGTGGCCAGCGCCCCGACCACGACGCCGGCCACCGCTTTTTCGAGCGCAGGGCGGTCGCTGCCGCGTGCCTGGACAGCATGCGAGGCTGGCTCCAGGGGCGGTGGCGGCAACGTCCGCGTCGCCCCCGGCGCAGTCGCGCCGGGGGCGACGGCGAGTGCCGCCGTCGAGTGCGCCAGCGACAGCACGAGCGCCCATGTCCAGCAAGCATGCATCGATCGGGGCAGGCTCCTGCGGCCGTTATTGGCGCGGCCGTTATTGGCGTCGCTGCCACCCTATAAAACGAAAAGGCCCGCCGAAGCAGGCCTTGCATTGGAGCTTGTGGGAGGGGCTTCAGCCTCGATCGTCGCGGCTGAAGCAGGCTCAACCGCCGCCGATCACGTCCACGCCCTTGGGCGGCGTGTAGCGGAAGGTGCCCGCGGCGAAGGCCGGGTTGCGCTTCCAATCACTGAAACTGATCTCGGTGTGCTGGCCCAGCGCATCGACCACCTGCATCTTCGCCAGACCGGTCTTGTCGAAACCCAGCCGCGCCGAACGGAAACCCGCGTCGCCTTCGGTCCTGGGCGTCAGGGACAGCCATTCCAGCCCCTCGGCCGCGCCCAGTTCCTTGACGTTGAACTGCGCGTCCAGGCGGCTGGGGTCGATCAATGCCGACAGCGGGCTGTTCTGCTCTTCCTCGCCCTGCGGACGCACGGTCACCTGCTGCAGGTCGGGGTCGTGCACCCAGACCTTCTTGCCGTCGGCGACGATCAGCTGCGCGTACGGCTTGACGTATTCCCAGCGGAACAGCCGCGGCGCCGACAGGGCCACCTGCCCGCTCGAGTTTTCCTTGAGCTTGCCGCTGGGGTCGTAGACCTGCTGGGTGAATTGCCCGCTCAGGCCCTTCAGGCCTTTGGTGAACGTGTTGAGGTCGTTACGCGCGCCGGCGAAGGCGCTTGAAGCGGCCAGCGCGGCAATGAGGCCGGTCAGATGGATGAAACGCATGGAAGTCCCTGGATGGAGTGGCGGCATGGCGCGATGGGCGCAGTGTGCCGCCAAAAAGATGAATGGAGGCACGATCGCCCCGCCAAGGCCCTACTTCGGCGGTGGCGGGGCCAGCACGCTGCGGTCGCCGTTGTGCTCGGGCGGAGTGACAACACCGGCCATTTCCATCGCCTCGATCAGGCGCGCGGCACGGTTGTAGCCTATCTTGAGGCGGCGTTGCACGCCCGAGATCGATGCGCGGCGGGTTTCGGTGACGATGCGAACGGCCTCGTCGTAGAGCGGATCGGATTCGTCGCCACCACCACCGCCGCTTTCCGGCAGGCCGGTCGCGCCGACGACAATGCCGTCGCCCATGGTCTGCACTTCGTCGAGCACGCCCTGGATGTAGTCCGGGCCACCGCCGACCTGCTTGAGGTGCTCGACCACGCGATGCACTTCCTCGTCGGAGACGAAGGCGCCGTGGACGCGCTCGGGCATCGCCGTGCCCGGCGGCAGGTACAGCATGTCGCCATGGCCGAGCAGCGTTTCCGCGCCGGACTGGTCGAGGATGGTGCGCGAGTCGATCTTGCTCGACACCTGGAAGGCGATGCGCGTGGGGATGTTGGCCTTGATCAGGCCGGTGATCACGTCCACCGACGGACGCTGCGTGGCCAGGATCAGATGGATGCCGGCGGCGCGCGCCTTCTGCGCCAGACGGGCGATGAGTTCTTCGACCTTCTTGCCGACGATCATCATCATGTCGGCGAATTCGTCGATGAAGATGACGATGAACGGCAACGTCTCCAGCGGCTGCGGCGCCTCGCCCAGCTCAGCGTTGGGTTTGAACAGCGGATCCATCATCGGCTGGCCCGCTTCTTCCGCATCCTTGACCTTCTTGTTGAAGCCGGCCAGGTTGCGCACGCCCACCGCCGACATCAACTTGTAGCGGCGCTCCATTTCGGCCACGCACCAGCGCAGGCCGTTGGCGGCCTCCTTCATGTCGGTGACGACCGGCGCGAGCAGGTGCGGAATACCCTGGTAGACCGACAGCTCGAGCATCTTCGGATCGATCATCAGCATCCGCAGATCCTTCGCGGACGCCTTGTAAAGCAACGACAGCACCATCGCATTGACCGCGACCGACTTGCCCGAGCCGGTGGTACCGGCGACCAGCAGGTGCGGCATGCGCGCCAGGTCGGCCACCGTCGGCCGGCCGGCGATGTCCTTGCCCAGCGCCAGCGTCAGCGGGCTGGTCGCCTTGTCGTATTCCTTCGAGCGCAGCAGTTCGGACAGGAAGATCATCTCGCGCGTGGTGTTCGGCGTTTCCAGGCCGACCACCGACTTGCCCGGGATCACGTCGACCACGCGCACCGACTTCACCGACAGGCCGCGGGCGATGTCCTTGTCGAGCGAACTGATCTGGCTGACCTTCACGCCCGGCGCCGGCTCCAGCTCGAAGCGCGTGATCACGGGGCCCGGATAGGCGCCGACCACCTGCGCATCGATGCGGAAGTCCTTGAGCTTGAACTCGATCTGGCGCGACAGCGTCTCCAGCGTCTCTTCGCTGTAGCCCTTGGGCTGCGGCTTGGGATCGTCGAGCAGCGCCAGCGGCGGTATGCCGGTGCCGTCGCCGACGTGGAACAGCGGAATCTGCTGCTCGCGCTTGGCACGTTCGCTCTTTTCCACCACCGGCGCCGCCGGCGGTTCGATCCTGACCGGCGCGCGCTTGGCGCGCAGTTCCGTGTCGACCTTGCGTGCTTCTTCGCGCTCCTCGCGGAACGCGCGGGTCTGCTGCCACTCGGTCGCCTGCTTCTCGCCCTGGCGGAACAGCTTGCTCAGCGTCGGCCCGAGCGCGAGCACCCACTGGCCGATCTTGTCCATCACCGCGAACCACGACAGGCCCGTGGCCAGCGTCACCGACACCAGCAGCAACGCCAGCAGGAAGAGATTTCCTCCCACCGGCCCGAAACCGAGATACAGCGATTTGCCGACCAGCCGGCCGAGCATGCCGCCGCTGCCGGCAGAGAACGAGTCCGGCGAGGCCACACGCAGGTGCAACAGCCCCGTGGCGGCGACCAGGAACCCGACGATGCCGATCAGTCGCAGCGCCGGCCCCAGGTCGGCATCGCCATCGCCGTCCTCGTCCATGCCGAACAAGGCGATCCAGGCGACCGCACCGAGCATCAGCGGCAGCAGGAATGCGACATAGCCGCACAGGTACAGGAGGATGTCGGCGGTGAACGCACCGACGCGGCCGCCGACGTTGTGCAGCGGCGCGGTGATGCTGCCCGCGTGCGACCAGCCCGGATCCTGCGGCGAGAACGTCACCAGGCTCGCAAGCAGGTACAGCAGCACGGGCGCGATGATGATCAGCGCGATATCGCGCATGAGACGTTGCCGCCGCGGCGATGGCGGCAGCTTTTCGGCCGTGACTTTCTTGCGGCTGGCTGTGGACGCTTGCGCCACCGTGATGTTCTGCCTTAGCTAGATACTGTTAGTTGTTGAATATACGCCAGAAAAGGCGGGGAATGTGAGGTGCCGCCCCGGTTTTGGCCCCCTCCGCGCACCAAGGATCGTAACCGAAGCCATCGGGCTGTTGCTGATGGGGCATTCGTCTGCGGAACGGCGTCGTCCGCCGGGCCGGGGATTGCTCCGCCCCTTCGTCGGACATCCTGTCCGAAGGCGGGGC
>NZ_JBDGKY010000034.1:0-19117 GCF_057656135.1 Lysobacter sp. Soil_N_23
TCGACCATGTCGGCCTTGTTCAGGAACACCACGATGTACGGCACGCCGACCTGGCGCGACAGCAGGATGTGCTCGCGCGTCTGCGGCATCGGGCCGTCAGCGGCCGAGCACACCAGGATCGCGCCGTCCATCTGCGCCGCACCCGTGATCATGTTCTTCACGTAGTCGGCGTGGCCCGGGCAGTCCACGTGCGCGTAGTGGCGGTTCGGGCTCTCGTACTCGACGTGTGCCGTCGAGATCGTGATGCCGCGTGCCTTCTCTTCCGGCGCCGCGTCGATCGCGTCGTACGCCTTGAACTCGCCACCGAAACGCTCCGCGCCCACCTTCGTCAGTGCCGCCGTCAGCGTCGTCTTGCCGTGGTCGACGTGACCGATCGTGCCCACGTTCACGTGCGGCTTGGTGCGCTCAAACTTACCCTTGGCCATGACAGTCGACTCTCGCTTGTAGGACGGAATTGCGTTGGTGGATCGCTTGTAGTGGTGCTCACGAAAGGAATCGAACCTTCGACCTCCTCCTTACCAAGGAGGTGCTCTACCGACTGAGCTACGTGAGCAGATTGTGCCTAGCAGGTGGGACGTCGCGGCGTTCAATGGAGCGGGAGACGGGAATCGAACCCGCACCATCAGCTTGGAAGGCTGAGGTTCTACCGTTGAACTACTCCCGCGCCGGAACCTACCTGCTTGGGTACTGCGCCGATGGTTGGTAATGCCACCGGTTTGTTGCCTGGTACTGCTTACCGCTGCTGGCCTTGCGACCGGATGAAGCTGGTGGAGGGAGGTGGATTCGAACCACCGAAGGCGTAAGCCAGCAGATTTACAGTCTGCCCCCGTTGGCCGCTTGGGTATCCCTCCAAAAGAGCCCGCAATTTTGGGACCGGTCGGCGGGGTTGTCAACGATGTTTACACATCTATTTTCACCATATCGGCAAATAGCGGCAAAAACTCATCAGAACGGTGTCCGCAAACCGCCAGGCAAGCGGACGGGACACTCAGACGTTGAAGCGGAAATGCAGCACGTCGCCCTCCTGGACGCGGTACTCCTTGCCTTCCAGGCGCAGGCGACCGGCATCGCGGGCACCGGACTCACCCTTGTACTTGATGAAGTCGTCATACGCGATGGTTTCGGCGCGGATGAAGCCCTTTTCGAAGTCGGTGTGGATCACCGCGGCGGCCTGCGGCGCGGTCGAGCCGGCCTTCACCGTCCAGGCGCGGACTTCCTTCACGCCGGCAGTGAAGTAGGTCTGCAGGCCCAGCAGCTTGTAGGCGGCGCGGATGACCCGGTTCAGGCCGGGCTCGTCGAGGCCGAGGTCGGTCAGGAAGGCATCGCGGTCGGCGTCCTCGAGCTGGCTGAGCTCCTCCTCGATCGCCGCGCACACCGGCACCACCTCGGCGCCCTCGCCCACCGCGCGCGCGCGCACGGCGTCCAGGTGCGGGTTGTCGTGGAAACCGTCCTCGAGGACGTTGGCGACGTACATGACCGGCTTGAGGGTCAGCAGGAACAGGTCGCGCAGCTGCAGGCGGTCGTCTTCCGACAGGCCCAGCGCGCGCGCCGGCTTGCCCGAATCCAGTCCGGCGCGGACCCGGCCCAGCACCTCGACGCGGATCTTGGCGTCCTTGTCGCCGGTCTTGGCGGTGCGCTCGGCGCGCTGCAGGGCCTTTTCCACGGACTCCAGGTCGGCCAGGGCCAGCTCGGTATCGATCGTCTCGATGTCGGCGATCGGGTCGACCTTGTTGTTGACGTGGATGACGTCGGTGTTCTCGAAGCAGCGCACCACGTGGGTGATCGCGTCGACCTCGCGGATGTGGGCCAGGAACTTGTTGCCCAGGCCCTCGCCGCTGGCCGCGCCGGCCACCAGGCCGGCGATGTCGACGAACTCGACCGCGGTCGGGATGCACTTCTGCGGCTTGACGATCTCCGCCAGCGCGTTCATGCGCGGGTCGGGCACCGGCACCACGCCGACGTTGGGTTCGATCGTGCAGAACGGAAAGTTGGCCGCCGCGATGCCGGCCTTGGTCAGGGCGTTGAAGAGGGTCGACTTGCCGACGTTAGGCAGGCCGACGATGCCGCATTTGATGCCCATGGTTGGTATCTCTGGAATAGTGAAGCGGGAACGGGGAACGGGGAACGGGGAATAGCCTGCGACGGCAGGACTGAGGGGCGAAGACCGTCACTCGGCCGGCAACAAGGAGCAGTGGCAGGGTCTCTCTCCCTGTTCCCTGTTCCCTATTCCCGCCCTTTTGGCGTATGCAGCCGCTTCATGGCCTCGTTGAAGTCGCCGCTGACCGCCAGGGGCAATACGTCCTGGGCATCGCCGATGGCGCGCAGGATCATCGCCTCGTCGGCGCTGCCGGGACGGCCCAGCACCCAGGAGGTGACGCGATCCTTGTGCCCGGGATGGCCGATGCCGATGCGCAGCCGATGGTACTTGCCGTGGCCGAGCAGCTGGCTGATGTCGCGCAGGCCGTTCTGGCCGCCATGGCCGCCCTCGAACTTGAGGCGGGCGACGCCGGCATCGAGGTCCAGCTCATCGTGGGCGATGAGCATCTGCTCCGGATCGATCTTCCAGTAGCGCAGGGCCGCGGCAACCGACTTGCCGGACAGGTTCATGTAGGTGGCCGGCTTGAGCAGCCAGACCGGCTGGCCGGCGATGTCGACCTTGCAGGTCTCGCCGAACAGCTTGGATTCCAGACCAAAGCGGCCGCCCAGGCGTGAAGCCAGGGCGTCCACAAACCAGAACCCGGCGTTGTGCCGGGTCCGGAGGTGTTCGGCTCCGGGATTTCCCAGACCGACTATGAGGCGCAGACCGGCAGCCATCAGAGACTCTCACGCAGTGGCCTGCCCGCGGCTGCGGGCAGGCGCACGGGACGTGATTACTTCTCGTCCTTCTTGGCGGCCTTGGTCGCCGGCACTTCGGCCGGGGTCTCTTCCGAGGTTTCCTCGGTCTCGACGCGACCGTGCTTGGCCATCACGACGGCAACGTCGTGTTCCTTGCCCAGCTTCAGTTCCGGCAGCTCGATGCCCTTGGGCAGCTTGAGGTCCGACAGGTGGATCACGTCGCCGACGGCCAGCTTGGCCAGGTCGACTTCGATGAACTCCGGCAGGTCCTTGGGCAGGCAGCTGACGGTGACTTCGTTGAGCTCGTGGGTGATGACCACGTCGGCGGCCTTGCCGGCCGGCGAGCCTTCCTGGTTGAGGAAGTGCAGCGGCACGGAAGCCTTCAGCGCCTGGTTCAGATCAACGCGCTGGAAGTCCAGGTGCATGATGATCTGCTTGAACGGATGGCGCTGCATGTCACGCAGCAGGACCGGCTCGGCCTTGCCGTCGATCTCGAGGGTCAGGATCGAGGAGTAGAACCACTCGTTCTGCTGGGCCAGCCAGGTCTTCTCGTGGTCGAGCTGGATGGGCTGCGGCGCGGCCTTGCCGCCGTAGACGATGGCCGGGATGCTGGCGGCATGACGAAGACGGCGGCTCGCACCCTTCCCTTCGACGCTGCGGCCAGTGGCCTTGAGGATGTGTTCAGACATTTGAGTTACTCACTTTTACTGCGTTGGGTCGCCTCGCGGCGATTGGAGACTCTTCCGCGACCAGAAGAGCCGATGAAGCGGGAACGGGGAACGGGGAACAGGGAATGCAGCAGCGCCGCAACCTCGACCACGCACACTCGAAACCGCCTTGAAACCAGCTGAAACCCGAAACCGGCCAGGAACCACGACCACCCGTTCCCTGTTCCCCGTTCCCTGTTCCCGCTTTACGAACTAATCCACATACAACGAGCTGACCGATTCGCCGAAGGCAACGCGGCGGATCGTTTCAGCCAGCAGCTCGGCAACGCTGAGCTGGCGGATCTTGTTGCAGGCCTTGGCCGCGTCCGACAGGCGGATGGTGTCGGTCACCACCAGCTCGTCGAGCTGCGACTTGGTCACGTTGTCGATCGCCGCGCCCGACAGCACCGGGTGGGTGCAGTAGGCGGCGACCTTGACCGCGCCGCGCTGCTTGAGGGCAGCGGCGGCGGCGCACAGCGTGCCGGCGGTGTCGACGATGTCGTCGACCAGGACGCAGGTCTTGCCTTCGACGTCGCCGATGATGTTCATCACCGTGGAGACGTTGGCGCGCGGGCGGCGCTTGTCGATGATCGCCAGGTCGGCGTCGTCGAGGCGCTTGGCGATCGCGCGGGCGCGGACCACGCCGCCCACGTCAGGCGAGACCACCACCATGTTGTCGGTGCCGTGCGCGCGCCAGATGTCGGCGAGCAGCAGGGGCGAGGCATACACGTTGTCGACCGGGATATCGAAGAAACCCTGGATCTGGTCGGCGTGCAGGTCGACCGTGAGCACGCGATCGGTACCGACCGCGCTGAACATCTTGGCCGCGACCTTGGCGGTGATCGGCACGCGCGAGGAGCGCGGGCGGCGATCCTGGCGGGCGTAACCGAAGTACGGCACCACCGCGGTCACGCTGGCCACCGAGGCGCGCTTGAGCGCGTCCACCAGCACCAGCAGTTCCATGAAGTTTTCGGCCGTCGGCGCGTTCGTCGGCTGGATCACGAACACTTCCTGCCGGCGCACGTTCTCTTCGATCTCGACCTGCACCTCGCCGTCCGAGAAACGGCTGACGAGTGCCTTGCCCAGGCGGATGCCCAGCTCCTTGCACACCGCATCAGCCAGCGGGCGGTTGGCATTGCCGCTGAAAATCAGCAGGTTCCGATCGTTATGCACAGTGCTCTCCGCTTCGCTCTGACCGTGGCGGTTATCCGGGGGCGTCCGCACCGGTCGTGCTTCACTAAAAACGCCGGGACGATCCGCAATGAATTGGCAGGGGCGGTAGGATTCGAACCTACGAATGCCAGGATCAAAACCTGGTGCCTTGGGCCTCTTGGCGACGCCCCTGCATGAGGTACCAGCGGACTGCAGCAGGAAAGAGCCGGAGCCTGATGCGGCTGCTACTCGGTCCCCGCTCCTTCCCACCTGCTTCGCGCTTCCAGCAGCGGTGAGCGCGAGGCTCCCGTTGCCAGCCAGGCCCGAAGACCCTGCGGTAGTGCCACCAGTGCCGCTTCGGCGTCCTCGCGTGATGCGAATTCGACGAAACAGCCGCTGCCGGACCCGGTCAGGCGCGGCGAACCGATCTGCGAAAGTGCTGCAAACACCGCCTCTACGGCGGGTTCGCGCACACGCAATACCGGCTCGAACGCATTCCCGAGCGGCACACCCGAAACGAAGTCCGCTATTGTCGCGGGCGCGGCATCACGCGTCAATTCAGGGGCACGGAACAACGCCGCGGTCGGCGCATGCACGCCGGGGTCTGCCAGGACGTACCAGGCCGGCGGAAGATCGATCGGGGCGAGCTTCTCCCCCACCCCTTCGGCCCAGGCGTTGTGGCCGCGGACGAACACCGGCACGTCGGCGCCGAGCTGCAGGCCCAGGGCGGCCAGCCGGTCCTCGCCGAGGGCAGTGCCCCAAAGCGCGTCGAGGGCGACCAGGACGGTCGCGGCGTCGGACGAGCCGCCGCCGAAACCGCCGCCCGATGGAATGCGCTTTTCGACGACGATGTCGGCACCATGCGGGATATTTGACTCTGATTGCAACAAGTTTGCAGCCCGGACCGCGAGATCGTCGGCCTCGGCCACGCCCGGCGCGCTGGCGCCGTGGCGGCGGATCTGGCCGTCGTTGCGGACCCGTAGCCGGATCGAGTCGCCCCAGTCGAGCAGCCGGAATACGGTCTGCAGGAGATGGTAGCCATCGTCTCGACGACCGGTGATACGCAGGAACAGGTTCAGCTTGGCCGGGGCCGGCCACAGCGACCAGCCCGTCTTGCCGGCAGTTTCGCCACTCGTTCCAGGCATCGCCGAACTCATTGCCCCGCGCCGAGCGACCACTGATCGACGATCAGGCGGACCTTGGCCTGGCCACGCGTGGCCACCAGCCGGGCCGGCATGACCGGGCCATCGGCGGCCGGTTGCCAGCCCTGGTATTCGATCACCCAGCCTGCCTGCTGCAGGCGCGACGGCAGGTTGCCTGCGCCGTATTCGATCTTCGCCGGCCCGTACTCGGAAGTGGCCGCACCGATGCCGCGCACCCAGTCCGACAGCGCGCGCACGGGGACGTCCCAGCCGGTGGTGGCCTGCAGCATGGATTCGACATCCGCGCCCTCGCGCGGCCCGCCTTCGACCCCCTCCAGGCGCGCGCCGGCGGCGTCGCCGCTCAGACGCCAGCTCTGGCGGGTGACCGGGGCGCCCAGCGAGATCGTGTAGCTGCCCCGCATTTGTTGCCAGTCGATGCGGCCACTGCCGCCCTGCTTGCCGTTGGAGACGGCAATGCGGCCCGACAGGGTCCACTCGCCGACCTCACTCCGGCGCTGGTCGTTGGCCTGCGCCTGGACCGGATCGACGGGCACCGCCGGGGTGCGGGTCGGGCTCGATACGCAGCCGGCCAGCACTGTCACGCACAACGCGACCAGGCACAGCGAATGGCTGGTTTTCATGCGCTGATCTTCATGCGCCGGTCTTCTCCAGCGCGCGCTTGAGCGAGCGGTTGTCCGGGTCGATCTTGCGCGACTGATCGAAGTACTTTCGCGCTTCGTCCTTGCGCCCGGTCACCCACAACACCTCCGCCAGGTGCGCGGCGATCTCGGCGTCCTTCTGCAGGGTCAGGGCGCGCCGCAGTTCGGTCAGCGCCTCCTCGTTGCGGCCGAGTCGATAGAGCACCCACCCGTAGCTGTCGACGATGGCGGGATTGTCGGGTTCGGCGGTGCGCGCGCGCTCGATCAGCTGCAGTGCTTCCTGGTAGCGCGTGGTGCGGTCGGCCAGGGTGTAGCCCAGCGCATTGAGCGCGGCGACGTTGTCCGGCTCGGCCACCAGGATCTTGCGCAGGTCGGCTTCGGCGCGCGGGATGTCGTCGTGACGCTCCCAGCTCAGGGCGCGCGCATAGAGCACTTCCGGATCGTCGGGGAATGCCGCCAGGCCGCGCGCGTAGGCGTCGAGTTCGCCGGGCTGGTCCTTGTCCTTCTCGTGCAGCGCCGCCTCCAGCAGATAGGCATCGCGACGCGATTCGTCGTCGGCGGCGGCATCGGCCTGCAGGTCGCGCAGCAGCTTGTAGGCCTCGCCGTCGCGGTCGAGCTCGTGCAGCACGTTGGCGCTGCGCAGGCGTGCCGTCCAGCGCTGTTCGCCACCTGGCACGCCGCCGTACCACTCCAACGCTTCGTCGAAGCGGTCGAGGAACTCGGCCATCTGGCCCAGCAGCAGCCGCCGCTGCGGGTCGGGCCTGGACGCGCTGGCACGCAGTTCTTCGTACAGCCACGTCAACGACTGCTTGTCCTCGTTCTGGGCCAGCAGCGCGGCGCGCAGTGCATAGGTCTGATCGTCCTGCGGCCCCTTGGCCAGCACCGCTTCGGCCGCCTGGTAATCGCCCATGCGATGGTATTCGTCGGCGATGGCGCGGCGCAGATCGCGGTCATCACCGGCCTGCTCCGACAGCGATGCGAGCAGCTTGCGGGCCTCGTCTTCCTTGCCTGCCTCGCGCAGCTGGCTGGCGCGCAGGAGACCGACCCGGGCCTCGCCCGGGAAGCGCTCGACCACTTCGGCGACGATGCGCTCGACCAGCTCGGGCTGTTCCAGTCCCTGTGCCAGCCCGCCGAAAGCCAGCCACGCCGGCAACTTGTTGGGGATGCTGCCGTCCTTGACCAGCCGCTCGAGCAGACGCGCCGACTGCTTCGGGTCGCGCGCACCGCCGCTGAGCACGCCCAGCGCCTGGCGCCAGCCGCTGTCGCCGGGCGCCTGCAGCAACTGCTTGAGGTATTTGTGGGCGGCGCGGTCGTCGCCGCGGCGGATCGCCAGGACGGCTTCGGCCGCCGCCAGGTTCAGGCCTTCGCCGCCCTGCCGGCGCCACAGCGCCAGAGCCTCGGCGGCACGCTTGTCGTCCTTGGCGAGCAGGGCGATGCGGGTCGCGCGCTCGGCCAGGGCGACATCGTCGGCGGCGCGGGCGGCGTCCAGGTAGGACTTGGCGGCCTCGTCCAGCCGCCCCGACTGCAGGGCGAACTCGCCGGCCAGCAGCGGCTCGAGCGAGGCCTCGGTGGGGTCGGTGACGGGGCCGGCCTTTGCCACTTTCTCCGCGGCTGCCAGCGGTTCGGCAGCCAGCAGGGCGGCAAGAATGGGCGCGACGGCTAGAAGAAGGAGCGAGCGCAAGGCAACGGGCATCGATCAAGCCTGCAGATCAACCTGGACGGGACGGGGCCGGTAGAATGTCGGCCTCCGCGGTAGCCAGCAGCTTATCGCAAGCACCTGAACGGAAGAGGCCCCAGTCGGCGAAGTCCGGCGCGTTGAAATGAGTTTGTTCGTACTAGGCATCAACCACCAGACCGCGCCGGTCAGCCTGCGCGAGCGTGTCGCGTTCTCGGCCGATACCGTGCCGGCAGCGCTCGATGCGCTGCGCGCCTTGCCGCAGGTCAGCGAAGTCGCACTGCTGTCGACCTGCAACCGCACCGAACTGTATGCCGTGGCCGACGACGACGGCCAGGCACTGGCCGACTGGCTGGCCACGCACCCGGACGAAGTCGGCGACCCCGCATCGAGTGCGGGGCAGGCTCTGCACGCCTACCTCTACCGCCATCGTGATGCCGATGCGGTCCGCCACCTGTTCCGCGTCGCCACCGGGCTGGATTCGCTGGTCCTGGGCGAGCCGCAGATCCTCGGCCAAGTGAAGGACGCCTGGGCCAGTGCGCGCAGTGCCGGCAGCCTGGGCAACCAGCTCGACCGCCTGTTCCAGCACGCCTTCACCACCGCCAAACGGGCGCGTACCGATACCCGCATCGGCGCCAACCCGGTTTCGGTGGCCTCGGCTGCCGTCCGACTGGCGCAGGAATCCTTCGCCCGCCTCGAGGATTCGACCGTGCTGCTGATCGGCGCCGGCGAAACCATCGAGTTGGCCGCGCGCCATCTCGTGCAGGCGCGCGCGAAACGCCTGCTGGTGGCCAACCGCACGCTGGCCCATGCGCAGGAACTGGCCACCCGCCACGGCGGCGTCGCCCTGCCGCTGAGCGAGCTCGACAAGCACCTGGGCGAGGCCGACGTGGTCATTTCGGCCACGGCCAGCCGCGATCCGATCCTGCGCAAGGCCAATGTCGCCGCGGCGCTGGCGACGCGCCGGCACCGGCCGATGCTGCTGCTCGACCTGGCCGTGCCGCGCGACATCGCCGCCGATGTCGCCGAGCTCAAGGACGTGTTTCTGTACACCGTCGACGACCTGGAACGGGCGATCGAGGACAACCGGCGCAGCCGTCGCGAAGCGGCGACCGAAGCCGAGGCCATCGTCGAGATGCAGGTGGCGCGCTTCACCGAGACCATCGCCGCCAGCACCCGCACCGCGCCGCTCAAGCGCCTGCGCGCGCACGGCGAGTCGGCCAAGGCCGATGTGCTGGCCAGGGCGCAACAGCAACTGGCCGCCGGCCAGGACCCGCAGGACGTGCTGAACTTCCTCGCCCATACCCTGACCAACCGCCTGCTGCATGCGCCGACGGTGGCGCTGCGCGAAGCGGCGATGACCGGAAACGTCGAACTGGCACGCGCTGCCGAGAAGCTGTTCCCCGAGAACGAAGAATCCGGTGCGGAGAAGAACGAGCAGCGCGAAGGCTAGCGACCGTCCCGGCCGCTGCACCGCCTGCCCACTTCCTCCACACCCGGTTCGCCCATGACCCCCACCCTGCGCCGCAAGCTCGAAGCCCTCGTCGAACGCCGCGAAGAACTCGAGCGGCTGTTGTCCGACCCGGGCGTCATCGGCGATGCCGAGCGCTTCCGCAAGTTCTCGCGCGAATTCTCCCAGCTCGAGCCGGTGGCCCGTGCACTGTCCGCCGAGGCGCAGGCCAGGCGCGACCTTGCCGCAGCCGAGGGCATGCGCAGCGATCCGGAACTGGCCGAGTTGGCGGAGGAGGAAATCGCCGCCGCCCACGCGCGACTGCAGCAGCTCGAAAGCGAGCTGCTCGCCCACCTGGTGCCGAAGGACCCGCGCGACGACGGCGACATCTATCTGGAAGTGCGCGCCGGCACCGGTGGCGACGAAGCGGCGATCTTCGCCGGCGACCTGTTCCGCATGTACGCCCGCTACGCCGAGCGCCAGGGCTGGAAGGTGGAGGTCGAATCCAGCAGTCCCGGCGAGCACGGCGGCTTCAAGGAAGTCATCGCTCGCGTCGAGGGACGCGGCGCGTATTCGCGCCTGAAGTTCGAATCTGGCACGCACCGCGTGCAGCGGGTGCCGGCAACCGAGTCGCAGGGGCGCATCCACACCTCGGCGGCGACGGTGGCGATCATCCCGGTCGAGGCCGAAGGCGAGCCGATCGAGATCAACCCGGCCGACCTGAAGGTCGACACCTTCCGTTCCAGCGGCGCCGGCGGCCAGCACGTCAACAAGACCGAATCGGCGATCCGCATCACCCACGTGCCCAGCGGTGTGGTCGTGGAAAGCCAGACCGAACGCAGCCAGCACGCCAACCGCGACAAGGCGATGAAGCGGCTGGCGGCGATCCTGGCCGAAGCGCAGGCGGCCAAGGCCGCCGCCGCGCAGGCCTCGATCCGCAAGCTGCAAGTCGGCAGCGGCGACCGCAGCCAGCGCATCCGTACCTACAACTTCCCGCAGGGCCGCATCACCGACCACCGTGTCGAAGGGCTCACGCTGTACGACCTGCCCAACGTGATCGAGGGCGACCTGCAGGAACTGGTCGACCGCCTGCAGCACGAGCACCAGGCCGACGAGCTGGCGCGGCTGACGCAGGACGCCTGAGTCCGGCGCCAGTGGGGAATGGTTGTCTACAATCGACCACACCTCGTGCTGACGGATCCGCCATGCCCCTCGAGATCATGCCCATTGAGATCAGGCGCGCCACGCTGAGCGACCTCGACCAGCTTGCACCGCTGTTCGACTCCTACCGCATGTTCTACGAGCAACCGCAGGATGCGGCACTGGCGCGCGGGTTCCTGCACGAGCGCATCGCGCGCGACCAGTCCGTCGTCCTGCTGGCCATGATCGACGGTGCAGCCGTCGGCTTCACCCAGCTCTACCCGACGTTCTCGTCGGTGCGTGCTGCGCGGGTATGGGTCCTCAACGATCTGTATGTCGCCCCGGCTGCGCGCAGGCAAGGTGTGGCGCAGGCGCTGCTGACGGCCGCGGCGATGTTCGCGCGCGATGACGGCGCGATCCGCCTCGAGCTGGAAACCACACCGGACAACCGCAACGCCCAGGCCCTGTACGAATCCGGTGGCTGGCAGTTGTACGACGGCACGCTTCGTTATCACCTGGCCCTGGTCTGATCCGTGCACAACGATCCGCGCATCGAATTGCGCCGCGCGCTCGAGCACAACCCCGGCGATGCCTATGCCTGGATCCTGCTGGCCGAGCATGAACTCGACCGCGGCGATGCCGCCGCCGGCGAGATGGCCGCGCAGCGTGCACTTGCACTGCGGCCCGGCCATCCCGAAGCGTTGGCGCGACTGGGGCGCGCGCAGTGGATGCAGGGCCAGCGCAGCGATGCCGTCGCCAGCCTGCGTGCAGCCGCGGCCAACGCACCCGATCATCCCGGCATTGCGGTCTGGCTGGGGCATGCGCTGGAAGACACCGGCGAGGCCGAGGCCGCATCGCAGGCCTACGCACGTGCGCACGCGCTGGCCCCGGACCAACCGCAACTGGCCGCCTACCTGCTGGCCTGGCGACGCAAGCTGTGTGACTGGCGCGATCTCGACGCGCTTGCGCGCCAGGTCCGCGATGCGGTCAACAGCGCACGTGCATCGGTCGAACCATTCGCCTTCCTGAGCGAGGACGCCAGCGCCCTGGAACAACTGCGCTGCGCACGCCTTCGCGCCGGCGTCGTGGCCGCGTCAGTGCGTCCGATGCCACCGCCGCAAGCCGTGACGGCCGGGCCTATCCGGGTCGGCTTCCTGTCCAATGGATTCGGCGCGCATCCGACCGGCCTGCTGACCGCGGCGATGTTCGAACAACTCAAGGCGCAGGCGGACATCGAGGTTCACCTGTTCGCGCTCAACGGCGACGATGGCAGCCCGATCCGGCGGCGCCTGCAGGCCGCCGCGCACGCACTGCACGATGTATCGATGCGCGCGCACGCACAGGTGGCGACGGCCATCCGCGCTGCCGGCATCGAGGTCCTGTTCGACCTGCGCGGCTGGGGCGGCGGCGGCGCACCGGAAGTGCTGGCGATGCGGCCGGCACCGGTGCAGGTGAACTGGCTGGCCTACCCGGGCACGTCCGGCGCCCCGTGGATCGACCATGTGCTGGCCGACCGCTTCGTGCTGCCGGAATCGATGGCGCAGGACTTCAGCGAAAACGTGGTCTGGCTGCCGCGCTGCTTCCAGCCGTCCGACACCACGCGCGCACTGCCGCCACCGCCGCCACGCGCGCAATGCGGTCTGCCCGAGCGCGGCGACAACGGCGAAGGCGTGGTGCTGTGCTGCTTCAACAACAGCTACAAGCTCAACCCGCGCAGCGTCATGCGCGCGTTGGCGGTGCTGCGCGAAGTCCCCGGGAGCGTGCTGTGGCTGCTTTCCGGACCGGGCCATGCCGATGCGCGCCTGGGCGAAGTCGCGCGCATGCAGGGAGTCGATCCCGCCCGACTGGTGTTCATGCCCAAGCAACCGCACGCCGAGTACCTGGCCCGCCTGCAGCACGCCGACCTGTTCCTCGACACCGAACCGTACAACGCTCACACGACTGCATCCGATGCGCTATGGGCCGGTTGTCCGGTGCTGACACGGCCGGGCGAGACGTTTGCGGCGCGCGTTGCCGGCAGCCTCAATCATCACCTGGGCATGACGGAGATGAATGTCGCGGACGATGCGGCGTTTGTTGCACGCGCGGTTTCGCTGGCAAGGGATCCGCGTGCACTGGCCGCACTGAAGGGGGAGCTGGCTCGTCGGCGTGACGAGAGTGGGCTGTTCGACATGGGCGGATTTGCGCGTGATTTTGCCGAGGCGGTGCGCTCGATGGTTCGGCGCCGGTAACGGAAGGCCCGCTTGATCGTGCGAAGCAACGTCCATGGATCCCCGCCTTCGCGGGGATGACGGTGAGTGGTGGGCTCCGCATTCGTGGGTTCGACGGTGTGATGCAACGACGCTGGGTCCCCGCCTTCGCGGGGATGACGGTGTTCTTTAGCCCCTCTCCCGCTTGCGGGAGAGGGGTTGGGGTGAGGGCCGCCGAAGACCATGCAACGAAATGCCGAAGCCCGTGACACGCCCACACAATGAGACAAAGCTGCACTGCCATCACACAGGCAATCGGTTAGGCTCGCCGCCATGACTGCACAACGCGACCTCATCCCCCTGAATCTTTGCGTGCTGACCGTCTCGGACTCCCGCACCCTGGCCGACGACACCTCCGGCGACTACCTCGTCCAGTCGCTCACCGCCGACGGCCATCGCCTCGCCGACCGCCAGCTGCTGCCCGACGACCGCTACCGCCTGCGCGCCATCGTCTCGCAATGGATCGCCGACGAAGGCGTCGACGGCATCCTCGTCACCGGCGGCACCGGCTTCACGGGCCGCGACTCCACGCCCGAAGCCCTCCTGCCCCTGCTCGACAAGCAGATGCCCGGCTTCGGCGAACTGTTCCGCGCGATCAGCTTCGAAGAGATCGGCACGTCCACCGTGCAATCGCGCGCCTTCGCAGGCCTGGCCAACGGCACGTTCGTGTTCGCCCTGCCCGGCTCCACCTCGGCCTGCCGCACCGCCTGGGAAAAGATCATCCGCAACCAGCTCGACGCGCGCACGGGACCGTGCAACCTGGCCACCCTGCGACCGCGCCTCAGGGAACGCTGACCCGCACACCCGCGCAACGGGTTCAACCACCGGAGCCAGACCATGCCGTTGGACAACACCCTGCAACTGCTCGCCAGGGCCCGCGGCCTGAGCGCGGCCGACATTGCCACCGCCATTCCCCGCGCCGGCGTCGCCACCGTCAGCGCCTGGCTGCGCGGCGAGAAAATGCCCGGCAAAGACCAGCTCGACGCACTGGCGCGCGCCTTCGGCGTCCCGGCCGGCGCATTGCTCGCCGAACTGGCCAGCACGCTCGACCCGGCACGCACCCAGGGCGAGCACGACCTGCTCAACGCCTATCGTGCCCTTACCACCCGCCAGCAAGGCGCCCTGCTCGAAGTCGCACGCAGCATGGCCGGCACCGACAGCGCCAAACGACGCCGCAGGAGCAAGTGATGGCCGAGATCAAGCGCAAGGACTACGAAGCCCAGCTGCAGCCGCTGCAGGTGGAACTGGCCAACATGGCGCGCTGGCTCAAGCACAACGGAACGCGCCTGGTGGTGCTGTTCGAAGGGCGTGACACCGCCGGCAAGGGCGGCGCGATCAGCGCGATCGCCGAGCACCTCAATCCGCGCCAGTGCCAGATCGTCGCGCTGCCCAAGCCGAGCGAACGCGAAAGCGCGCAGTGGTACTTCCAGCGCTACGTGCCCTACCTTCCCGCGGCCGGCGAGATCGCTCTGTTCGACCGCAGCTGGTACAACCGCGCCGGCGTCGAGCAGGTGATGGGCTTTGCCAAGGATGCACAGGTCAAGACGTTCCTGCGCCAGACCCCGACCTTCGAGAAGCTCCTGGTCGACGACGGCATCCTGCTGTTCAAGTACTGGCTGTGCTGCGACCAGGACGAGCAGGAGCAACGCTTCCTCGAACGACTCGACGACCCGCTCAAGCGCTGGAAGCTGTCGCCGATCGATTTCGAGGCGCGCAAGCGCTACGACGCCTACACGCGTGCGCGCGAGGCCATGCTCAAGGCCACCCATTCCCGGCATGCGCCGTGGACGCTGGTCGACTTCAACGACCAGAAGCGCGGGCGCCTGACCCTGATCCGCGACCTGCTCGATCGGCTGCCGGACACGCATGTCGGCGAGGAGCCGATCGTGTTCGAGCCCCTGGCCGGCAAGCCGAAGAAGGAGCGCTACGGCGTCATCAGGCCGATCCGGAACGTGAAGCGCTGAGGCAACGCTGCAAATCGAATGTCGTCCCGAGCGCAGCGAGGGACCTGTTGTTTCGCCGCGGACAACAGATCCCTCGCTGCGCTCGGGATGACAAAGACTTCAGGTGACGGCGAAGCCTTCGCCCGCTTCCTCGTCGAGCGCGGGCAGTCGCTCGAGGTCGTCGACCTGCGCCATCGCAGGCCCCTGTCGCAACCAGGCGGCCAACCGATCGAGTGCCACGTCGTTGCCGGCGGCGAGCACTTCCACGCGGCCATCGGACAGGTTGCGGGCGAAACCGCGCAAGCCCAGGGCAACTGCCTGATCGCGGGTGGAGGCGCGGAAGAACACCCCCTGCACGCGACCGCTGACGATGAAGCGCGCGGCGCTCATGACTTGTTCGCGGCGTCCGCGGGCTGCGCCTGCGGACCGCCGGCCTTGGCGATGGCCGCCTCGATGTCGTGCGCGGTGACCGGGCCGAGGAACTTGTCCGCGACCTTGCCGTCGGGGCCGATCAGGTAGGTCATCGGCAGCCCGCGCGGGGTCTCGAATGCCGCCGGCGGATCGAAGGTATCGATGATCGCGATCGGATACGACACCGGGTGTTTGGTCAGGAAGGCGCGCATGTCGGCCGGCTCGATTTCCTCGTAGGCCAGGCCCAGCACCTCGATGTGCTCGCGCATCGCGTCGAGTGCGGACAGCTCGGGCATTTCCTTCAGGCACGGCTTGCACCAGGTCGCCCAGAAGTTGACCACGACCCATTTGCCGCGATGCGCGGAAAGGTCGTAGGGCTTGCCGTCGACGGTGGCGATCTTCAACTCGGGCGTTTCGGAAGGCGTCGCCGGCTTGGTGGGCTCGGCCGGAGCGGCGGGGGCTGCCTCCGGCTTCGCTGGCGCCTGCGCTTCTGGTGCGGGTGCCGGCTTCTGGCAACCGGCCAGGAGCAGCACGACCAGGGCCGTCGCCGCACATGCCTTGGCACGGGCGGAGACAGGGTTGGAAAGCAGGCGGCTCGACATCGGACTAGACCTCTTCGGAATGAATGGTGGACGCGCGGCGCTTGAGCAGCTCGCGCAACGGGATGCGCAGCTCATCGAGCACCGATATCGCGGAACGACCCAGCGCGTCATCGCGGCACGGCAACACCGCCTCGGCGATCGGGATGCGCAGGTTGCAGGCTTCGTACAGCTCGGCCAGCGTCAGTTCGTCGAGGTCGCGGGTCAGCAGCCACCCGCCGTCCTCGGCGCGACGCACCACGTTGATCTCGTCGAGCTGGGCGAGCATCTGCTGCACCAGCGCGTCGGTCAGCATCGGCTCGAGCTGCTCGATGTCGTCGATGTGCAGGCCTCGCCCGGTCCTGCGCGCCTCGTTGAAGCGACCCAGCAGCCGCAGCAGACCGTAGATCTCGTGCCCCAGCGGCAGGCGCATGCTCGCCGGCTGGTAGCGGAACGCCGACATCGACGAGGCCAGCGACGCGCCGAGCAGGATCGCGACCCAGCTCAGGTAGATCCACAGCAGGAAGATCGGCACGAAGGCGAGCGTGCCGTAGATCTTCGAGTACGAGCCGAAGTTGCCCAGGTACAGGCCGATGCCCCACTTCACCGACTCGAAGCCGAACGTCGCCAGCATCGCGCCGGCGATGGCGTGTCGCCACTGGATCGTGCGATGCGGCACCACGCGGTAAATCGCGGCGAAGGCGAGCAGTTCGATGGCGATCGGCGCCAGGCGCAGCATCAGTTTCTGCAGCATGTGCCCGGCCTCGGTCTCGAAGACGGACATGGCGAAAAAGCGCGCCGAGATCGCCAGGCTCGCCGCGGCCATCAGCGCGCCCAGCGTCAGCACGGTCCAGTAGACCAGGAATCGCCCCACCTTCGGCCGCCCGGTCTTGACCCGCCAGATCCGGTTGAACGTCGTTTCCACGCCGTTGAGGGTGATCAGCAGCGACACCACCAGGGCGATCACGCCGGCGGCCGTGAGCTGGCCGGCGTTGGCCGAGAACTGCTTGAGGTAGGCCTCGACCGAACGTGCCGCGCTGGGGACGAAGTTGGAGAAGATGTAGTCGCTGAGCCGATCGCTCCATTCGGCGAAGACCGGGAATGCCGACAGCACGCCGAACACCACCATCGACAGCGGCACCAGCGCGAACACGGTCGTGTAGGACAGCGCGCCGGCGGCCTGGAACAGGTTGTCGTCGAGGAAGCGCTTGGCGAGGAAGCGGAAGAAGGTGCCCGCACGTGCGCGGTCACGCGCGCGCTCGCTCCAGCGGTTCAAGGTGGTCAGTGGCTCCATCGGGCGGAGGGTAACCGATGCGCGGGGAGCGCGGGGTCACGGGTCAGCCGATGTGGGAGCCGCTTCAATGTGGGAGCGGCTTCAGCCGCGATGGCAGCACGGGGATGCTGCAGCTCGCGGCTGAAGCCGCTCCCACCGCAGTGCGCGCACATCCACTATCCTTCCCGCCACACGGGATGCCCGCCTCACGAAGCAATGCGATGACCGAGATTCTGGTGCTCTATTACAGCCGCGG
Organism: Lysobacter sp. Soil_N_23; assembly: GCF_057656135.1. Lineage (NCBI taxonomy): Bacteria > Pseudomonadati > Pseudomonadota > Gammaproteobacteria > Lysobacterales > Lysobacteraceae > Lysobacter > Lysobacter sp. Soil_N_23. The sequence continues at coordinate 17,471 of NZ_JBDGKY010000034.1, forward strand.
CGGTTCGGTGGCGCGTCTGGCACGGCATATCGCCCGCGGCATCGGCGAGGTCGAGGGCGTCGGCGCACGCATCCGCACCGTGCCGCCGGTGGCGGCGGTAACGCAGACCGCGGCACCGCCGGTGCCCGAGGACGGCGCGCCGTACGTCGAGGCGCGCGATCTGGTCGAATGCGCCGGGATCGCGCTCGGCAGCCCCACCCGCTTCGGCAACATGGCCGCGCCGGTCAAGCATTGGTTCGACGGCCTCGGCGCAGAATGGGCCAGCGGCACACTGGTGGACAAGCCGGCAGCGGTGTTCACGTCCACCGCCACCATGCACGGCGGCCAGGAATCGACCCTGCTGACAATGATGGTGCCGCTGCTGCACCACGGCTGCGTATTGATGGGCATTCCCTACACCGAGCCGGCACTGACCAGCACCCGCAGCGGCGGCACGCCGTACGGCGCCAGCCACGTGGCCGGCAGCGGCGACGACCCGCAGCCCAGCGACGAGGAAGCGCAGCTGGCGCGTGCGCTCGGCCGGCGCCTGGCGACGCTGGTCGCGAAGGTGGTCGCATGAGCGCGCGCTGGGTGTTGATCGTCGCGTTGCTGGCGCTGGCGGCGGTGTTCGTGGCCTGGTTCGCGCCGCAGCCATCGCCCTGGGTCGCCCTGGTCGTGTTCGCGCTGCCGCCGCTGCTGCTGGCCGTGGCGGCGCTGCGCAACAACCGCAAGGCCGGCTTCTGGGCCGGCGTGTTCGCGCTGGGCTGGTTCAGCCACGGCGTGATGGTGGCCTACTCGCGCCCTCCCGAGCGTGCCCACGCGACCGCCGAGATCGTGCTGGCGCTGGTGATCGTCTTCGCCGGCAGCCTGCCGGGGCTGCGGGCCAGGTTCGCCCGCAAGCGCTGACCGTATAATCCCGCCATCTCCCCCAGCGCGCGCATCAACGATGGATCAGCTCTGCATCGTCACCACCGGCGGCACGATCGACAAGATCTACTTCGACGACAAGTCGGACTACCAGATCGGCGAGCCGCAGATCGGCGGGATCCTGCGCGAGCTGGGCGTGGCCTTCCAGTTCAACGTGATCCCGATCCTGCGCAAGGATTCGCTGCACATCACCGCCGAGGACCGCCAGCTGATCCGCGCCACCATCGCCGCGCAACCGTCGCGCCACGTGCTGATCACCCACGGCACCGACACCATGGTGGAAACCGCCAAGGTGCTGTCGAGCCTGGGCGACAAGGTGATCGTGCTGACCGGCGCGCTGAGCCCGGCCCGCTTCCGTGGTTCCGATGCGGAGTTCAACGTCGGATGCGCGGTCGGCGCGGTGCAGTCGCTGCCGCCGGGCGTCTATATCGCCATGAACGGCCGCATCTGGGATCCGACGCGGGTGCGCAAGAACGTCGCGGCCAATCGCTTCGAAGCGGACTGATTGCTGATCGCAGTCACCCGAGCAAACGACGCCCCGGCAATGCCGGGGCTTTTTTCGCCGTGAAGCAACGTCCATGGGTTCCCGCCTTCGCGGGAATGACGGTCATGAGAGCAACGTCGCTGGGTCCCCGCCTTCGCGGGGATGACGGTGAACGGTGGGAGCCCCTCTCCCGCTTGCGGGAGAGGGGTTGGGGTGAGGGCCGCCGAAGACCATGCAACGAAATGCCGAAGCGTCGT
>NZ_JBDGKY010000035.1:0-18770 GCF_057656135.1 Lysobacter sp. Soil_N_23
GTCTGCGGAGCGGCGTCGTCCGCCGGGCCGGGGATTGCTCCGCCCCTTCGTCGGACATCCTGTCCGAAGGCGGGGCGCGGGCCATCCATGGCCCGCTGCTGCGCAATCCCCGGCCCGGCGGACGACGCTTCGGCATTTCGCTGCATGGTCTTCGGCGGCCCTCACCCCAACCCCTCTCCCGCAAGCGGGAGAGGGGCTAAAGAAACCCGTCATCCCCGCGAAGGCGGGGACCCAGTGGCGTTGCTCCTATGCCCGTCATTCCCGCGAAGGCGGGAACCCATGGACGTTGCCCCTTGCCCGTCATCCCCGCGAAGGCGGGGACCCAGTGGCGTTGCTCACATCTGCGGACCGATACGTGACTGATATCGTGATGCGGCACCCGACCGTCGACCGACACGCATGAATGCCCATCCCTCCGCGCTGCCCACCCGTCTCCTGACTGCCTCCGGCGCCGTCCTGGCGGCCTTGTCGGTCGCCTTGTCGGCCTACGCGGCGCACGCTGTCGATGCGGGCGCGCAGCACCGCCTGTATTCCGCGGCGCTGTTCGCGTTCGGCCATGGCATCGCGCTGGCTGCATTGGCGCCGCACCTGCGCAGGAAACTCACGCTGGCGGCGCTTTCGACCTTGCTGCTCGGCACGCTGCTGTTCTCCGGCAGCCTGGCTGCGGCCGTCGTCCTGGGCACGGCCACGGCACTGGCGCCGTTCGGCGGCACCCTGATGATCCTGGCATGGCTGCTGTACGCGGCCGATGCCCTGAGGCGCTGACATGCCACGCCATTCGCGCGGATTCGACACCGGGGCGGCGCACGCCCACCTGCTCAAGCGCGATCGCAAGCTGGCCCGCTGGATGCGCAGGATCGGTCCGCTGGCGCCGGATCCGCGTTGGCGCAAGTCCTTCGATCCGGTCGATGCCCTGGCCCGGGCGATCCTGTACCAGCAGCTCAGCGGCAAGGCGGCGGCGACGATCGTCGGTCGCGTCGAAGCGGCAATCGGCAGCACGCGTTTCCACTGCGACACGCTGGGTCGCATCGACGATGTCGCGCTGCGTGCCTGCGGTGTGTCCGGCAACAAGTCGCTGGCACTGCGCGATCTCGCCGCGCGCGAGGCGCGTGGCGAGATTCCGGACCTGCGCCGCATGAGCACCATGGACAATCAGGCCATCATCGATGCGCTGGTGCCGGTGCGCGGCATCGGCCGCTGGACGGTGGAGATGATGCTGATGTTCCGCCTGGGGCGCCCCGACGTGCTGCCGGTCGACGACCTGGGCATCCGCAAGGGCGCCCAGTTCGTCGACGCCCTGGAGCAGATGCCGACCCCGAAGGAGCTGGCCGCCATCGGCGAGCGCTGGGGGCCATATCGGACCTACGCCAGCCTGTACCTGTGGAAGATCGCCGACCTCGACAGCCAGGCGCGGACCCCGACAAGACGCTCGCAGGACTGACCGCCGCCCGCATCAAGACCGTCTTGACATCGGTTGCGGGAAGATCGGTCCGCCAGCGGCGTCCGGGGAGGAATGGATGCAGCGGCGCAGCGTGCGGTCGCCCTGGCGGCATGCACCTGCTGGTTCTCCAGACCGATCAGGGAGGTGTGGCATGCAATCCCGGCAACGTGGCGCTTCGAAGCGGTGGATGGGAGTCGCAGCGTCGATGCTGTTGTTCGCATCGGCGATGGCGATCGCCAGCCCGTCCAACAAGTGGCGCATCCAGGTCAGCAGCGATGCCGACAGTGATGGCGTCGTGGTCTTCCATATTGCTCCGGTGAAGGAGCCGGCGGTCGACGTCTCCGTCGCCATTCCCAAGGACGCCGGCGAAAACCGCATCGCCCATCTGATCCGCGACCAGCTGCGCGCCAAGCTTGGCGACAGCTACCGCGTCGAAGTCGACGATGGCGAGGACGTGCTGATCAAGAAGCATCTCGGCGATGCCAACTTCGACCTGACCATCACCCAGAAGACCGCCAAGGGTGTGCGCATCACCCTCGACAAGGAATAGCCGCGGCCTCAGACCTGGTAACGCCAGTGCCACGGCTCGTAGACGATGCCGTGCGGATTGTCGCGCGGGTAACTCATCACGAAGCCGTAGCCTTCGGCATTGTCGCGCAGCCAGGCAAACGCGGCGGTGCCTTCGAACGACTCCTCGGCCGGGGGCTCGTCGGGTGCACCGATGTCCAGCGCCCGGCCGGAGTGGTGCTCGCTGTAGCCCGGCGCGGCGTTGACGGTAAGGATCTCCTCGATGCCCAGTCCGCGCGCGAGTTTGCGCTCGAAAATGCCCAGCTGATAGTCGTGACTGCGGTAACCGGAGATCGCTTCGAGCACGACGCCATCACGCAGCGCCGCATCGTGCAGGTGCGACCATGCGCGCGCGGCCTCGGCGTGCAGCCACAACGGCCGGCGGTAGCGGTCGAATCCGGCGAAGGCGAGCCAGTCGGGTTCGGCGACCAGCGCCAGGCCGCTGCGCTCGCCGTATTCGCCATCCAATCCGAGCGCGCGCAGTCGCTCTTCGAGGCGGTCCAGCGGTAGTTCGCGGACGTGCTCGATGCCGGCGCGCAGGTGCGCGGGCGGGGCTTCGATGGCGTCGAGCGCGGCATCCAGCCCGGGTTCCCGGCGCAGGTGCGGCACCAGTGCCAGCAGGCCTTCGGGCAGATCGACGGCGAGGTACTGGCCATCGCGCTTGCGGCGCAGGACATGGCGGGCACGGGCGAGTGCGCGCGCGTCGAAGTTGCTGCGCGCGCGCAACAGGCCGCCCGGCCAGAGTTCGATTTCCGGCGTGTTGATCAGGATTCGGGGCTGGCCGCGCATGGCCATCAGGTTAGCGGCCCGGGGCGGTCGTTGCCATGCTCGCAGCTTGCGGGAGGGACTTCAGCCCCGATTGGCGGCCGGCAAGGCCCGATCGGGGCTGAAGCCCCTCCCACAGGCACCTCTGCCACACGGCCTCAGACCGGCCTTTTCAGCACCGCGCGCAGGTGGTCGAACGGCGTCACCGCCATCACCGACACCAGCTCCCAGCCATCCTCGCCGAGGCGGTTGAGTTCTTCCTGCAGGCGCTCGCTGACGGCAGGGCCGAGCATCCTCGGCACGATCTCGATGACTTCGTAGGTCCAGCGTTGGCTCATGACGGGGTCCTCATCGGTGAACTGTCTGGTCAGGGGCGGTGTTGGTAAGGGGCGGCGGTCGGACGCGCGGATCCGCCCATCGGATCAACCCGGGGTGATCCGATACAACGGCGCGGGGATGAATTCGCCGGTCGCATACAGGTGCTTGCCGTCGCGGCTCCACGCCAGCGCCTCGGCCTGCGGCAGCCACGGCAGCGGCTCGAACTTCGGCGCACGCGCGACTGCCTGGCCCCAGTCCTCGCGGGCATGGCGCGGGTACAGCAGCAGCCAGCGATAGGTCATCACCGCGAGCGTGCGACCGTCGGGCGACACATCCGCCGCGGTCACCTGGCTGTCCAGGCGCGCGCGCTGCGGATTGCGGCGCAGCGCATTGGCGTCGGCCTGCGGCACGCCGGCCAGGGGGCCGAGCTTGTGCGCGGTCTGCAGCGCCGTCCCGCGCGGGTGCAGTGGCAGCGAGAACAACTCGGGCGGCTGCCGGCGTTTCGATATCAACAGCACTTGGCGGTTCTCCGCATCCACCGCCACCGCTTCGCAATCGCGCGCGCCATCGGGCCAGCGGAACGCGATCGACCACGCCGGACGCAGTCGCGCATTCTCGATCCGCGCCGGTTCCTCGACGATGTGCAGTTGCAGGCTGCGGCGCAGGCCACCGTTGTCGCCGGTATCGGCGATCAGCAGATAGTTGCGGCCATCGAGCTCGAAGGACGCCAGGTCCTCCCAGTCGGTCTTGGTCACGCCCTCCACGCGCAGCGTGGCCAATCGCGTGCCGCCGGTGCTGACCGCGAACAGGCGCTCCGGGTTGCCGCCGTCGTCGAGCATCCACAGCACGTCGCGATGGCGGCGCGATGCGGCGACGCCGCTGATCTCGTCCAGTTGCGGGTCGATCATCACGCCGGCCAGGTGGGTGCCACGACCCTCCTCGACAGGCTCGGACCCATCGTCGGCGCAGCCGGCGACGGCGATCACACAGGCGATCACGCAGGCGAGCGCGAGGACGATTCGTTGCGCGGCTGCGGAGGCGGGGGCGGGGCCGGACATCGGCACAGGATGGCATGCGATTTGCGACCCGACAAAGGTGGCAGCAACAAACTGCAAACGGTCGCGGGAACGTCGTGTTATCGCAGCGTGCACGCCGTTCGGTCCGCGGGCCACCGGGACGCGCTCCGGGACGGGCTGGCGTACTTCCGGCAAAAGCCTGAAGACCTTTTGCCCTTGTCCCCATAAACTGACCGCCAGCCCTACGCCCGGACCCCACATGATCACCCTCGGCACGCCCCTGTCCCCGCACGCATTCCGTGTGCTCCTGCTCGGTTCGGGCGAACTCGGCAAGGAAGTGGCGATCGAGTTGCAGCGCTTCGGCGTGGAGGTGATCGCGGCCGACCGTTATGCCGACGCACCGGCCATGCAGGTGGCGCATCGCAGCCATGTGCTGGACATGCTCGACGGCGGCGCCATCCGCGCGCTGATCGCACTCGAGCGTCCGCACCTGATCGTGCCGGAGATCGAAGCGATCCACACGCAGACCCTGGTCGACCTGGAACGCGAATTCGGCGAACGCGGTACGCAGACGCGGGTCATCCCGACCGCGCGCGCTGCACGCCTGACCATGGACCGCGAAGGCATCCGCCGCCTCGCGGCCGAGACGCTGGGGTTGCCGACCTCGCCGTACAAGTTCGTGGACACGTTGGAGGACTACCGCGCCGCGGTCGCGACGATCGGCTTGCCTTGCGTGGTCAAGCCGGTGATGTCGTCGTCGGGCAAGGGCCAGAGCCTGGTGCGTGACACCGACAGCATCGACAAGGCCTGGGACTACGCGCAGACCGGCGGCCGCGCCGGTGCCGGCCGCGTGATCGTGGAAGGCTTCGTCGACTTCGACTACGAGATCACGCTGCTGACGGTACGGCATGTCGGCGGCACCACGTTCTGCGCACCGATCGGCCACCTGCAGCGCGATGGCGACTACCGCGAGAGCTGGCAGCCGCAGGCGATGTCGACCAAGGCGCTGGCGCGCGCGCAGGGCATCGCCCGTACGATCACAGATGATCTGGGTGGCTGGGGCGTGTTCGGCGTGGAATTGTTCGTCAAGGGTGACGATGTCTGGTTCAGCGAGGTCTCACCCCGGCCGCACGACACTGGCCTTGTCACGCTGGCTTCGCAGGACTTGAGCGAGTTTGCCCTGCATGCTCGGGCGATCCTTGGATTGCCGGTGCCGTCGATCCGCGAGTACGGCCCGGCGGCATCGTGTGCGGTGCTGGCGCAGGGCCATGGCGTGCCGGTGTTCGACGGCGTCGATGCGGCGCTGGCGCAGGCAGACACGCAGTTGCGCCTGTTCGGCAAGCCGCGCGTGGAAGGGCATCGCCGTGTCGCGGTCACGCTGGCGCTGGCCGAGGACATCGATACGGCACGCGAGCGCGCGCGGCGGTCCGCTGCCGCGCTCCAGATCGATCTGCGCTGAACGCATCATTCCCGAGGAGCCGCGACCATGCTCGACGAAACCCAGGGTTATGCCGTGTTCTTCTACCCGCAGGCGCTGGAGGCGCTCGGTGAGGCGATCCGCCCGTACATGCACGACGGTCCCAGTGGGCCGCACGTGCTGTGCAATTCGATCGACACCGGTGGTGCGCTGATCGAGATGACGATCGAGGGGCGCACGGCCGAGGGCAATGCCATCGCGGTGGAGTTGATGGTGCCGGCCAACATGGTGCGGATGATCGTGTCGGCGCGCAGCGATGGTGTGTTCGGATTCGGGCCGCGCGTGGTGGCGGCGCCTGCCGATGCCGACGCAGTGGCAGTGCCGCCGACAGCGTTGGCGTCCGCGCAGACGGTGCATGCGCCGGTGGAGATTCCAATGCCGGTGGTCGATCCGGTCACGACGGTGATGGCCAAGTTGCCGCCGAAGCCATAGTCACCCCCCGTCGTCCCGGCGAACGCCGGGACCCAGGCCCTCACAGCCCCAGCCTTGTCACCGTCATCCCGGCGCACGCCGGGACCCATTTTGACTTTGCCTTTGCCCGTCATCCCCGCGAAGGCGGGGACCCAGCGCCTTCGCTCTTTCCGTCAAGCCACCCTCAGCGCGCCTCCATCCCCACATCCACCCACACCAGGTGATGGTCGCTGCCATCGGCAATGGCCGCCTCCGGCTGCGCCGCGGCCGGCCAGAACACGCCGCTGCCTTCGACGCTGAACCCCACCGAGGGCAGCACGTAATCCAGTCGCATCGTCCCGGCCTTCGGTCCGAAATCTCCGGTGGCATGGGCGGGTGAGCCGCGGCGGACGATGCCGGTCTGGGCGTAGCGTGCGCCGACTTCGACCGCGCCCTCGCTGCGCGGCGTTTCGTAACGCGCCACGCGCGCGTGTTCGAGCAATTCGATGATCGCCTCGTGATGGCCATCGCCATCGCTCGGGTCGTTGTTGAGGTCGCCGGCGATGACGAAGCGTGCGTCCGCGGGCAGGCCGCCACAACGGCCCTGGTCGTCGCAGAGCCAGGCGGCGTTGGGCGACGACAGGTACTCGCGCCACAGGCGGATCTCGTCGGCGTTGCGCACGCCGTTGCGGTCCTCGGGGCCGTCGAACACCGGCGGAGTCGGGTGCGACACCAGGAAGTGGACGACGCCTGCCGGCGTGCGCACCGGCACGTCCCAATGCGATTTCGACGACAGGCGCAGCTGCGACCAGATCGATGCCGGGTACCACGGCTTGCCGTTGCCGGGATCACGCGGTTGCGAGGCGCCCGGCATCGCGCTCCATTTCAGCAACTGGAACGTGCGCACCTGGGCGTCGTCGATCGGGTGGCGCGACAGCACCAGCATGCCGTACTGGCCCGGGTGCAGGCCGTAACCCCAGGCGTCGTTGCCGCGGTTGCGACCGGCGCCGCCGGCTTCGCCGTTGCCATCCAGGTCGAGGCCGCTCGGCACGCCGGTGTTGACCGGGGCCAGGTAGCGGTACGGGTATTTGAGCGGTTCGCCACCGCCGGGCTGGGCGACGGCGAGGTAGTCGTGCTGGAACAGATCGGCGGCTGTGCCCTGGGCGTCGTAGTCGAACTCGTTGAGCAGCACCAGGTCGGGGCGCACGCGTTGCAGCACCGCGGCGATCTTGCGCGCGCCAGGGTCGCCGGCCTGCAGGCGGTGGATCAGGCCGCCGTCCTGGTCGTCAAAGAGCGAGGTGTTGTACGTCGCCACGCGCAGGGTCGTGTCGCTGCTCATCGATCTGGCCCAGGTCTCTGGATCGCCCTTGATGTTTATCTGCGTGCATGCGGCAAGCAGCGAAAGGGCGGCGCAAATGAGGAGGTGAGGGAGTCTGTTCATCGCGCGATGATGTCATGCCGTCGCGCAGCGGCAATGACAGGATCAGGGTACTGGCAGGTCGTGCCAGTCGCGGCCGTCGAAGGCTTCCAGCGGGCGGAAGCGGCGCTTGTAGTCCATTTTCGGATGGCCCTGGATCCAGTAGCCCAGGTAGAGGTGGCGACGGCGCTCGCGCCGGGCCCATTCCAGCTGGCGCAGGATTGCCAGCGTGCCCAGGCCGCGATCGGCGAGGTCCGGGTCGTAGAAGGTGTAGACCGCCGACAGTGCCGCTTCGGTCACGTCGGTCACCGCCACCGCCAGCAGCTTGCCGGGGCCGTGCGTGGACGCCTCGCGCAGCTCGAGGAAACGGCCTTCGCTCCAGCTGCCGATCAGGAACTGGTCGAACTCGGTCGCGCCGTGGCCGTCCATGCCACCGCCGCAATGACGGGCGGCCAGGTAGCGGCGGTACAAGGCCAGCTGCTCGGCGGTGCGCTGGGTCGGCAGCACCCGCATCTCGACGCCGGCATTGCGGGCCAGGCAGCGGCGCTGGCTGCGGTCGGGGACGAAGCGGTCGACCGGGATGCGCACCGCCACGCAGGCGCGGCAGCCGGCGCAATGCGGGCGGTAGACGATGTCGCCGGAGCGGCGGAAGCCCCATCCCAGTGCGTGCGGGTACCACTGCCGCAGGCGCGGGTCGCGCGGGTCGAGCACGAGGTCGCGGGCGACGCGCTCGGGCCAGTAGCCACAGGCGTGCTCGCCGGTGTGGAACAGGCGGAGATCGTCGCTGTCCTGCGGTTCGGTGCCCATGGCGCCAGCATAGCGCCGTGGCGCGTGAGGAAAACGCTGTCGCGCGACTGAACGCGGCCCGCCCGCTGTCAACCGCAACGGTGGCCGGGCGTTGATCTGGTCATCGGCGCCAACCGACGCCATCCGCAGGAGCCTTACCAATGAAACAGCGAAATTCCCTTTCCGCTCTGCTTGCCGTCGCCATCGCTGCGATCGTCACCGCCGGCACCGCGCTGGCCGCGACCCAGGCCGACGACGGTGCCCACGCGGCGCGCCCGAAGCTCGACGTCAACAACGATGGTGCGATCGACCGCAACGAGGCCGCGGCGAGCCCGCGCCTGGCGGCGAAGTTCGATCAGCTCGACAGCAACAAGGACGGCAAGCTGGATCGCTCCGAGCGTCCCCATCGCAGCGGCAAGGGCCGCGGTCATGGCGGCGGCATGGACGGGCTGATCAATGCCGATGCCGATGGCGATGGCCGCATCAGCAAGGCCGAGGCGGCGTCGATGCCGTGGCTCGCCAAGAGCTTCGACCAGGTCGACGGTAACCGTGACGGCTACGTCGTCCGCAGCGAGTTGCGCAACTTTCACGAGAAGATGCGTCCGCAGCGCGAGGCCGAGCGGGCCAAGCGGGCGGAGGAGCGTTTCGCCGCCGCCGATCTCAATCACGACGGCAAGCTGAGCAAGCTGGAAGTCAGCGAGAACATGCCGCGCCTGAGCAAGGGGTTCGCGTTCATGGACGAGGACCGCGACGGCTACCTGACCCGCGACGATCTCAGGCACTCGCCGCGCCACTGAACTTTCCCGGCCGGGCACGGTCGATGCCTGCACAACAACGCGCTTGGCTGTCCTGCAAATCCCCACTGCCCGTGCCGGGTCTCCGCGGCACGGGTTTTTTTGCTTCTGTCGTCCCGAACGTAGTGAGGGACCTGCTGGTGCGTTTCCGTTTCCGTTGCTGGTGCGTGCTGGGCTTGCGTCTGCGGACGACGCTTCGGCATTTCGTTGCATGGTCTTCGATGGCCCTCACCCCAACCCCTCTCCCGCAAGCGGGAGAGGGGCTCCCTCCGTCATGGAAGACCGTCATCATTGAAAGACCGTCATCCCCGCGAAGGCGGGGACCCAGCGTCGTTGCCTGATGCTCGTCATTCCCGCGAAGGCGGGAACCCAGCGACGTTGCTTCGCAAGCAAGTGTCAGCAACATCGGCGTACGCACCCAAGCGGGTTTGAAACCACGTGATCCTTTCGCGGGCGTCCGGGCCCGAGCTCCCGACCGAGCGAGGGCGCGGACACCGCCCCGTAACGGCACAGCCCGAGTCCCGCCATTGCAGCCAATTCACGCGGGCAGCGCACCGACCCGACACGCGAAGTCGATGAAACAACGGCAGCGTTGGGAAGGAGGGGGTGGGGTGTATTTCGCGAACAGTTAACGGAGCGAAGCGGAGGTTCGCGGAATACACCCCACCTCCTCCCCCCACACCGCGCCACACCGCGCGCGAAAAAACCGCATCACGTTGATGCACTTGTCAGAACCGCCCTGACGCGAGCAACGCATACGCCAGTGTTCCCAGTGCCAGCGTCGAGCTGACCCACACCGCCGGCGCGCCGCACAGCCACTGATAGGTCACGCTCGGCTGGCGCCGGCCGGTGCGGGCAGTCTCGCGGGCGAAGCAGGGCGCCATGATCCGCGGCAGCGGCACCAGGTACTGGTAGTTGATCACCGCCATTGCCGCCAGCGCGAACGCGGTGATCGGAACCCAGCCTCGGGTCGTGATCGTCAGCACCATCATGCCGACGCAGAACACGGCCGATGTCGCGGTGATGTTGCGCACGAAGCGGCCGATCGCGATGCGCTCCTCGTCGTTGCCGGCAAAACCGAGCAGGTAGCGGCCGCCGAGCCAGGTGCCGAGGATGCCGCCGATCGTCGCGTAAACGATCCAGTCGTAATGGATGGCCGTGTCCAGCAACAGGCCGAGGCCACCGCTGGCGGAGCCGCCGGCGATGCCGGCCGACACGCTGGCACCGGCACCGATCTTGCCGGCGCTTGCCGAGCCAAGCCCCGCGGTGCCGATCATGACCGCCGCCGATGCCATTGGGCTGGACACCCCCAGTGCCGTGGCGACCATCGCCGTGAACGCCGCCGACGGGGCGCTGTCGCGGGCGAAGTCGCTGAATCGTGCGAGCAGCTCGGCGCGTACAGTCGCTCGGGCGCGCGACAGACGCTTGCGTACCGCGGCGTCGCTCAGGCCCAGCAATGCCGCCACCTGTTGCGAGCTCTGGCCTTCGCGGTAGTACAGCAGCAGCACTTCGCGGCTGTCGTCGGGCAGGGCCGAGATCAGCTCGGCCGCGGCCTGCTGGCGTTCGTCCTCGATCAGGTGCTCGACCGGTGTCGGCTGCGGATCGGCGACCGCGGCGATGACCCGCTCGGCGTCGGCGACCTCGCGCGGCAGCCTGCGGACCTCGCGCAAGTGGTCCAGGGCCAGGTTGCGGGTGATCTGCCGCAGCCAGGGCAGGAAGCTGGCCGGGTTCTGCAGCCGGCGCAGGTTCTGCCAGGCGCTGAGGAAGGCTTCCTGGGCGATGTCCTCGCTGGTCGGCACGTCGCGGACGATCACCAGCGCGAGCGTGGTCACGGTGTTCTGGCAGCCTGCGACGATCCGCGAATAGGCCTGGCGGTCGCCGCCGGCCGCGGCCGGCAACTCGTGGTGGATCAGTCCTTCGATGGCTTCGGCGTTCACGGTTTGGCGGGCTTCCGGCGGGGTCCACCCTCTACGGACGTCATGGCGCGCCCTATGTGACACGGCCTTCGGGGCTGAAGCCGCTCCCACAGGCCGGCTTACATCGACACGTGCTTGATGGTGCGCACGACCTTCCAGCCGCTGCCGTCCACCTGCGTCACTTCCAGCGTCTTGTAGGAGGCCGACATGCGGTGGTGATACGCCGTGTACTCGATCACGCCGGTGATCGCGCCGTCGTTGGCGGCGTCGCGCTTCTGCGGGCGGAATGCATGCACATCGACGATGAGCGCCGGCGCTCCGGTAGCACGGTGCTGGCTGCCGACTTCGTCGTTCGTGTTGCGCACGCATTCCGACGCCGGCACCACGCGGTGGCCGGGCTGCTGCATCGCGCTGACCAGTGATGCCGGCGCGTCCTTGCCGTCGATGGCAAGGCACAGTGCGTCCAGGCGCGCTTTCGGCAGCTCCTGCTGCAGCACCGCCGCCGCCAGCGGCTGCGGGATGGCCGCGGTGGAGCCGTCGAGCGGATGCTCCTTGAGTGCTTCGTTGGCGATGTCCAGGTTGACCGCGTGCCGGATCACCAGGCCGCCGATGATCACGATGCCCGCCATCAGCACCAGCTTTATCCGCAGCATGCGCGACTGTTGCGGTGACTTGCCCTGGGTTTCGGGCTCGAAGCGGAAGCTGGGGCCGCGGAAGCTCTCGCGGGTGGACTCCAGCAGGCCGGCGTCGCGCAGGATCTCGCGGGCGCGCACCTGGTCCTCCGAGCGCACCACCCACACCGCCGGCTTCGGGCCGCCGGGTTCGCTGTAGCTGAACGTGCCGCGGCGGCCGCCCTTGTAGGAGCGGCCGTTGGTGATGCGCACCTCGATGTCGGCATCGCGCATCATCTGCGCGACCTGCTCGACGTTTTCCAGGCGCTGGCTGCTGAATACCTGTCTCATCGCGCGATTATTCCTTGGCCGGCACTTGCGCGGCCGCGGCCGCATCGCGGACGACGCGGATCAGGCCTTCCTGCGCGGTGCTGGCGACCAGGCGGCCGTCGCGGTCGAAGATCTGTCCGCGGGCGAGGCCTCGGCTGCTCTGCACGCTCGGGCTGTCGATCGAATACAGCAGCCATTCGTCGGCACGGAACGGACGGTGGAACCACATCGCATGGTCGAGCGAGGCCATCTGCACGTTCGGCTGGTAGTAGCTGATGCCGTGCGGGAAGGTCGCGGTGCCGAGCAAATGGAAATCGGACGCGTAGGCGAGCAGGGCGCGATGCAGTTCCGGCGCGTCTCCGACGCGTTCGCTCAGGCGGAACCAGACCTGCTGGTAAGGCGGTCGCTTGGGCGGGTTGAGCTCGTCGCGCGGGTAGACGTGGCGGAACTCGAACGGTCCCTGCCGCGACAGCCAGCGCTGGACCTTGGTCGGCAGCGTCGCCATCACGTGCTCGGGCACCGGCGGCGCCGGCTCGATGTCCTCCGGCTTGGGCACCTCGGGCATGGTCAGCTGGTGCTCGACGGCGTCCTCGTGCTGCTGGAACGAGGCGGCCATGAAGAAGATCACTTCGCCGTGCTGGATCGCGGTGATCCGGCGCACGGAGAAACTGCCGCCGTCGCGGGTGCGGTCGATCTGGTAGACGATCGGCGCGGAGACGTCGCCGGCGCGCAGGAAGTAGGCGTGCAGCGAGTGCGCGCCGCGCGGCTCGGACATCGTCGCCTGCGCCGCCGACAGGGCCTGGCCGACGACCTGGCCACCGAAGACGTACTTGGTGCCGATGTCGCGGCTCTGGCCGCGGAACAGGTTGTCCTCCAGTCGCTCCAGCGAGAGCAGCTCGACCAGCTCGGGAACGACTTGCTCGGAAGCGGGTGAGGTCATGCGCGGAAAGCTCGTGGGACGCGGGTCGGAAGTATACGAGATGGGCTCTGCATCCCCGGCCGACATCCCTTGAAGCACCGTCATCCCCTGAAAGCACCGTCATCCCTGAAAGCACCGTCATCCCGGCGCACGCCGGGATCCAGGCTGTCACGCCATCCCGTTCACGGTGCCCCGGTAAAGGATACGGGCCTGGATCCCGGCGTGTGCCGGGATGACGGTGAGGTTGGCGTTTGACGGTCGCTACGGAAGGCGTTCGAGATCCACCGCCGCCATCACCTGCGCCCACGGGAACTGCGGCCCCGGGTCGAGCTTGCGCTGCACCTGCACCGAGGGATCGTCGCTGGCGGCCACGGTCGTGGTGTCCAGGTCCTCGTGCCCGGCGATATGGCGCAATGCTGGCAATGTGTTCTTCAGGTGCTGCAGCAACACCACCAGCGCCTCGATCTGCTCGGGCGTATAGCGCTCGCCCATCGCCTGGTGGTGCGCCGCCAGCCAGTCCGGGTAGCGGCCGCGATTGACCAGCTCGATGCCGATCGCGCGCGGGTTGTAGCCGCGCACGTGGTGGGCGATGCGATCCAGGGCGACGTACTGGTGCAGGCTGCCATCGCGGTCGATGTAGTAGTGGCCGCTGTTGCCGGTCTGCGAGCCTTCGTAGAGCACCTCCTCGCCGAATCGGCGCGCCATCGCCAGGTCCGGCAGTTCGGTGCAATGGATCACCACCAGATCGATCTGGTCGAGCGTTCGCGCCTCCAGCCGGTCCTGGTAGGGCAGGGGATCGAAGGCGATCGGCGGGGCCGTGAGTTCATGCTGCGAGGAAGCGGGCGACATGGGGCCGGATGCTACCATTCGCCCCCGCCCGGCCTTGCTGGCCGCCGGCCCCGACGACCACCACGCTGACAATCGCGCTGCGATGTGGACGTCGAGCCCCCAGAACTGCGCGCCCAGGCACCGGTTCGAACAGCGCAGATTGCCCAGACTGCACGGATCCCCCGCCATGAAGCTCCCTCCCGCCGACTCCGAGCTCGGCAAATTGATGGCCATGCTGCCGCGCCAGGGCCGGGTCGAATGGATCGGCCTGCGACCGCAGCGCGACGTCGCCATGGAGGCGGTGACGCAGGTGCTCGCCCAGACCGGCGCGGGCCTGGTCGGCGACCGATACAGCGGCGGCAGCGGCAAGCGTGGCATCACCCTGATCCAGGCCGAACACCTGCCGGTGATCGCGGCGCTGTCCGGCCATGAGGCAGTGGCGCCGGCGACGCTGCGCCGCAACCTGGTCGTCTCAGGGCTGCCGCTGGTCGCACTCAAGGGGCGCCGCTTCCGCATCGGCGAGGTCGTGCTGGAAGGCACCGACGACTGCGATCCGTGCTCGCGCATGGAAGCCGCACTCGGCGCGGGCGGCTACAACGCGATGCGCGGTCATGGCGGGCTGTGCGCGCGCATTCTCGACGGCGGCACGATCCACCTCGGCGACGCCGTCGTCGCACTTCACGATTGACCAGCACGAGTCGACCAGGGCAACCATGAGCACGCGCGGACACTGCATCCTTTCCCACGGTTTCGAGAGCGGTCCGGACGCGACCAAGGTCACCGCGCTGGCCGACGTCGCGCAGCGCCTGGGCTGGAGCCACGAGCGGCCCGACTTCACCCACTTCGATGCACGTCGCGACATCAGCGACCTGGGCGACGTGCCCAGCCGCCTGCAGCACCTGCTGGAGCTGGCGCGCGCTGCGGCTGCGCGCGGCCCGCTGGTGCTGGCCGGATCGAGCCTGGGCGCCTACATTTCCGGCCTGGTGTCGCTGCAGGTACCGACCGCCGGCCTGTTCCTGATGGCACCGCCCATCCAGATGGGCCCGGCACCGCGCCTGCAGGCGGCCGTCGTGCCGACCTCGATCATCCACGGCTGGGACGATGAACTGATCCCCGCCAGCGACGTCGTCGCCTGGGCGCAGCCACGCGGGTCGCGCCTGTTGCTGGTCAACGACAGCCATCGCCTGTCGGACCATGTCGTGGCCAGTGCCGATGCCTTCGCCTCTCTTCTGTCGGTGCTGCCATGAAATTCTTCGCAAGCTGTGGCAAGGGCCTGGAATACCTGCTCGCCGACGAACTCGTCGCGCTCGGTTGCACGCGCGCAACGGCGGCCATGGCCGGCGCCAATGTCGAAGGCAGCGCGCTCGATGCGCAGCGTGCGGTGCTGTGGTCGCGCCTGGCCAGCCGCGTGCTGTGGCCGATCGCCGAATTCGACTGTCCCGACGAGCACGCGCTGTATGCCGGTGCCGCCGCGATCGACTGGCCGCAGCACCTGGCCCAGGGCGATACGGTCGCGGTCGACGCGCACGTGTCGGGCGATGCGATCACGCATGCGCGCTACGCCGCGCAGCGGGTCAAGGATGCAGTGGTCGACGTGATGCGCGCGCGCACCGGATCGCGCCCGGACGTCGACGTCGAAGCACCCGACCTGCGCCTGAACCTGGTCGTGCGCAAGGGCCGCGCGATCGTCTCGATCGACCTCGGCGGCGGCCCGATGCACCGTCGTGGCTGGCGCAGCAAGCAGGGCGAAGCGCCGCTGAAGGAAAACCTCGCCGCCGCGGTGCTGATGCGTGGGCAGTGGCCGAAGGTGTACGCGGACGGCGGCGCGCTGCTCGACCCGATGTGCGGCAGCGGCACGCTGCTGATCGAAGGCGCGCTGATGGCGGCCGATGTCGCGCCCGGCCTGCAGCGGCATGGCAACGGCGTGCCGACGCGCTGGCTCGGCTTCGACGCGTCGTCGTGGCAACAGCTGGTGGACGCGGCGCGTGCGCGCGAGGCCGCCGGCATGAATGCATTGCGTCCGGCGTTCTTCGGCAGCGACCTGGATCCGCACGCGATCCGCGCCGCGCAGGACAACGCGGTGCTGGCCGGCCTGGCCGGCGTGATCGACTGGCGCGTGGACGACATACGTTCACTCGAAGCCCCCACCACCCGTCATCCCCGCGAAGGCGGGGACCCAGCGTCGTTGCCTTCGACGCAGCCGGAGGCGGAATCGCAGGAGCCAGAGTCGCTGGGTTCCCGCCTTCGCGGGAATGACGGCGTGGGCCTCGTCGTCTGCAACCCGCCATACGACGCCCGCCTCGCCGCCGATGCCGCCCTCTACCGCGCCCTCGGCGACGCCCTCAAGCGCGCCGTGCCGACCTGGCGCGCCAGCCTGCTCTGCGGCGACCCCGAGCTGGCGCGCGCCACCGGCCTGCGCGCGGGCAAGAAATACCAGCTGTTCAACGGTGCCATCGAATGCACGCTGATCGTCTGCGACCCGGTGGCACCGCCGCAGCGCGAGCGGGCCGCCGACGAACCGGCGCCGGCGTTGTCGGAAGGCGCGCAGATGGTTGCCAACCGCCTGCGCAAGAACATCCGCAAGCTCAAGTCCTGGCGCGAGCGCGAGCACATCAGCTGCTATCGCGCCTACGACGCCGACCTGCCGGAGTATTCGGCGGCGATCGACGTCTACGTCACCGACGAGGCCACGCCGCGCACGTTCCTGCACGTGCAGGAATACGCGGCGCCGGCCGATATCCCCGAGGCCGTGCAGCGCAAGCGGCTCAACGAACTGCTGGCGGCGGCGCGCGAAGTGTTCGCCGTGCCGCGCGAGAACGTGGCCCTGAAGACCCGCGCCCGCGGCAAGGGCGGCAGCAAGTACGGACAGTTCGATTCGCGTGGCGAGCTGGTGACCGTGCGCGAGGGCGATGCGCGCCTGCGCGTGAACCTGTTCGACTACCTCGACACCGGCCTGTTCCTCGATCATCGACCGATGCGCCTGCGCATCGGCGCCGAAGCCGAGGACACGCGCTTCCTCAACCTGTTCGGCTACACCGGCGCCGCCACCGTGCATGCGGCGGTCGGTCGTGCCCGCAGCACCACCACGGTCGACCTGTCGGCCACCTACCTGGAGTGGTGCGCCGACAACCTGCGCGAGAACAACCTCGGCGGCACCCGCCACCGCCTGGTCCAGGCCGACGCGCTGACCTGGCTGGAAGCGGACACGCAGCAGTACGACCTGATCTTCTGCGACCCGCCGACGTTCTCCAACTCCAAGCGCGCGGAAGACTTCGACGTCCAGGCCGAACACGTCCGCCTGCTGCGCGCGGCGGTGGAGCGCCTGGCCGAAGGGGGCGTGCTGTATTTCTCCAACAACTTCCGCCGCTTCCGCCTGGACCAGGCGGCGATCGGCCAGTTCGCCGAGTGCGTCGACATCAGCGCGCAGACCATCCCGCCCGATTTCGAGCGCGACGCCCGCATCCACCGCTGCTGGCGCCTGCGGCGGCTTGCCTGAGATGACCCCATGCGCCGGCTGACACTTCCGAAAGGTTCGTGGACGTTCTTCCGGCAGTGGCTGCGCAATCCCGCGCGCACCGCGGCGGTGGCGCCGTCCGGCCGCGACCTGGCCGCGGCAATGGTCACCGCCTTGCCCGAAGGCGCGCGTCGCGTGATCGAGCTGGGCGGTGGCACCGGGGCGATCACCCGTGCGCTGCTCGCGGGCGGCATCCTCGGTCGCGAGCTGATGGTGCTGGAACTCAACGAGGAACTGCACGCGCACCTGCGCACGCGATTCCCGCAGGTTCGCATCGTGCTCGGCGACGCCCGCGACCTCATCCAGCTCGCCGCAACCGACGGCTATCTGGCCGACGGACCGGCCGACGCGATCGTTTCGGGCCTGGGTTTCCTGAGCATGCCGCGCGGCACCCAGCGCGAGATCCTGCAGGCCTCGTTCGACTGCCTGCGCGAGGGCGGTCGTTTCCTCCAGTTCACCTACGGTCCGCAGTCGCCGGTCGCCGCGGAGGTGGTCGAGGAGCTCGGCCTGGAGGTCGAGCGCGGTGAGTTCGTCCTCCTCAACGTGCCGCCGGCGACGGTCTACGTGATCAGCCGGCGCGGTTGAGCCCAGACCGGCCGCGCCGTAATGGATCGTTCCATCGGCGATGCTGGCGGCGCTGCCGCTCCCGCCCGACTTTGACGGGCAGTCAACCAGTAATCCGGAGTACGCCATGAGCCATCCCGACATCAGCCAGGACTTCGCCCGCATCGGTCGCGTCATCCGCGGCATGCCGGCCTCCGACGGCGCCGGCGTACGCCTGACCCGCGTCATCGGCACGCCGCAGTTGGACATGTTGGATCCGTTCCTGATGCTCGACGAGTTCGGCACCGACAAGCCCGAGGATTACCTGGCGGGCTTCCCGGATCATCCGCACCGCGGCTTCGAGACGGTCACCTACATGCTCGACGGGCGCATGCGCCACAAGGACAACCACGGCAACGAGGGCGTGCTGGTGCCCGGCAGCGTGCAGTGGATGACCGCTGGCCGTGGTCTGGTGCATTCGGAAATGCCCGAGCAGCAGGAAGGCCGCATGCGTGGCTTCCAGCTGTGGGTGAACCTGCCGGCGAGCGAGAAGATGGCGCAGCCGCAGTACCAGGAGTTCGCCCCTGATCGCATCCCGCAGCTGCAGCCGGCACCCGGCGTGAACGTGAAGCTGATCGCCGGCCGCATCGGCGACGTCGCCGGTCCCATCCAGCAGCCGGCGACCGATCCGGTTTACCTCGACATCGAGCTGGCTGCGGGCGCTGCGTGGCAGTACGAGTTGCCCGACGGCCACAATGCGTTCGCCTATGCCTTCGAGGGCGAGGGCACGATCGGCGATGGCGACGATGCGCGGCCGTTGTCGACGCAGCAGCTGGCGGTGCTCAACGGCGGTCGTGTGTTCAAGCTCCGGGCGGGCACCAAGGGCGTGCGCGTGATCCTGGTCGCCGGTCGTCCGCTGCGTGAGCCGGTGGCGCGCTATGGTCCGTTCGTGATGAACACGAAGGAGCAGATCATGCAGGCCTTCGTCGACTTCCAGGAAGGCCGGTTCTAGCGGGCCGCTGTTGCGCGTTGGGCCTGCGTCTGCGGAACGGCGTCGTCCGCCGGGCCGGGGATTGCTCCGCCCCTTGGTCGGACATCCTGTCCGAATGCGGGGCGTGGGCCATCCATGGCCCACTGC
>NZ_JBDGKY010000036.1:0-16703 GCF_057656135.1 Lysobacter sp. Soil_N_23
CTTGCCGTGGTCGACGTGACCGATCGTGCCCACGTTCACGTGCGGCTTGGTGCGCTCAAACTTACCCTTGGCCATGATTGTCTCTCTTTAAAGTTTATTGCTTGTTCTGTGGTAACGAGGCGCCGGCGAGAGCCGGCGCCGCGGGGACTTCAATTAACCGCCCTTCTTCATCACCGCATCGGCGATGTTGTTCGGGGCTTCGGCGTAATGGTCGAATTCCATCGTGAACGTCGCGCGACCCTGGGTCAGCGAACGGATCGTGGTGGCGTAACCGAACATCTCACCCAGCGGCACCATCGCGTTGATGGTCTTGCCCGACGGCGTGTCGTCCTGGCCCTGAAGCAGGCCGCGACGACGGCTCAGGTCGCCCATCACGTCGCCGACATACTCTTCCGGCGTCACGACTTCGACCTTCATCATCGGCTCGAGCAGGACCGGATCGGCCTTGCGGAAACCTTCCTTGAACGCCATCGACGAGGCGAGCTTGAACGCCATTTCCGACGAGTCGACGTCGTGGTAGGAACCGAACACGAGCTTGACCTTCACGCCCACGACCGGGAAGCCGGCCAGCGGACCGCTGGTGATCGTCTCGCGCAGGCCCTTCTCGACCGCCGGGATGAACTCCTTCGGAATCACGCCGCCGGTGATGTCGTTGACGAACAGGAAATCGTTCTCGACATCCTCGTTGGCGCGGTCGGCTTCGTTCATCGGCGACAGCTCGATGACGACGTGGCCGTACTGGCCCTTACCGCCCGACTGCTTGGCGTGCTTGTAGTCCGACTTGACGTCCGACTTGCGGATGGTCTCGCGGTACGCCACCTGCGGCTTGCCGACGTTGGCCTCGACATTGAACTCGCGACGCATGCGGTCGACGATGATGTCCAGGTGCAGCTCGCCCATGCCGGCGATGATGGTCTGGCCCGACTCTTCGTCCGTGCGAACGCGGAACGAGGGATCTTCCTGCGCCAGACGGCCCAGGGCCATGCCCATCTTTTCCTGGTCGGACTTGGTCTTGGGTTCGACCGCCATCGAGATGACGGGCTCCGGGAAGATCATGCGCTCGAGGGTGATGACGTGATCCTGCGCGCACAGCGTGTCGCCGGTGGTCACGTCCTTCAGGCCCACGGCCGCGGCGATGTCGCCGGCGCGGACTTCCTTGATCTCGTCACGCTGGTTGGCGTGCATCTGCAGGATGCGGCCCACGCGCTCCTTCTTCGACTTGACCGGGTTGTACACCTGGTCGCCGGAGTTGAGCACGCCCGAGTAGACGCGGAAGAAGGTCAGCGAACCGACGAACGGGTCGGTCATGATCTTGAAGGCAAGCGCGGAGAACGGCTCGGTGTCGAGCGCCTTGCGGGTGTCTTCCTTCTCGTCTTCGTCGATGCCCTGGACCGGCGGACGGTCGGCCGGCGACGGCAGCAGGTTGATCACGCCGTCGAGCATGGCCTGCACGCCCTTGTTCTTGAAGGCCGAACCGCAGAAGACCGGCACGATCTCGACGCGCAGGGTGCGCTCGCGCAGACCGGCAACGATCTCCTCTTCGGTGAGCTCGCCTTCGTTGAGGTACTTGTCCATCAGCTCTTCGGACGCTTCGGCGGCGGCTTCGATCATGAAGCTGCGCGCTGCCTCGGCCTTGGCCTGCAGGTCTGCCGGGATCTCGCGGTACTCGAACACGGTGCCCTGCGAGGCGACATCCCAATGGATGGCCTTCATCTTGAGCAGGTCGACCACGCCCTCGAAGCCGTCCTCGGCGCCGATCGGCACCTGCATCGGCACGGCGTAGGCGCCCAGGCGCGAACGCAGCTGCTCGACGACCTTGTCGAAGTTGGCGCCGGTGCGGTCCATCTTGTTGACGAACGCCATGCGCGGCACCGAGTACTTGTTGGCCTGACGCCACACGGTCTCGGACTGCGGCTGCACGCCACCGACGGCGCACAGCACGAACACCGCACCGTCGAGCACGCGCAGCGAACGCTCGACTTCGATGGTGAAGTCGACGTGGCCAGGGGTGTCGATGATGTTGAAGCGGTGCTCAGGCAAGGACTTGTCCATGCCCTTCCAGAACGCGGTCGTAGCGGCCGACGTAATGGTGATGCCGCGCTCCTGCTCCTGTTCCATCCAGTCCATCGTCGCGGCACCTTCGTGCACTTCGCCGATCTTGTGGCTGACACCGGTGTAGAACAGGATGCGTTCGGACGTGGTGGTCTTGCCGGCATCGATGTGGGCCATGATGCCGAAGTTGCGGTAACGCTCGATGGGAGTGGTGCGAGCCACGGGACCCTCTCGTAAGTTTTCGAATTCCAGATGGCCGGACGCCGCCTCAAAGGCGGCCTCCGGTTCGCATGGCGGCTTTCTCGCCGCCGCGGCAGCACATGTCGTGCTGCTGAGTGGGACGACCCCCTATATGGGGGCGTCCGGCTCAGATCACCAGCGGTAGTGGGCGAACGCCTTGTTCGCTTCCGCCATGCGGTGGGTTTCTTCGCGCTTCTTGATGGCGCCGCCGCGGCTTTCCGAGGCGTCGATCAGTTCGGCAGCGAGCTTGCGCGGCATGGTGTTCTCGCCGCGCTTGCGCGCCGACTCGATCAGCCAGCGCATGGCCAGCGCCATGCGGCGCGAGGCACGGACTTCGACCGGCACCTGGTAGGTGGCACCGCCGACGCGACGCGACTTCACTTCGACCGCAGGCGAAACGTTGCCCAGTGCCTTCTCGACCAGCTCGAGGGCATTGGGGTTCTTCTCGCTGATGACATCCATCGCGCCGTAGACGATCTTCTCGGCGACCGACTTCTTGCCGCTCTGCATGACCATGTTGATGAAACGGGCGATCGTCTCGCTGCCGTGCTTGGGGTCCGGCAGGACCGAACGCTGAGGGGTGGAACCTTTACGCGACATGGTGCGTACCTATTCTCGTGATTCTTGTACGGAGACCGAAACGGTCGTCCGGCTTAGGACTTCGGACGCTTGGCGCCGTACTTGGAGCGGCTCTGGCGACGCTTGGCGACACCGGCGGCATCGAGCGAGCCACGCACGGTGTGGTAGCGCACGCCCGGCAGGTCCTTGACGCGACCGCCGCGGATCAGCACGACCGAGTGCTCCTGAAGGTTGTGGCCTTCGCCGCCGATGTACGAGATGACCTCGTAGCCGTTGGTCAGGCGCACCTTGGCGACCTTGCGCAGAGCCGAGTTCGGCTTCTTCGGGGTCGTGGTGTACACGCGGGTGCAAACGCCACGACGCTGCGGGCAGTTCGCGAGCGCCGGCGAGGCACTCTTGTAGGTGGTCGCCTGCCGCGGCTTGCGGACCAGCTGATTGATCGTCGCCATCTGGAACTCTTTGAAGAAGGCCTGGATTGGCCTTTCGTGGAAAAACGAACGGCACGCCGGGGCAGCCCGGCATACCGAGACGAAAAAGTATAGCCCGCGTCGGACGTCACCGTCAACGCGAGCTAAACCGTGTGTTCCGCCCGGGCCGCCGAAGGCAGCCTGCGAGGTCGGAACTTCACTGCGATCCCGCCCATCCTGGGCCGAACACGAGGCGCGTCCTGCATCCTCATTTCGTGATCTGGACGGCCCCACGAGGGGGCTGTCGGTATTTCCGTAATTGTAACCGGATTTGCTGGTCAAAACCAAGCCAATCCGGAGTCGGGCTCAGGGCGGGAAACTCCCGCCCTGCCCCTTTTTGCTGCTTACGAGGCGCTCGAGTCGCCTTCGACCTCGGCCACTTCCGCGGCGACCGGCTCGACCGCCGAAGCGACCGGTGCCGACAGCGCTTCCATTTCCGAGTCGGTCAGGCCCGACGCGTTCTTGCGACGCAGCGTGTGGTACGCCAGACCGGTACCGGCCGGGATCAAGCGGCCGACGATCACGTTCTCCTTCAGGCCGCGCAGACCGTCACGGGTGCCGCGGACGGCCGCCTCGGTCAGGACGCGGGTGGTCTCCTGGAAGGAGGCCGCCGAGATGAACGACTCGGTTGCCAGCGAGGCCTTGGTGATGCCCAGCAGGACCGGCTCGTAGCCGGCCAGGATCTCGTTGCGACCGCCCAGGCGGGCGTTCTCTTCGATAAGACGCTGACGCTCGACCTGCTCGCCATTGAGGAACTTGCTGTCGCCCTGGTCGGTGATCTCGACCTTGCGCAGCATCTGGCGAACGATCACCTCGATGTGCTTGTCGTTGATCTTCACGCCCTGCAGGCGGTAGACGTCCTGGATTTCCTTGGTCAGGTACACGGCCAGCGGCTCGACACCGAGCAGGCGCAGGATGTCCTGCGGGCTCGGCTCGCCGTCCACCACGGTCTCGCCCTTCTCCACGTGCTCGCCTTCGAACACGATGATCTGGCGGTACTTGGGGATCAGCTCTTCGTGCTCGTTGCCGTCGGTGTCCTTGATGATCAGGCGCTGCTTGCCCTTGGTGTCCTTGCCGAAGGAGACGATGCCCGAACGCTCGGCCAGGACCGCCGGGTCCTTGGGCTTGCGCGCTTCGAACAGGTCGGCAACGCGCGGCAGACCGCCGGTGATGTCGCGGGTCTTGGACGCTTCCTGCGGGATCTTGGCGACCACGTCGCCCACGCCGACCGGCGCGCCGTCCTGCAGGTTGACGATCGAGCGCGGCGGCAGCAGGTACTGCGCCGGCAGGTCGGTACCCGGGATCGACAGGTCCTTGCCGTTCTTGTCGACGATGCGGACGATCGGACGCAGGTCCTTGCCCTGCGAGCCGCGACGCTTGGGATCGGTGATCTCGCGCGAGGCCAGGCCGGTCAGTTCGTCGGTCTTCTCGATCACGGTCACGCCATCGACGAAGTCGATGAAGCGAACGAAACCGGCGACTTCCGACACGATCGGGTGGTTATGCGGATCCCAGCTGGCCACGGTCTGGCCGGCCTTGATCGCAGCGCCGTCCTTGACGTTGACGGTGGCGCCGTACGGCAGCTTGTAACGCTCGCGCTCACGGCCGTGGCCGTCGAGCACCGACAACTCGCCCGAACGCGACACCGCGACCAGGTGGCCGCCGGCGTGATCGACGTGCTTGAGGTTGTTGAACTTGATGCTACCGGTGGTCTTGACCGTGACGTTGTCGATGGCGGCGGCACGCGAAGCGGCACCACCGATGTGGAACGTACGCATGGTCAGCTGCGTACCCGGCTCACCGATCGACTGCGCGGCGACAACGCCGACCGCTTCGCCGTGGTTGACCAGGTGACCGCGGCCGAGGTCGCGACCGTAGCAGTGCGCGCAGACACCGAACGAGCTGCGGCAGGTGATCGTCGAACGGACCTTGATCGACTGGACGCTGGCGTCGTCGAGCTTCTGCACCCAACCCTCGTCGAGCAGGGTGTTGCGGGTGACGATCGGCTCTTCGTCGTTGCCCGGCAGGAACACGTCCTCGGCCACGACACGACCCAGCACGCGGTCGCGCAGCGGCTCGACCACGTCGCCGCCTTCCACGATCGGGGTCATGGTCAGGCCTTCGAGCGTGCCGCAATCGTCCTCGGTGATCACCACGTCCTGCGCCACGTCGACGAGACGACGGGTCAGGTAACCGGAGTTCGCCGTCTTCAGCGCGGTATCGGCAAGACCCTTACGGGCACCGTGGGTCGAGATGAAGTACTGGAGAACGTTCAGGCCTTCGCGGAAGTTCGCGGTGATCGGCGTCTCGATGATCGAGCCGTCCGGCTTGGCCATCAGGCCGCGCATACCGGCGAGCTGACGGATCTGGGCCTGCGAACCACGGGCGCCGGAGTCGGCCATGATGTAGATCGAGTTCATCGACTTCTGGTCGATGGTCTCGCCCTTGGCGTTTTGCACCTTCTCGGTGCCGATCGCGTCCATCATCGCCTTGGCCACGCGCTCGTTCGTGCGCGACCAGATGTCGACGACCTTGTTGTAGCGCTCGCCGGCGGTGACCAGGCCCGACTGGTACTGCTCCTGGATTTCCAGGACCTCGGCTTCGGCCTCGGCCAGGATGCCCTTCTTCTCGACCGGGATCAGCATGTCGTCGATGCCGATGGAGACGCCGGCGCGGGTCGCGTAGGCGAAGCCGGTGTACATCAGCTTGTCGGCGAACACGACCGTGTCCTTCAGGCCGAGCATGCGGTAGCAGGAGTTGATCAACCGGCTGATGTTCTTCTTGGTCAGCTCGACGTTGGCCAGCGCGAACGGCAGGCCCTCCGGCAGGATCTCGCGCAGCAGAGCGCGACCGACGGTCGTGTCGACGATCGAGGTCTTCTGCTCGCTGGTGCCGTCGTCGTTGTTCACCGTCTCGGTGATGCGGACCTTGCACTTGGCGTGCAGCTGCACGACGCGGTTGTCATAGGCGCGCTTGACTTCGGCGACGTTGGCGAACGCCATGCCCTCGCCTGCCTTGTTCTCAAGGCCGCGGGTCATGTAGTACAGGCCCAGCACGACGTCCTGCGACGGCACGATGATCGGCTCGCCGTTGGCCGGCGACAGGATGTTGTTGGACGCCATCATCAGCGCACGCGCTTCCAGCTGGGCTTCCAGCGAGAGCGGCACGTGGACGGCCATCTGGTCACCGTCGAAGTCGGCGTTGAACGCGGTGCAGACCAGCGGGTGCAGCTGGATCGCCTTGCCTTCGATCAGCACCGGCTCGAACGCCTGGATGCCCAGGCGGTGCAGCGTCGGTGCGCGGTTCAGAAGGACCGGATGCTCGCGGATCACCTCTTCGAGGATGTCCCACACCTCGGCCTCTTCACGCTCGACGAGCTTCTTGGCGGCCTTGATGGTAGTGGCCAGGCCACGGCGCTGCAGCTTGGCGAAGATGAAGGGCTTGAACAGCTCCAGCGCCATCTTCTTCGGCAGGCCGCACTCGTGCAGGCGCAGCGTCGGGCCGACCACGATGACCGAACGGCCCGAGTAGTCGACGCGCTTGCCCAGCAGGTTCTGGCGGAAGCGACCCTGCTTGCCCTTGATCATGTCGGCGAGCGACTTGAGCGGGCGCTTGTTGGTGCCGGTGATGGCACGGCCACGACGGCCGTTGTCCATCAGCGCGTCAACCGACTCCTGCAGCATGCGCTTCTCGTTGCGCACGATGATGTCGGGCGCGTTGAGTTCGAGCAGGCGACGCAGGCGGTTGTTGCGGTTGATGACGCGGCGGTACAGGTCGTTGAGGTCGGAGGTCGCGAAGCGGCCGCCGTCCAGCGGAACCAGCGGACGCAGGTCCGGCGGCAGCACCGGCAGCACGGTCATGACCATCCACTCCGGGCGGTTGCCCGACTCGAGGAAGGCTTCGACCAGCTTGATGCGCTTGGTGAGGCGCTTGAGCTTGGTTTCGCTGCCGGTCGAGGCGATCTCTTCCTTCAGCTGGACCATCTCCGACTGCAGGTCGATCGTGCGCAGCAGCTCGTAGACGGCCTCGGCGCCCATGGCGGCCTCGAAGTCGTCGCCGTGCTCCTGGCGCGCCTGCAGGAACTGCTCCTCGGTAAGCAGGTTGCCGCGCTCGAGCGCGGTCAGACCCGGCTCGGTGACGACATACGCTTCGAAGTACAGGATGCGCTCGATGTCACGCAGGGTCATGTCCAGCATCAGGCCGATGCGCGAGGGCAGCGACTTGAGGAACCAGATGTGCGCGACCGGCGAAGCCAGGTCGATGTGGCCCATGCGCTCGCGACGGACCTTGGCCAGGGTGACCTCGGTGCCGCACTTTTCGCAGACCACGCCGCGGTGCTTCATGCGCTTGTACTTGCCGCACAGGCACTCGTAGTCCTTGATCGGACCGAAGATGGCGGCGCAGAACAGGCCGTCACGCTCGGGCTTGAACGTGCGGTAGTTGATCGTTTCCGGCTTCTTCACTTCGCCGAACGACCACGAACGGATCAGGTCGGGCGAAGCCAGCGCGATCTTGATCGCATCGAAGTCGATGGTCTGTCGCTGCTGGTTGAACAGATTCAGAAGGTCTTTCATGGTTTTCTCCGGGAATCGGGAATAGAGATCGGGGAAGCGTCAGATCGGGCTTCTGGGCGGGAGCCGGTCGCTTGCGCGATGGCCGACTCCCTTCCCGGTTGCCCTGAGTTTCCTCAGTTCTCTTCCAGCTCCATGTTGATCGCGAGCGAGCGGATTTCCTTCACAAGCACGTTGAAGGACTCCGGCATGCCGGCGACCATTTCGTACTCGCCGTCGACGATGTTCTTGTACATCTGGTTGCGGCCCTGCACGTCGTCGGACTTCACCGTCAGCATTTCCTGCAGGGTGTAGGCCGCGCCGTAGGCTTCCAGCGCCCAGACTTCCATCTCACCGAAGCGCTGGCCACCGAACTGCGCCTTGCCGCCCAGCGGCTGCTGGGTGACGAGCGAGTACGGACCCGTGGAACGGGCGTGCATCTTGTCGTCGACCAGGTGGTTCAGCTTCAGCATGTGCATGTAGCCGACCGTGACCGGACGCTCGAACGACTCACCGGTGCGACCGTCGAACAACATGGTCTGGCCGCTGGTGGGCAGGTCGGCGAGCTCGAGCATGCGCTTGATCTCCGACTCGGCGGCACCGTCGAACACCGGGGTGGCCATCGGCACGCCATCGCACAGGTTCTTGGCGAGCGTCAGCAGTTCCTCGTCGCTGAACTGGGTCAGGTCGACGCGGTCACCGGCGATCTTGGTGTCGTGGTTGTAGATGTCGTCGAGGAACTGGCGCAGCTCGGAGACCTTCTGCTGTGCTTCCAGCATGCGCTGGATCTTCTGGCCCAGGCCCTTGGCGGCCCAGCCCAGATGCACTTCGAGGATCTGGCCGATGTTCATACGCGACGGCACGCCCAGCGGATTGAGCACGATGTCGACGGTCTGGCCGTCGGCCGCGTACGGCATGTCCTGCACCGGCACGATGGTCGACACGACACCCTTGTTGCCGTGGCGGCCGGCCATCTTGTCGCCCGGCTGGATGCGGCGCTTAACGGCGAGGAACACCTTCACCATCTTCAGCACGCCCGGTGCGAGGTCGTCGCCCTGGGTGATCTTGCCGCGCTTGTCGGCGAAGCGCTTCTCGAACTCGGCCTTGTGGACCTCGATCTGCTTCTGTGCGCGCTCGATCGCCTCGACCGCTTCCTCGTCCTTCATGCGCAGGGTGAACCAGTCCTTGCGGGACAGGCCTTCCAGCACCAGCGAGGTGACGGTGTCGCCCTTCTTCAGGCCACCGCCGCCGTTGGCGACGCGACCGATCAGCTGGGTGCGCAGGCGGTCATAGATCGCCGCTTCCAGGATGCGGTACTGGTCGTCGAAGTCCTTCTTGACGCGACGGATCTCGTATTCCTCGATCTGGCGCGCGCGCTTGTCCTTCTCGATGCCGTCGCGGGTGAAGACCTGCACGTCGATGACGGTGCCGTCCATGCCCGGCGGAACGCGCAGCGAGCTGTCCTTAACGTCGGAGGCCTTCTCGCCGAAGATCGCGCGAAGCAGCTTCTCTTCCGGGGTCAGCTGCGACTCGCCCTTCGGCGTGACCTTGCCGACCAGGATGTCGCCGGCACGCACTTCGGCGCCGATGTAGACCACGCCCGACTCGTCGAGGCGGTTGAGGGCCTGCTCGGAGACGTTGGGGATGTCGGCGGAGATTTCCTCCGGTCCCAGCTTGGTGTCGCGGGCGACGCAGGTCAGCTCTTCGATGTGGATCGTGGTGTAACGATCCTGCTCGACCACGCGCTCGGAGAGCAGGATCGAGTCTTCGAAGTTGTAGCCGTTCCACGGCATGAACGCGACCAGCATGTTCTGGCCGAGCGCGAGCTCGCCGATGTCGGTCGACGGACCGTCCGCCAGCACGTCGCCGCGCGCAACCACGTCACCGACGTTCACCAGCGGACGCTGGTTGATGCAGGTGTTCTGGTTGGAGCGGGTGTACTTGATCAGGGTGTAGATGTCGACGCCGGCATCGGTCTCGCCGACGATTTCCTTCTCGTTGACCTTGACCACGATGCGGCCTGCGTCGATCTGCTCGATCACGCCACCACGACGGGCATTGACGGTCACGCCCGAGTCGCGCGCCACGGCACGCTCGATGCCGGTACCGACCAGCGGCTTCTGCGCACGCAGCGTCGGCACGGCCTGGCGCTGCATGTTGGCGCCCATCAGTGCGCGGTTGGCGTCGTCGTGCTCGAGGAACGGCACCAGCGCCGCAGCGACCGACACGGTCTGCATCGGCGAGACGTCCATGAAGTGGATCTCGCTCGGCGGACGCAGCATCGACTCGCCCTGGTAACGGCAGGCGACGAACTGGGCGGTGATGTTGTTGTCGTCGTCGGTCGGTGCATTGGCCTGGGCGATGACGTACTCGTTCTCTTCGATCGCCGACAGGTACTCGACGGCGTCGGTGACGCGGCCGTCGATGACCTTGCGGTACGGCGTCTCGAGGAAGCCGTAGCGGTTGGTGCGGGCGAACACGGCGAGCGAGTTGATCAGGCCGATGTTCGGGCCTTCCGGCGTCTCGATGGTGCACACGCGGCCGTAGTGGGTCGGGTGGACGTCGCGGACTTCGAAGCCGGCGCGCTCACGGGTCAGGCCGCCCGGGCCGAGGGCCGAGACGCGACGCTTGTGGGTGACTTCCGACAGCGGGTTGTTCTGGTCCATGAACTGTGACAGCTGCGAGGAGCCGAAGAACTCCTTGATCGCGGCGGCCACCGGCTTGGCGTTGATCAGCTCCTGCGGGGTCAGGCCTTCGGACTCGGCCATCGACAGGCGCTCCTTGACCGCGCGCTCGACGCGGACCAGGCCGACGCGGAACACGTTCTCGGCCATTTCGCCGACCGAACGCACGCGACGGTTGCCCAGGTGGTCGATGTCGTCGACCGTGCCGCGACCGTTGCGGATCTCGGTCAGCACGCGGATCACGTCGAGGATGTCGGACGTGGCGCCGTTGGCGTTGCGCAGGCGCACCGACTCCTCGTCCTTGCGCTCGGCAAAGTACTTGGCGTCATAGAGCACCGAAGCGCCCTCGGTTTCCTTGCGGCCGAGGCGACGGTTGAACTTCATCCGGCCCACGGCCGACAGGTCGTAGCGCTCGAAGGTGAAGAACAGGTTGTGGAACAGGTTCTGCGCGGCGTCCTTGGTCGGCGGCTCGCCCGGACGCATCATCCGGTAGATCTCGACCAGCGCTTCCAGCTGCGTCTTCGACGGATCGATGCGCAGGGTGTTGGACAGGTACGCGCCACGATCGAGGTCGTTCACCCACAGGGTGCCGACCGCGTCGATGCCGGCCTTGCGGAAGGCGGCCAGCTGGTCTTCGTTGATCTCGTCGTTGGCCGTGGCCAGCAGCTCGCCGGTCTTCGAATCGACGACGTCGTGCGAGAGGATGCGGCCGACCAGGTAGCTGTCCGGCACGGCCAGGGCGGCAATACCCGAGGCCTCCAGCTGCTTGACGTGGCGCGCGGTGATGCGCTTGCCGGCCTCGACGATGATCTTGTCGCCGTCGGCCAGGTCGAAGTCGAGCGTTTCACCACGCAGGCGCTCGGAGACCAGCTCCCACTGCACGCCCTCGGGCATGATGTGGAAGGTGTTGATCTCGAAGAACTCGCGCAGCATTTCTTCGTTGTTGTAGCCCAGCGCACGCAGCAGCACGGTCACCGGCAGCTTGCGGCGACGGTCGATACGGGTGAACAGCGCATCCTTCGGGTCGAACTCGAAGTCGAGCCAGGAACCGCGGTAAGGAATGATGCGTGCGCTGTACAGCAGCTTGCCCGAGCTGTGGGTCTTGCCGCGGTCGTGGTCGAAGAACACGCCCGGGCTGCGGTGCAGCTGCGAGACGATGACGCGCTCGGTGCCGTTGACGATGAAGGTGCCGTTGTCGGTCATGAGCGGAATCTCGCCCATGTAGACCTCCTGCTCCTTCACGTACTTGATGGCCTTGGTCGACGACTCGCGGTCGTAGATCACCAGGCGCACGGTCACGCGCAGCGGGGCACCGTAGGAGAGGCCGCGGTTACGGCACTCGCGCTCATCGAACGGCGGATCGCCCAGCTTGTAGCCGACGTATTCCAGGGCGGCGTTGCCGCTGTAGCTGGAGATCGGGAACACCGACTTCAGGGCCGCGTGCAGGCCGCGGTCGGCGCGCTTGGCCGGATCGATGTTTTCCTGCAGGAACTCGCGGTACGAGTCGACCTGGATGGCCAGCAGGAAGGGAATTTCGAGGATGGATTTGCGCTTGCCGAAATCCTTGCGAATTCGCTTCTTTTCGGTGAACGAGTAGATGGCCTTGGAGGCCGTCGTCATGGAAGCTGTGGTCATGGTGAGCTACCGCCTCGGAGATTTTCGGTGGCTTGCCTGCGCGGCGAGCCGGGGGATCAAAATTGCCAGTGGGAAGTCGCTGGTATTGCCGGCACCAGCACGCCTTCTCCCGCTACTTCCGACTGTCAACTCGTTGGTAACGCTTATATTTTTGCCGCCCCTTCAGGAACGGCCAAAGGCCGGGGACTTTCGTCCCCAGCCTCAG
The DNA here is from genome assembly GCF_057656135.1 of Lysobacter sp. Soil_N_23. Taxonomy (NCBI): domain Bacteria; kingdom Pseudomonadati; phylum Pseudomonadota; class Gammaproteobacteria; order Lysobacterales; family Lysobacteraceae; genus Lysobacter; species Lysobacter sp. Soil_N_23. The sequence goes on from NZ_JBDGKY010000036.1 coordinate 12,413, forward strand.
GTGGTCGCCAGTACTACGCTCTTGAACAAGAGCCGGCGACACAAGTACTGAATTACTTCAGCTCGACCGATGCGCCGGCAGCCTCGAGGTCCTTCTTGAACTTCTCGGCGTCGTCCTTCGAGACGGCTTCCTTCACGGTCTGCGGAGCACCTTCGACGAGGTCCTTCGCTTCCTTCAGGCCCAGGCCGGTGATGGCGCGGACGGCCTTGATGACTTCGACCTTCTTCTCGCCGGCAGCCTTCAGGATGACGTTGAACTCGGTCTGCTCTTCGACGACGGCGGCGGCAACGGCCGGACCGGCAGCGACGACCGGAGCGGCGGCGGAGACGCCGAACTTCTCTTCGATCGCCTTGACCAGCTCCATCACCTCGAGAAGGGTCTTCTCGGCAATGGCGTCGACGATCTGTTCGTTGGACAGGGACATGTTATTAACCTCTGGAAATTGATCTTACGAATCGATTTGTAAAGCGAGCTTCGACAGGTTCCGGCTTACGCCGGTTCCGCCACTGCTTCGGCTTCGGCGTCGGCAACATCGCCACCGCCCTGCTTGTCGGCCACGGCCTTGACGGCGCGGGCGAACATCGTTGCCGGCTCGTTGAGGACGCGGGCCAGCATGGCCAGGGCCTGTTCGAGGGTCGGCAGCGAAGCGAGGACTTCGACGTGGCTGGCCGGATAAACCTGGCCACCCATCGCGACGACCTTTGCCTGCAGCTTGTCGTTACCCTTGGCGAATTCCTTGATCAGACGACCGGCAGCGCCGGGTTCTTCCATCGAGAACGCATACAGCAGCGGACCGACGAGCACGTCTTTGGCGCACTCGTATTCGGTACCGACAACGGCGCGCGAAGCCAGGGTGTTCTTGACAACCTTCAAGAAAACGCCGGTTTCACGAGCCTTCTTGCGCATCGCGGTCATCTGACTGACCGTGGTGCCCGCGTACTCGACAGCAATCAAGGAGTGGGCCTTGGCGGCGACTTCTGCCAGCTCGGCTACTACTTCTTGCTTCTGGGACAGATTGAGAGCCATTGCACTCCTCCAAATGAACTCCGCTTACGGCTCCTGCCGCTTGCGGTCCTGGGCGATACCGTCCCTGGCATCGGGGATGGGCGAACATCCCGGTGGTGGCCACTCCAGAAAGATTTCCAGAAGGCACCATCTACGCAGGCCGACCCGAACGAGTCCGGATTAAGCAGCCCCGCTTCCACCGACGGCGATTCCCTGCCATGTCGAGCATCCATGCCCGTCGCCGGTAGGCGCTGACCGCACCTGCGGTCTTTGACGGCTATCGCTTCGGGTTTGCACCCTGGGCGATGCCCTCAAAAATTTGCCTCGTCATTCCCGCGCAGGCGGGAATCCAAGGACTTCGTTCTTGCTTCCAGGGACCGAGGTTGAAGCCTCACGTCCCTGGATCCCCGCCTTCGCGGGGATGACGTTCTTTACTGCAACCGCAACAGCAACCTGGATCCCGGCTTTCGCCGGGATGACGTTTCGGCAAAGCCGCGCGCGCTATGCGCGCGCGGGCCGAAACGTCACTTCAGCGTCAGCGTGCCCTGGTCCACGGCGACGCCGGGGCCCATGGTGGTGCTGATCGAGATCTTCTGCAGGTACTGGCCCTTGGCGGACGACGGCTTGGCCTTGATCAGGTCGAGCAGCAACGCGGTCAGGTTTTCCTTCAGCGAGGCGTCTTCGAACGAAGCCTTGCCGATGGTGCAGTGGATGATGCCGGCCTTGTCGGTGCGGTAACGCACCTGGCCGCCCTTGGCGTTCTTGACGGCTTCGGCCGGGTTCGGCGAAACGGTGCCGACCTTCGGATTCGGCATCAGGCCACGCGGGCCGAGCACCTGGCCCAGCTTGCCGACGACGCGCATGGCGTCCGGGGTGGCGATGACGACGTCGTAGTTCAGGTCGCCAGCCATCATCTTCTCGGCCAGGTCGTCCATGCCCACGGCTTCGGCGCCAGCCGCGATGGCTTCGTCAGCCTTCGCACCGGCGGGGGCGAACACCGCCACGCGCACCGACTTGCCGGTACCGGCCGGCAGCACGGTCGAACCGCGAACCTGCTGGTCGGACTTCTTCGCGTCCACGCCCAGGCGCACGGCGACGTCGACGGACTCGACGAACTTGGCCTTGGTGGCGGTCTTCACGATCTTGAGTGCGTCGTCGATGGCGTAGGTCTTGCCCGGGACAACTGCGGCCTTGATGGCCTTTTCGCGCTTGGTCATTGCCATGTCTTAACCCTCCACCACCAGACCCATGCTGCGGGCCGAACCCGCAATCGTCTTGACCGCTGCATCCAGGTCGGCCGCCGTCAGGTCGGCTTCCTTCTGCTTGGCGATCGCTTCGAGCTGGGCACGGGTGACCTTGCCCACCTTCTCGGTGTTCGGGCGCTTGGAGCCCGAGGCGATGCCGGCGGCCTTCTTCAGCAGCACCGAAGCCGGGGTCGACTTGGTGATGAAGGTGAAGGTACGGTCCGAGTACGCGGTGATGATGACCGGGGTCGGCAGACCCGGCTCGAGCTTGGAGGTCGCGGCGTTGAAGGCCTTGCAGAACTCCATGATGTTCAGGCCGCGCTGGCCCAGGGCCGGGCCGACGGGCGGCGACGGGTTGGCCTGGCCGGCCTTGACCTGCAACTTGATGTAACCGACTACTTTCTTAGCCATTTCTCTCTCTCCGGGTGCAAACGCCTGGACTTCAGGCTCCCCATCGCGCCGGGAAAATCACGTGTCCCGACATCACGTTGTTAGCGACTTGTTCTGCAGCACGCCAACGGCCGCCATGCGGCGGCCGGGGCTTCTGGATCGCGCTGAAAGCGGCGAGCCAGCAAGTGTATCAGCTATTTAGCGTCGGATGCCAGGCCCCGGCGCCGAGCCGGGTCAGGCCTTCTCGACCTGCCCGAATTCCAGCTCGACCGGGGTCGAGCGGCCGAAGATGAGCACGGCCACGCGCAGGCGGCTCTTCTCGTAGTTGATCTCTTCGACCACGCCGTTGAAGTCGTTGAACGGGCCGTCGATGACCCGGACCATCTCGCCCGGCTCGAACAGCACCTTGGGCTTGGGCTTCTCGACGCCTTCCTGCACGCGCTGCAGGATCATGTCGGCCTCGTGGTCGGCGATCGGCAGCGGGCGGTCGGCGGTGCCGCCGATGAAGCCCATCACCTTCGGGGTCTCCTTGACCAAGTGCCAGCTCTCGTTGTCCATGCGCGGGATGCCCGCTTCGTCATGGGTCGCGATCTGGACCAGGACATAGCCCGGGAAGAACTTGCGCTCGGAACGACGCTTCTGACCGGAGCGCATTTCCACGACTTCTTCGGTCGGGACCAGCACTTCGCCGAAACGCTCCTGCATGCCGTCGCGCACGATACGGTCACGCAGCGCCTGTGCCACGGACTTCTCGAAGCCCGAGTAGGCATGTACCACGTACCAACGTTTATGCACTTCGCTCATTTCTTCAGCGCCCCAGCAGGAACTTGACTGCGGCCTGGATCACCACGTCGAAACCGGCCAGGATCAGGCTCAGCACGGCGACGGCGATCATGACCACCCAGGTGGTGCGCATGGCTTCCTGGCGGGTCGGCCAGACAACCTTGCGCAGCTCGAAGCGCGATTCAGACAGGAATTCGCGGGTTTGCAAGCCCTTGGCGCTGGTCAGGAACACACCGGCACCCAGGACCAGGCCGCCAGCGACGGCCAGGGCGCGCAGCGCGCCGGCCCACTGGTCGAAGTAGATGTAGGCGGCCACGCCCGCAGCGACCAGCAGCACGGCAAGTGCGTACTTGACGATGTCGCCGGCGGAGGAGGATCCGTGTTGTTCGACCTTGCTGTTCATCCGATCCATCGCGCGGCGGTGAGGCCACGTCTGTAGGTGGTACGACCCGACCACGGATGACCGGGGCTGTGCGGAAGCGCCCGCATGAAGTGGCACGCCAGGAGGGACTCGAACCCCCAACCTGCGGTTTTGGAGACCGCTGCTCTGCCAATTGAGCTACTGGCGTACATCGATGAAGCTTAACGTTTTTACCGGAAGCAGGTTGGACCCGGATTCAGGACCGAAGTTCAGGTCCCTTAGACGGCGACGGCGAGCCGTTGCCGACTCGCCGGGAAGTCCACAACATCTACGGCAAAACCGACGTCCCTGGATCCCCGCTTCCGCGGGGATGACGAGCCTTGCGGCCCGTCTGTGGATCCCCGCCTTCGCGGGGATGACGAATTGACAAGGCCGGGCGCGCTTGCGCGCGCCCGGGTCAATTCGTCACTTGATGATCTTCGCCACCACGCCGGCGCCGACGGTGCGG
>NZ_JBDGKY010000037.1:0-13352 GCF_057656135.1 Lysobacter sp. Soil_N_23
GCCTACGATCCGGAGGCGACCGAGGAGGCGCAGCGGATCTTCGGTGAGCGCGATGATCTGGTGCTGTGCGACTCGGCACGCGCCACGCTGGCCGATGCCGACGCCCTGGTGGTGGTAACCGAGTGGAAGCAGTTCCGCAGCCCGGATTTCCAGCGCCTGGGCCAGTCGCTGGCTGACCGCGTGATATTCGACGGACGCAATCTCTACCACCCCGACGAGGTCGAGGCGGCCGGGTTGGCCTATTACGGCATCGGGCGTGGTCGCTCGATCCTGATCGACTGACATGCCGTTGCGAGCCCTGAAGTCGTGAGCCTGAAGTCGTGAGCAATCAAAGCGAACTCGAACAGCGCCTGGTCGATCTGGAAATGCGCGTTGCCTTCCAGGAGCAGGCGCTGACCGAACTGAGCGATGCGCTGGCAGGCGCGCGCGAGGAAGAGGGTCGCAATGCCCTGTTGCTGCATCGCGTGCTTGAAGAACTCAAGCAGATGCGCATGGCGATGTCGACCAACCCGATCACCGGCGATGCTTCGCAAGAACCGCCCCCGCCGCACTACTGATACGACGCAATGAGCAATAGTCTTCGCGACCAACTGATGGGGCTGGGCTTCACGCCGGCGCCGAAACCCGAACGTCCCGAACGCCCCGAACGTCCGGCGCAGGGCAGGGCCAACGGCAAGCCGGGCCCGCGCGGCCCAGGCAAGCCGCACGGTGGCAAGCCTGACGGGCATGCGGCCGGTGCCAACAAGGGCGGCGACCAGCGCAAGGGTGACCAGCGCACAGGCGATGCGCGCAAGGGCGATGCACGCCGGGGAGATGCGGGAAAGCACGGCGGTCCGAGGCCCGGTGGCAAGCCGCAGTCGCGCGAGGACATCGACCTGGCCAAGGCCTATGCCATCCGCGCCCAGCGCGAGAAGGACGAGCGCATTGCGGCCGAGGCGGCCAAGCAGGAAGAAGCACGGCTGCGGCGCGAAGCGCGCGCCAGGCTGACCGAGCTGGTCAAGGACAAGGCGCTCAATGACCCGGCCGCAGAGATCGCACGCCACTTTCCATATGGCGGCAAGATCAAGCGCATCTACGTCAACGAGAGCCAGCTCAAGGCGCTCAATGCCGGCGAGCTGGGCGTGCTGCAGATGGACGGCCGCTACGTGCTGGTCAGCGCTGAAGTGCTGGCCCAGGCAGAAGCGATCTTTGCCGCCGCGATCGCGTTGAAGGTCGATCCGAACGCGCCGGCCGGCGACGACCCGTACGCCGACCCGCAATACCAGGTCCCCGACGACCTGGTCTGGTGACGTCGTCCCGGCGAACGCCGGGACCCAGGCCGGCAGCGCACCCGCCCCATCACCGTCGTCCCGGCGAACGCCGGGACCCATTTTGCTTTTTGCTTCACCGGCAAGATCAAAGGCAAATGGATCCCGGCTTTCGCCGGGATGACGTGATCTGGTGTGGATGACTATTCCGGGTCGTAATCCAGGTTCGACGCCAGCCAGCGTTCGGCTTGAGCCACGCCCACGCCCTTGCGGCGCGCGTAATCCTCGACCTGCTCCTTCGAGACCCGGCCAACCACGAAGTACTGGCTGTCAGGATGGCTGAAGTAGTAGCCGGAAACCGCCGCAGCCGGATACATCGCAAAGCTCTCGGTCAGCTGCAACCCGGCATTGCCAGGCGCATCGAGCATCGCGAACAGCGTCGCCTTCTCGCTGTGCTCAGGACAGGCGGGATAGCCGGGGGCGGGACGGATGCCGCGGTAGGCCTCGTGGATCAGTGCATCGTTGTCCAACACCTCGTCGGCGGCGAAGCCCCAGAACTCCTTGCGCACGCGCTCGTGCAGGCGCTCGGCGAGCGCTTCGGCGAAGCGGTCGGCCAGCGCCTTGAGCAGGATCGCGTTGTAGTCGTCGTGGTCGGCTTCGAAGCGGGCAACGTGCTCCTCGATGCCCAGGCCGGCGGTGACGGCGAATCCGCCGATCCAGTCCTGCCGGCCCGAATCCTTCGGTGCGATGAAATCGGCCAGGCAGAAGTCCGGGCGTTCGACCGGCTTGTCGACCTGCTGGCGCAGGAAGTGCAGGGTGGTCGGTGTTGCCCCGGTGTCGACGACGACATCGTCGCCGACGCTGTTGGCCGGCCACAGCGCGAACACCGCCTTCGCCTTCAGCCACTTCTCGTCGACGATGCGCCCGAGCATCGCCTTGGCATCGCCGAACAACTCACGTGCCTGCGCACCGACGACCTCGTCGTCGAGGATCGCCGGATACTTTCCGGCCAGTTCCCAGGTATTGAAGAACGGCGTCCAGTCGATGTAGTCGACCAGCTCCGCCAGCGGGTAGTCGTCGAAGACGTTCAGTCCGGGCTGCTTCGGCGCCGGCGGCACGTAGTCCTGCCAGCGGCCATCGAAGCGCTGCCCGCGCGCCTTCGCCAGCGGCACCAGGCGCTTGCCGTCGCCGCGATGCTTGTGGCGCTCGCGGATCTCGGCGTAGTCGGCGTCGTTGGCGGCGACGAAGCCCACGCGCAGGTCGGGGCTGATCAACGACTGCGCCACGCCGACGGCGCGCGATGCGTCCTTCACCCACACCGTGGGCGACTTGTAGTGCGGGTCGATCTTGAGCGCCGTATGCGCACGCGAGGTGGTCGCGCCACCGATCAGCAGCGGCATGTGGAAACCCTGGCGCTGCATCTCGCGGGCGACGTGGCTCATTTCCTCCAGCGACGGCGTGATCAGGCCGGACAGGCCAATCAGGTCTGCGTTCTCGGCGCGTGCGCGGTCGAGGATGGTCTGGGCCGGCACCATCACGCCCAGGTCGACCACTTCGAAGTTGTTGCAGGCCAGGACCACGCCGACGATGTTCTTGCCGATGTCGTGGACGTCGCCCTTGACCGTGGCCATGACGATCTTGCCGTTGGACTTGCCGACGTCGCCGGTGCGCAGCTTCTCGGCCTCGATGTAGGGCAGCAGGTAGGCCACGGCCTTCTTCATCACGCGCGCGGATTTCACCACCTGCGGCAGGAACATCTTGCCGGCGCCGAACAGGTCGCCGACCACGTTCATGCCGTCCATCAACGGGCCCTCGATCACGTCGAGCGGACGCGTCGACAGGGCACGCGCTTCTTCGGTATCGATCTCGATGTACTGGTCGATGCCGTGCACCAGCGAGTGGCTCAGGCGCGCACGCACGGGCTTCTCGCGCCAGGCCAGGTCCTCGACCCGCTTCTCGCCCTTCTTGCCCTTGTAGCGGTCGGCGATCTCGAGCAGGCGTTCGGTGCCGTCGCTGCGGCGATTGAGCACGACGTCCTCGACGCGCTCGCGCAGGTCGGCGTCGAGGTCGTCGTACAGGGGCAGGGCGCCGGCGTTGACGATGCCCATGTCCATGCCGGCGCGGATCGCGTGATACAGGAACACCACGTGGATGGCCTGGCGCACCGGTTCGTTGCCGCGGAAGGAGAAGCTTACGTTGGAGACGCCGCCGGAGATGTGGCTGAACGGAAAGCGCCGTTTCAGCTCGCGCGTGGCCTCGATGAAGGCGACCGCATAGCCGTTGTGTTCGTCGATGCCGGTGGCGATGGCGAACACGTTGGGGTCGAAGATGATGTCTTCCGGCGGGAAGCCGATCTCTTGCGTCAGCAGCCGATAGGCGCGCGAGCAGATATCGACCTTGCGCTCGATCGTGTCGGCCTGGCCGACCTCGTCGAAGGCCATTACCACCACGGCGGCGCCATAGCGGCGCACCAGCCGCGCCTGGCGCAGGAACTCGGCCTCGCCCTCCTTCATCGAGATCGAGTTGACGATGCCCTTGCCCTGCAGGCACTTCAGGCCGGCCTCGATGACGGAGAACTTCGAGCTGTCGACCATCACCGGTACGCGCGCGATGTCGGGCTCGGCGGCCATCAGGTTGAGGAAGTCGACCATGGCCCGCTCCGAATCGAGCATGCCTTCGTCCATGTTGACGTCGATGACCTGGGCGCCGTTCTCCACCTGCTGGCGGGCGACCACGACCGCTTCGTCCAGGCGACCTTCCAGGATCAGCTTCTTGAACTGCGCCGAGCCGGTGACGTTGGTGCGTTCGCCGACGTTGATGAAGTTGCTTTCGGGGGTGATCTGCAACGGCTCCAGGCCGCTGAGCCGGGTCTGGCGCGGCAGTGCGCTCATGCCGCCAGTTCCTTGTCGACGTCACCGGCTTCGGCACGCACCAGCGATGGCAGTACCCGCGGCGGATACGCCGAGACGGCTTCCGCGATCGCGGCGATGTGCTCCGGCGTGGTGCCGCAGCAGCCGCCGACCAGGTTCAGCAGGCCGGCCTGGGCGAATTCGCCCAGCACGGCGGCCATGTCTTCCGGCGTTTCGTCGTAACCGCCGAAGGCGTTGGGAAGGCCCGCGTTGGGGTGGGTGCTGACGTTGGCATCGGCGACCTGGGAAAGCACGTCCACGTGCGCTCGCAGGTCCTTGGCGCCGAGCGCGCAGTTCAGACCGATCGCCAGCGGCTGCGAATGCCGCAGCGAGTACCAGAATGCTTCGGCGGTCTGGCCCGAAAGGGTGCGGCCGGAGGCATCGGTGATCGTGCCGGAGATCATCACCGGCAGGCGCGCGCCGCGCGCGTCGAACGCTTCCTCGATTGCAAACAGCGCGGCCTTGGCATTGAGCGTGTCGAACACCGTCTCGACCATCAGCACATCGGCGCCGCCGTCGATCAGCCCATCGGCGGCTTCGCGGTAGGCCACGCGCAGTTCGTCGAAAGTGATCGCGCGGAAGCCGGGACGGTTGACGTCGGGGCTGAGCGAGGCGGTGCGGCTGGTCGGCCCGAGCACGCCGATGACGAAGCGCGGGTGATCGGGATGGGCGGCCTCGGCCGCATCGCAGGCGGCGCGGGCCAGGCGCGCTCCGGCTTCGTTAAGTTCGCGGGCCAGGTGCTCCAAGCCGTAATCGGCCAGCGACACGGTGGTGGAATTGAAGGTGTTGGTCTCGATCAGGTCGGCACCGGCATCCAGGTACTGCGAATGGATGCTGCGGATGATGTTCGGCTGGGTGAGCGTAAGCAGGTCGTTGTTTCCGCGCTGGTCGCGCGCGCAGCCGCAGCCGTCACCGTGCACATGCTCCGACTGGGCGTAGGCGCGGTCGTAGCCGTGGGCGAAGCGCTCGCCGCGATAGGCGGCTTCGTCCAGCTCATGGCGCTGGATCATCGTGCCCATGGCGCCGTCAATGATGAGGATGCGCTCTGCCAGCCGTTGCTGCAGCGCCTGGGCGCGGGTGGGGTTGAGCCAGGGGAGCGTGCTCATTCAGGGCTTCCTGCTTGCCTTGCGCGGTGCGGATCTGGGTTCCGATGCGGTCTGGTTGGCCGGTTTGCGCGCGATCAGTGCGATCACTTCGAAATGGGGCGGGCGGCGTTCGCGGGTGACGGTCTGGCAACTGCTGATGTCGAAGCCGGCCTTGGCGACGAACTTCGACAGATCCTTCTCGCTGAAGCCGAGATTGACGTGGCCATAGGCTGCGACCACGCCACGGTGTTCGTGCCGGGCCAGGCTGGTGAGGAGCAAGCGGCCGCCCGGGCGCAGCACGCGGGCGGCCTCGGCCACCGCCTGCGCCGGGTGCTCGGCATAGGTCAGCGCATGCATCAGCACCACGAGGTCGAAATGGGCATCGGCGAAGGGCAGGGCGTGCATGTCGCCCTCGCGGACTTCGACATTCCTGAGCTTGCGCAGACGCTCGGACGCTGCCAGGACGACCTTGGTGCTGGAATCCAGGCACACGTAGCGATGCGAGTGCGGCGCCAGCAGTTCGGCCAGCACGCCATCGCCGGAGGCGATATCGAGCACGTCTCCCGGTTCGAGCAGGGGCAGGGCGGAGCGGGCCAGCGCCTCCCACGTGCGGCCGGGCGAGTAATGGCGCTCCATGTCGCCGGCCACCGAGTCGGCCCAGTTCTGTTCGGAGGCACGTGCGGCGAGGACATCGCCGACGCGCTCAGCGTCCTGGCGCAACAGCGGATCGTCGCTGCCTTCACGCAGCGTTTGCCACAGTGCATTCTGCGCCGAATCCAACGAGGCATCGTCGAAGCGGTAATACGCCGATACGCCGGAGCGTCGATCTCGCACCAGTCCGGCTTCCTTGAGCTTGGCCAGGTGGGTTGAAACGCGGGGCTGGGCGAGGCGGGTGATGGCCGACAACTCGGCGACCGTCAGTTCCTCGCGCTCCAGCAGTGCCAGCAGACGCACACGGGTGGCATCGGCGAACACCTTCAGTCGCAGCGACCAGCCTTCCAGATCCATGATGTATCAACCTATCGCGATATAGCGATAAGTGTCGCCCGCGAGGCCCCAAGGGTCAAGCGCGGCAACCGTCGTCATCCCGGCGAACGCCGGGATCCAGACCGGTAGCCGCGCAGATCGCCGGGCCATTGCTAACCCGCTTCAAAGCCAACAGACCGTCTGCCTTGATGCTTCGGCCTGCTGGATCCCGGCTTTCGCCGGGATGACGGCCAATGGGTGGCTTCCGCCGCAGGCGGAAAAGGGCGGGTATGGCGCTGCGCAACAACCTCGGGGCCTGCCAAACCTGCACGAGACGGCTACAATTCTCCGTCTGTAGCAATGAAACATCCCCAAACAAGCAGCCCCGAGGTATCCGACGTGGATTTTCGCTTCACTGAAGAGCAGTTGATGATCCAGGATGTGGCCCGCCGCATCGCCCAGGAAAAGATTGCTCCCAGCGCAGAGCACCACGACCAGACCGGCGAGTTCCCGCTGGCGAACATCCGCACGCTCGGCGAGAACGGCCTGATGGGCATCGAGGTGCCGGCCGAGTACGGCGGCGCCGGAATGGATCCGATCAGCTACGTGTTGGCGATGATCGAGATCGCCGCCGGCGACGCTGCCCACTCGACGATCGTTTCGGTCAACAATTCGCTGTTCTGCAACGGCATCCTCAAGTTCGGTACCGAGGCACAGAAGCAGCTGTACGTGCGCGCGATTGCCGAAGGCCGCGAGATCGGCGCCTTCGCGCTGACCGAGCCGCAGTCGGGCTCCGACGCCACCGCGATGCGCTGCAAGGCCACCAGGCAGGCCGACGGCACCTTCGTCATCAACGGCAAGAAGAGCTGGATCACCTCCGGCCCGGTCGCCAAGTACATCGTGCTGTTCGCGATGACCGAGCCGGACAAGGGTGCGCGCGGCATCACCGCGTTCATGATCGATACCGCCAAGCCCGGCTTCCTGCGCGGAAAGACCGAGCCCAAGCTCGGCATCCGCGCCTCGGCCACGTGCGAGATCGAGTTCGACGACTACGTCGCCCAGCCGGAAGACGTGCTCGGTGACGAAGGCCACGGTTTCAAGATCGCCATGAGCGTGCTCGACGCCGGTCGCATCGGCATCGCCAGCCAGGCCATCGGCATCGCCCGGGCCGCCTACGAGAAGACCCTGGAGTACGTGCGCGAGCGCAAGGCCTTCGGCGCCCCGATCGGCACCTTCCAGATGACCCAGGCCAAGATCGCCGACATGAAGTGCAAGCTCGACGCGGCCACGCTGCTGACGCTGCGCGCGGCATGGCAGAAGGGCCAGCACGAGCAGGGCGGCGCCCGCTTCAGCAACGAGGCGGCGATCGCCAAGCTCACCGCTTCGGAGGCCGCAATGTGGATCACCCACCAGGCCGTGCAGATCCACGGCGGCATGGGCTATTCCAAGGAGATGCCGCTGGAGCGGTATTTCCGCGATGCCAAGATCACCGAGATCTACGAGGGCACCAGCGAGATCCAGCGCCTGGTGATTGCCCGCAACGAGACCGGCCTGCGCTGAGGCCGGCCGTAGCAATCGGCCGCAAGCGATACATCGAGTTGTGTAGCGCGGGTTCCAGCGATCTGGAAGCCAGCGATCTCAAAGCAGTAGCGAGCCACGTCATGAAACGTTTCGGATCGTCACGCCCTACCGCCTGCCCTGTCGACCGCGGTGGCGGCCTCCCGACAGGTGCCCGCCTCCGCAAACCCGGAGGCGGCGCACGCGGCGCCGTCCCGGACGCAATGCGCCCACTGCTCGCGCCGCGCCAAGTCGCGTCCGCGAACTGCCCGTACTGAACCGTATCCCCTGGCCCGCGCGAATAGCGTGGGCCTCTTTCCATTGGACCTTCAGTTCCCATGAGCATCAAACGCAACGTTGCTGCCAAGCCCGCCGCCAAGGCCCCCTCGACGAAATCGAAGGCGCCGCCCCGGACTTCGTCGAACAAGACGTCGTCGAACAAGACGTCATCCAAGGACGCCGCGGCGACCGTGAAGAACGACACCGTCTCGCTCGAGCCCATCCTCGCCGCCATGCGCAAGCGCCTGCCGAAGGCGCGCCATGCCGAGGCCGAGGCGTTCATCAACGCCTTCTACAAGCGCATGAGCAGCGACGAGCTGCCGCAGCACAATGCCGACGGCTGGGCCGAGCTGGCCACCGATTTCCTCGACTTCGCGCGTGCGCGCAAGCCGGGCTCGGCGCTGGTGCAGTTGTTCAATCCGACGATCAGGAACGAAGGCTGGGAATCGACCCACACCGTCGTCCAGATCGCCAATGACGACATGCCGTTCCTGGTCGATTCGGTGACCATGGCGCTGGCCGAGCAGGGCATCGGCGTGCACGTGCTGGGGCACCCTGTGGTGACTTTCCGCCGCGACAAGGCCGGCAAGCTGGTCGCCGTCGGCGAAGGCGTGTCCGAATCGCTGATGCACCTGGAGATCGACCGCCAGCCGCAGGAGGCGATGCCGAAGATCAAGCAGGCGCTGGAAGCGGTGCTGCACGACGTCCGCGCCTCGGTGCGCGACTGGCCGCAGATGAAGCAACAGATGATCGCCATCGCCGACGACCTGGGCTCGCGCAAGCTGCCGGTCAGCGACGCCGGCAAGCACGAGGCGCAGGAGTTCCTGCGCTGGGCGGCCGACAATCACTTCACCTTCCTCGGCTTCCGCGAGTACGACGTCGTCGACAAGGGCGGCCAGCAGGTGCTCGCGGCCGACAAGGCCAGCGGCATGGGCCTGCTGCGCGGGCAGGATGTCGGCAAGCCGCGCCTGCTGACCTCGCTGGCGGCGCACTACATGCCGCAGTCCGGTTCGGTCGATGCGCTGATCCTGACCAAGACCAATGCCCGCGCCACCGTCCATCGCCCGGGCTACATGGACTACATCGGCATCCTCAGCTTCGACGGCAAGGGCCAGCCGGTGCGCGAGGAGCGCTTCCTCGGCCTGTACACCTCCAGCGCTTACAACCGCCGCCCGTGGGACATCCCGCTGGTGCGCCAGCGCCACCAGTACGTGATGGAAAAGTCCGGCCTGGCGCCCGACAGCCATAGCGGCAAGGCGCTGCGCCATATCCTCGAGAGCCTGCCGCGCGACGAGCTGTTCCAGTCCAACGAGGAAGAGCTGCTGCGCACTGCGACCGGCATCCTCGGCCTGCAGGAGCGCGTGCGCAGCAAGCTGTTCCTGCGCCGCGACCGCTATGGCCGTTACTTCTCGGTGCTGGTCTACATCCCGCGCGACCGCTTCAACACCGACATGCGCCTGCGCATCGAGGCGATGCTCAAGCGCGAGCTGCACGGCGAGCACGTCGACTCCTCGGTCACGCTCGGCGGCGAGTCGCCGCTGGCGCAGGTGCACCTGATCGTGCGCCCGAGGAGTGGCGAAACCGCACGCGAGGACATTTCCGCGACCGAGTCGGCGCACATCGACGCCGAGCTGTCGAAGATCGTGCGCAACTGGCAGGACGACCTGCGCGAGCAACTGATCGAGCGCCACGGCGAGGAGCGCGGCCTGGCGCTGACCAACAGCTTCGGCCGTGCGCTGCCGACCGGTTACATCGAGGAAGTCAGCGCCGCCGTCGCTGCCGACGACGTCGATCACCTGGCCGCACTGAGCGGTCCGGACGACCTGCGCCTGAGCCTGTACCGCGCCCACCGCGGTGTCGGCGGCCTGCGCTTCAAGTTCTATCGCGAGCACGACGACATCCCGCTGTCGGATGCGCTGCCGATGATGGAGAACATGGGCCTGCGGGTGATCTCCGAGCACCCGTACCGCCTGGTCGTCGGCGGCAAGACCATGTTCATCCAGGACTTCGAGGTCGAGATCGCCGATGCCAACCTCGACATCTCCAGCCTCGATGCCAACTTCGAGGAGGCCTTCGCCCAGATCTGGCGCGGCAATGCCGAGAACGACGGCTTCAACCGCCTGATCCTGACCGCCAACCTGTCCTGGCGCCAGGTGTCGATGCTGCGCGGCTACACCAAGTACCTGATGCAGGTCGGCGTGCCGTTCTCGCAGCCGTACGTCGAAGCCACGCTCAACCGCTATCCGCTGCTGGCGCGCCTGCTGGTGGAGCTGTTCGAAGCCAAGTTCGATCCGATCACCGGCAATGAGAGCAAGGCCGAGATCAAGGCCGGCATGGAGCGGTTCGCCGCCCAGCTCAAGACCCTGGCCAATGGCGACGAAGCCGCACAGGCCGTGCTCAAGCCGGCCATCGACGCACGCGCCGGCAAGCGCGATGCGCAGGTCGAGGCAACCCGCAGCGCGATCAAGGGCCTGCTCGACCGCGTCGCCAGCCTCGACGAGGACCGCATCCTGCGCAGTTTCATCGGCGTGATCGATGCGACCCTGCGCACCAGCTACTACATTCAGTACAGGAACGGCGTGCGCGCCGACGGCGGCCCGACCGACTACATCAGCTTCAAGTTCGACTCCAGCAAGGTGCCGGACCTGCCCAAGCCGCGTCCGTACCGCGAGATCTTCGTCTACGGCCCGCGCGTGGAAGGCGTGCACCTGCGTTTCGGCCCGGTCGCCCGTGGCGGCCTGCGCTGGTCGGATCGCCGCGAGGACTTCCGCACCGAGGTGCTGGGCCTGGTCAAGGCGCAGATGGTGAAGAACACCGTGATCGTGCCGGTCGGCTCCAAGGGCGGCTTCTTCGCCAAGCAGCTGCCGGATCCGGCCGTTGACCGCGACGCCTGGTTCAACGAGGGCGTGGCCTGCTACAAGCGCTTCATCAACGGCCTGCTCGACATCACCGACAACCTGGTCGACGGCAAGGTCGTGCCGCCGTCGAACGTGGTGCGTCATGACGGCGACGATCCGTACCTGGTCGTGGCCGCCGACAAGGGCACCGCGACCTTCTCCGACATCGCCAACGCCATCGCCCGCGCGCACGGCTTCTGGCTCGACGACGCATTCGCCTCGGGCGGCTCGGTCGGTTACGACCACAAGGGCATGGGCATCACCGCCCGCGGCGCCTGGGAGTCGGTCAAGCGCCACTTCCGCGCCATGGGCCGCGACAGCCAGAAGGCGGACTTCACTGTCGTCGGCGTCGGCGACATGTCCGGCGACGTGTTCGGCAACGGCATGCTGCTGAGCAAGCACATCCGCCTGCTGGCCGCGTTCGACCACCGCCACATCTTCCTCGACCCGAACCCGGATGCGGCGGTGACGTTCAAGGAACGCCAGCGCATGTTCAAGCTTCCGCGTTCGAGCTGGGACGACTACGACAAGTCGCTGATCAGCAAGGGCGGCGGTGTGTTCCCGCGCTCGGCCAAGTCGATTCCGCTGTCGCCGGAAATCAAGGCCGCGCTCGGCATCGACAACGGCGTGACGGCGATGAGCCCGGTGGAACTGCTCAGCGCCATCCTCAAGGCGCCGGTCGACCTGCTGTGGAACGGCGGCATCGGCACCTACGTCAAGGCCAGCAGCGAGAGCAATGCCGACGTCGGCGACCGCGCCAACAACGCCCTGCGCGTGAACGGTCGCGACCTGCGCTGCAAGGTGGTGGGCGAGGGCGGCAACCTGGGCATGACCCAGCTCGGTCGCATCGAGGCGGCGCAGCACAACGTGCTGCTCAACACCGACTTCATCGACAACTCCGCCGGCGTGGACACCTCCGACCACGAGGTGAACATCAAGATCCTGCTCAACGGCGAAGTGCAGAAGAAGAAGCTGACGGTTGCGGACCGCAACAAGCTGCTGGCGCAGATGACCGACGAAGTCGGCCAGCTGGTGCTCAACGACAACTACCGCCAGAACCAGGCGCTGAGCCTGATGGAGCGGATGAGCGTGCACCGCCTGGGCTCCAAGCAGCACTTCATCCGCACCCTGGAGTCGCAGGGGCTGCTCGATCGCCAGATCGAGTTCCTGCCGTCCGACGCCGAGATCGCCGAGCGCAAGGCCCGCGGCCAGGGTCTGACCCGTCCGGAACTGGCGGTGCTGCTGTCGTACTCGAAGATCGTGCTGTTCCAGCAACTGCTCGAGTCCGACGTGCCGGAAGATCCGTACCTGTCCAAGGAGCTGGTGCGCTACTTCCCGCAGCCGCTGCAGGCCAAGTACGCCAGGGCGATGGAGAACCATCGCCTGAAGCGCGAGATCATCGCCACCGCGGTGACCAACTCGATGGTCAACCGCATGGGCGCGACGTTCACCCTGCGCATGACCGAGGACACCGGCCGCAGTCCGGCCGAGGTTGCCGAGGCCTACACGATCGCCCGCGAAGCGGTCGATGCGCGCGCCCTGTGGGCGCAGATCGATGCGCTCGACGGCAAGGTGCCTGAGGGCGTGCAGGTCGACGCTCTGCAGGTGATCTGGCATCTGCTGCGCTCGATGTCGCGCTGGCTGCTGTCGCGTCCGGGCAAGATGCCGGAGATTGCGGCGGCGATGGCCCGCTACGGCGACGCTATCAACGCCGTGCGCGGCGCGGTGCCGGGCGTGCTCTCCGATGCCCGCCGCGATACCTATGCCGCGCGCGTGGCCGAGTGGAAGGGCAAGGGCCTGCCGCAGGCGCTGGCCGAACAGCTGGCCGTGCTGCCGCTGCTGGAGTTCGGTTGCGACATCGTCGAGATCTCGCTGGCGCGCAAGATGTCGCCGGTCGAGGTGGCGCGTGCCTACTTCTCGCTCGGTGCGGCACTGCATCTGCCGTGGCTGTACGAGCAGGTCGAACAGCTGCCGGTCGACGGTCGCTGGCAGGCGCTGGCCCGCGGCGCCCTGCGCGACGAGCTGGCAACGCAGGCACGCTCGCTGGTCTCGCAGATCCTCGCCGACGGCGGCAAGAAGCCGGCCGAAGCCAAGGTCGAGGCCTGGCTCAAGCGCGATGATGCGTCGCTGCGCTTCACCCAGGCGATGTTCGCCGACCTGCTCAACCAGAAGGCGCTCGACTACCCGACGCTGTCGGTGGCGGTGCGACGCCTGGCGCAGGTGGCGGCGGCATCGGGGGCGTAAGAGCCACAGCGAAAGCAGGAAGGAGCCCCGGCTGGTCCGGGGCTTTTTCTTGGTTCATCTTCCCGTTGCGCGTGCCTGTCGTCCCGAACGCAGTGAGGGGCCTGCTGGTGCAGTTGCGTGTCGGGCTTGCGTCTGCGTTGCGGCGTCGTCCGCCGGGCCGGGGATTGC
>NZ_JBDGKY010000038.1:0-11816 GCF_057656135.1 Lysobacter sp. Soil_N_23
GGATGGCCCACGCCCCGCATTCGGACAGGATGTCCGACTAAGGGGCGGAGCAATCCCCGGCCCGGCGGACGACGCCAATCGGAAGCATCAAGCCTCGGCTTCACGCTCGAAGCTTCTCGCCTCACTCCTCGCTCGCGAAGCGCCACGTGCTGCATTGCCCCAAAAGAAAAAGGCCCGGCATTGCCGGGCCTTTCGTACGCATCAGTCGCCAGGCGCAATCAGAGATTACGCTCGACCACCGTCACCTTGACGCGCTTGCGCAACTGCGAGACCAGCGCACGCACGTCATCGGAGCCGCCGATGCGGGCGATCTGCTGCTGCAGCATCTCGCGCTGCGGCACCGGCATCGACGCCACGTCTCCCGGCGTCACCTTGCTCACCGCGAACAGCACGATGCGACCGTCAGCCAGTTGTGCCTGACCCGGCGAAACCTTGCCGGCGACCGGAGCCGGGACGGCGAAGATCGCATCGGCCACGCTGGCCTCGGGTACCGGCGCACCGCGCGGCACGCCCGGCAGCACCTGCGGCGGCGGCAGCTGGCGCGAGGCCGCAATCGCCTCCAGCGTCTCGCCACCGTTGAGGCGCGCAACCAGCGCATCGGCATCCTTGCGCGCGGCCTGGGCACTGCGATCGGCACGCACCGCCGCGATCACCTGGTCGCGGACCTGGGCCAAAGGCAGCGCCCGCTCCGGCGTGTGCGCGGTGACGCGGATCAACACGCTGTGGCCGGGGGCCAGCTCGATCGGATCGCTGATGGTTCCGTCCAGGATCAGGTTGTCGGAGAACGCGGCACGGATCACGGCCGGATTGGCGGCGATGCCCTGCGCGTTGGTGCGCGAGAACGGACCGGCCTTCTGCAACGGGATGTTCATCTCGCGCGCAGCCGGCGCCAGCGAGGACGGATTCTTCAAGGTCAGGTCGACCAGGCGGCTGCTGAACTCGCTGGCCACGCGCTCGCGATCGGCCTCGGCCTGCTCGCGGGCCAGCGCATCACGCACCTGCTCGAAGCTCTCCTGCGCGCCGCTCTTGAGCTCGCGCAACTGGATCACGTGCCAGCCGAACTCACTCTTGACCGGGGAGCTGACTTCGCCCGGCTTCATCGCGAACAATGCGTCCTCGAACGGCCCGACCATCATGCCCTTGCTGACCCAGCCCAGATCGCCGCCAACGGCCTGCGAGCCGCTGTCGTCGCTGTTGGCTCGGGCCAGCGCAGCGAAGTCGGCGCCTGCTGCCTTTGCCTGCGTGGCCAGCTGGGCCGCCTTCTGTTCGGCGGCCTTCTGCGCGGCCGCGTCGGCGCCTTCGGGCACGCGCACCAGGATGTGCGAGGCCAGGCGCTGCTCGGCTTCGATGAAGCGGTTCTTTTCCTGCTCGTAGCGCTGGCGCAGCGTCGCCTCATCGGCCGGCGCCGGGGCCGCCAGCGTCGCACTGTCGATCTCGACGTACTCGATCGCCACCGCTTCCGGCGCGCGGTACTGCGCGGCATGGCCGTCGTACCACTTCTGGATCTCCGCGGCGGTCACCGCAGCGGTGTCGGCGACCGGGGCCGGCAGCGGCAGCACGCTGACATCGCGTTGCTCGCCCATCAGCTGCAACAGGCGGTCCATTTCGGCGGCGGTGACGAAATTGCTGCCGGCCACGCCTATCGACATCATCGACTGCTGCAGGCCTTCGCGCACCTGCTGTTCGAACTGGCGCTCGTTCAGCGCCGGTACTTGCGACGCCAGCGCCAGCTTGTAACGCGCGTAATCAAACTTGCCATCGACCTGGAAACCCGGGACTTCCTGGATCGACTTGCGCACCATCGCATCGCTGACGACCATGCCGTCGCGCTGCGCGGAGAGCTGCTGTACGCGAGCATCGATCAGGTCGTCGAGAATCGCGCGCTTGTTGTCGACGCTTTCGAACGCACGCGCGTCGAACGCCTCCCCCTGCTGCGCACGCTGCTGCTGGCGCGCCTGTTCGAAGGTCCGGCGGAACTCGTCGATGCCGATCGAGTCGTGCTGCCAGAACACCGACACCGGCCAGAACGACGGCGCCGACGGCCACCAGGTCGGCGGCACGTCGATCTTCGCCACCGAGTTGTCGGTGCGCTGGCCGAGGTACTGCTCGATGCCGACGAAGGCGAAAGGAATGATCAACAGGCCCAGGATCACGGTGGCGATCCAGCCCGAGGTCTTGTCGCGAAGTTTCTGCAGCATATCCGGCACGCGTGAGTCGTAAGCCCGACAGTTTAGCGTGCTTGAAGGCTTGCAAACGGGGCCGGCAGTGTAGGAGGCACGGGGCGACCGGGGGCCAGACCGGGGCGGGAAAGCCGCCCGGCGGCGGACCCGGAGCCGCAGAAGGGTTCCGGACGTCCGGACTGTCGGCTGGTCCCAAAAAAAACGCGCCGTTGCCGGCGCGGTTCAAAAGAAGGGCGCCAGAGGCGCGCCATACATGAAGAAAAAAGGGCACCGTTGCCGGTGCCCTCGGTAAAACTGGCGGAGTGGACGGGACTCGAACCCGCGACCTCCGGCGTGACAGGCCAGCATTCTAACCGACTGAACTACCACTCCGCGCTTTGAAACCTGGCTTTGAGGTTCCGCCAAAGACGGAAATCCATTGCCCTTACCCTTTGGAAAACAAAGGCGCCGTTGCCGGCGCCTTTGGCGAAACTGGCGGAGTGGACGGGACTCGAACCCGCGACCTCCGGCGTGACAGGCCAGCATTCTAACCGACTGAACTACCACTCCGCACTTTGAAAACCTGACTCTAAAAGACGTTTCACAAACTGGCGCTTTTTGGTGGGTGCTGAGGGTTTCGAACCCCCGACCCTCTCCGTGTAAAGGAGACGCTCTACCGCTGAGCTAAGCACCCGCGTGCGAGTCGCTTAGTTTACGGCATCCTTGAGCGCCTTGCCAGCCTTGAACGAAGGATTCTTCGAGGCCTTGATCTTGATCGTCTCGCCGGTCTTCGGGTTGCGGCCCTGGCGGGCAGCGCGCTTGCGGACCTGGAACGTGCCGAAGCCGACCAGCGTCACCGTGTCGCCCTTCTTCAGCGCCTTGGTGACGACGCTGATCACGGCGTCGACGGCGTTGGCGGCATCGGTCTTGGACAGCTCGGCAGCTTCGGCGACGGCGCCAACAAACTCAGCCTTGTTCATTCGTTTTGACTCCCTGTGCGGATGTTGCCGCATGTTCTGATAATCGGGACATGCGCCCGATCGACTGGTGCCGCGCAGATGCTGAAGATGTCAGCGATCTGCGCGGTCGCAGCCGTTATACCAGTGGCATTTTGGGGGTGCAAGCCTGAAAGCTAGCTGTGGCGCGGCTTCCAGCGTCATCGACGTGATCGGAACAAGTGCAACCGATCAGTGTTTGAGGTCCGCCTGCGTCACAGTGGCCGAGCCTTCGCGCACCGGTACCTCACCTTGTCCCGATGCCGGCACGGGTGCCAGCGGGCGTTCCAGGGCGATGTCGAGCACCTCGTCGATCCACTTCACCGGAATGATCTTCATGCCCTGTGTCACCGCCTTGGGCAGGTCGACCAGATCCTTGCGGTTCTCGTCCGGAATGATCACGGTGTGGATGCCGCCGCGCAGCGCGGCCAGAAGCTTTTCCTTCAGGCCACCGATCGGCAGCACGCGGCCGCGCAAGGTGATCTCGCCGGTCATGGCGACGTCGGCCTTGACCGGGTTGCGGGTGAGCATCGAGACCAGGGCGGTGGCCATGGCGATGCCGGCGCTGGGGCCGTCCTTGGGCGTGGCGCCCTCGGGCACGTGGACGTGGACGTCCTGCTTCTGCAGGAAATCCAGGTCGATGCCGAGCCGGTCGGTGCGCGCGCGCACGACCGACAGCGCGGCCGAGGCCGATTCCTTCATGACGTCGCCAAGCTGGCCGGTCAGCAGCAACTGGCCCTTGCCAGGCACCAGCGTCGACTCGATCTGCAACAGATCGCCGCCCACTTCGGTCCAGGCCAGGCCGGTCACCAGGCCGATCTCGTTCTGCTCCTCGGCGCGACCGAAGTCGTAGCGGCGCACGCCCAGGTACTTGTCGAGGTTCTTCGAGGTGACGTTGACGGCCGTGGTCTTGGCCTTCTTCGCCTTCGGTCCGGCGAGCGCGATCTCCTTGACCACCTTGCGGCAGATCTTGGCGATTTCGCGCTCCAGGCTGCGCACGCCCGACTCGCGCGTGTAGTAACGCACGATGTCGCGCACCGCACTCTCGGCCACCTTCAGCTCTTCAGGCTTCAGGCCATTGGCCTTGATCTGCTTGGGCATCAGGTAGCGCATGGCGATGTTGAGCTTTTCTTCCTCGGTGTAACCCGGGATGCGGATCACTTCCATGCGGTCGAGCAGCGGGCCGGGAATGTTGAGCGAGTTCGACGTCGCCACGAACATCACTTCCGACAGGTCGAGGTCGACTTCCAGGTAGTGGTCGTTGAACGCGTTGTTCTGCTCCGGATCGAGCACTTCCAGCAGCGCCGACGACGGATCGCCGCGGAAGTCCATCGACATCTTGTCGATTTCGTCGAGCACGAACAGCGGGTTCTTGCTGCCGATCTTGTTGAGGTTCTGCACGATGCGGCCCGGCATCGAGCCGACGTAGGTGCGGCGATGGCCACGGATCTCGGCCTCGTCGCGCACGCCGCCGAGCGACATGCGCACGAACTTGCGATTGGTCGCCTTGGCGATGGACTGACCGAGCGAAGTCTTGCCCACGCCCGGCGGCCCGACCAGGCACAGGATCGCGCCCTTCATGTGCTTCACGCGCGACTGCACCGCCAGGTATTCAAGGATGCGTTCCTTGACCTTTTCCAGGCCGAAATGGTCGGCGTCGAGCACGTCCTGCGCGGCCTTGAGGTCCTTGCGGATCTTGCTGCGCTTCTTCCACGGCACGCCGAGCAGCCAGTCGAGGTAGTTGCGCACGACCGCGGCTTCGGCCGACATCGGCGACATCTGCTTGAGCTTGTTGAGCTCGGCCTTGGCCTTGGTTTCGACCGGCTTGGGCATGCCGGACTCGGCGATCTTGCGGGTCAGCTCGTCGATGTCGTTGGGTGCGTCATCGATCTCGCCGAGTTCCTTCTGGATCGCCTTCATCTGCTCATTGAGGTAGTACTCGCGCTGGCTCTTCTCCATCTGCGACTTGACGCGACCGCGGATGCGCTTTTCCAGCTGCTGCACGTCGATCTCGCCGTCGACCAGGCCGACCAGCAGTTCAAGGCGCGTGCCGATGCCGTGCGTTTCCAGCAACTTCTGCTTGTCGCCGATGCGCACGCCCAGGTGCGCGGCGATGGTGTCGCCCAGGCGGCCGGGCTCATCGATGCCCGACAGGGTTTGCATCAGTTCCGGCGGCAGCTTGCGATTGGTCTTGACGTACTGCTCGAACAGACCCATCAGAGAACGCGCGATCGCTTCGATCTCGCGCTCTTCGCGGTCGTTCTCCGGCTCGACGACTTCGGCCTGGCCGGTGAGCGCGCCACCGGTTTCGGTGACGTCGTGCACGTTGACGCGCGATACGCCCTCGACCAGCACCTTGATCGTGCCGTCGGGGAGCTTGAGCAATTGCAGGACCTGCGCCAGCGTGCCGATCTGGTACAGATCGGCGGCGCCCGGGTCGTCGGTTTCGGCCGACTTCTGGGCGACCAGCAGGATGCGCTTGTCGGCTTCCATGGCCTGGTCCAGGGCATGGATGGACTTGTCACGACCGACGAAGAGCGGGATCACCATGTGCGGGAACACGACGACGTCGCGCAACGGCAGCACCGGCAGGCTCAGCGTCTCGCGTTCTGGTGAGTCGGACATGGGGGGGGAACTCCGGAATAGGCGTGGACGGGCTTGGCGCCCGAGGGATCGGTGGGCTTCAAAGCCCATGGCCACGGTTATGGGGGTCCGCGTGAAAGGATGCAAGCGGCGCGCAGGGAAAGCTGCGGGCCGGTCACAATTAATCCTTATTAATCAGGCAATTAGCACTGAATAAGCGCACATTGACGCTGGCTCCCGGCCGGTCGGCCGGGAGGGGCCGGGCAACCCTCCTTCGGAGGGGCCGGCTCAGTCGGCCGAGGCGACCTTGGGAGCGGCCGGCGGCGTCTGGTAGATCAGGTAAGGCTCGGTCTTGTGGTCGATCACGGACTCGTCGACGACGACCTTGCTGACGTTCTCCAGCGAGGGCAGCTCGTACATGGTGTCGAGCAGAACCGACTCGACGATGGTGCGCAGGCCACGGGCACCGGTCTTGCGCTTGAGCGCCTTGCGGGCGATCGCGGCCAGGGCGTCCGGGCGGAACTCCAGTTCCACGCCTTCCATGTCGAACAGCTTCTTGAACTGCTTGGTGATCGCGTTCTTCGGCTCGGTCAGGATCTTGACCAGCGCCGGCTCGTCGAGCTCCTCGAGGGTGGCGACCACCGGCAGGCGGCCGACGAACTCGGGGATCAGGCCGAACTTGATCAGGTCTTCCGGCTCGACGTCGGCCAGCAGCTTGCCGATGTCGGACTTGCGCTCGCTGCTCTTGACCTTGGCGCCGAAACCGATGCCGCCGGCCTCGGTGCTGCGCTGCTGGATGATCTTGTCCAGGCCGGCGAACGCACCGCCGACGACGAACAGGATGTTGCGCGTGTCGACCTGCAGGAATTCCTGCTGCGGGTGCTTGCGACCGCCCTGCGGCGGCACGCTGGCGACGGTGCCTTCGATCAGCTTGAGCAGCGCCTGCTGCACGCCTTCGCCGGACACGTCGCGGGTGATCGACGGGTTGTCGCTCTTGCGCGAGATCTTGTCGATCTCGTCGATGTAGACGATGCCCTGCTGCGCCTTCTCGACGTCGTAGTCGCACTTCTGCAGCAGCTTCTGGATGATGTTTTCCACGTCTTCGCCGACATAGCCGGCTTCGGTCAGCGTGGTCGCATCGGCGATCGTGAACGGTACGTTGAGCAGGCGCGCCAGCGTTTCGGCCAGCAGCGTCTTGCCCGAACCGGTCGGGCCGACCAGCAGGATGTTGGACTTGGCGAGCTCGACGTCGTCGTTCTTCTGACGGCTCTCGATGCGCTTGTAATGGTTGTACACGGCGACCGCGAGCGTGCGCTTGGCGCGCGTCTGGCCGATCACGTACTGGTCGAGCACCTCGAGGATCTCGCGCGGCTTGGGCAGGTGGCTGCGGGCCGACTGCGCCTTTTCCTCGAGTTCCTCGCGGATGATGTCGTTGCACAGCTCGACGCACTCGTCGCAGATGAACACGCTCGGGCCCGCAATCAGCTTGCGGACCTCGTGCTGGCTCTTCCCGCAGAACGAGCAATACAGAATCTTGTTGCTGTCGCCGGTGCTGCGGCCCTGTCGGTCGTCGCTCATGCTTGTGCCCAAGTGGTGCTTTTGGTGGTGCTCGTGTCAGAACCCGCCCAAGGCTGGACGCGTTCAGGTGCTACGGCCCGAGAATAACACAGCGCCCCGGCCCGCTTCGCGGGCCGGCTCGTTGGCCGAAATGATTGCTGGATCAAGGACTTGGAGAGAATCAGGAGGCTGTCTCAGGAGGTCTGGATCGAGTCATCCGGGCGCCGCTCCAGCACCTGGTCGATCAGGCCGTACTCACGCGCGGCCTCGGCGCTCTTGAAGTTGTCGCGCTCGGTATCGCGCGCGATGGTCTCAAGGGCCTGGCCGGTGTGCTTGGCGAGGATCTCGTTGAGGCGCTGGCGCAGGGTCAGGATCTCGCGGGCGTGGATGTCGATGTCCGTCGCCTGCCCCTGGAAGCCACCCAGCGGCTGGTGAATCATCACCCGCGAATTGGGCAGCGCATAGCGTTTGCCCTTGGCGCCGGCGGCCAGCAGCAGCGCGCCCATCGAAGCCGCCTGGCCAACGCAGATGGTGCTCACGTCGGGCTTGATGTACTGCATGGTGTCGTAGATCGCCATGCCGGCGGTGACCACGCCACCGGGCGAGTTGATGTACAGGCTGATGTCCTTCTCGGGGTTTTCGGCCTCGAGGAACAGCATCTGCGCCACGATCACGTTGGCGACATGGTCGTCGACGCCGCCGACCAGGAAGATCACGCGCTCCTTGAGCAGGCGCGAATAGATGTCGTAGGCACGCTCGCCGCGGCTGGTCTGTTCGACCACCATCGGGACGAGGTTCAAGGCTCGGGTCAGGTTGTCCATGGATTCAACGGCACCTTGGGTCTGGGATTGGGCGCTAACTGGAAGCGTAGTACGGTCAAATTGGGGCCAACCGGACCGGAGCGCAAGGGGCACGCACGCCACTGCCCGCCGACCACGACGGAGTGCACCTTCGCGGTGCCGCCGTCGTGGCGCCGGGCGCAGCGGTTACTGGCGGATCGCCTCGTTGAACGACATCGGCTGCTCGGTGTGCTGGGCGCGCTCGGCGATCCAGTCGATCACCTGCTCTTCCATCACGCGCGACTGCAGGCCCGACATCAGCTGGGCGTCGTTGCGGTACAGCTCGATCACCTGCTGCGGTTCCTCGTAGGTCGAGGCGATCAGTTGCAGGGTCTCGGTGACGCGCTTGGGTTCCAGGCGCAGATCGTTGCGACGAGCGATCTCGCCGACGACCAGGCCGACCAGCACGCGCTTGCGCGCGGCGTCCATGAAGCCCATGTGGGCGTCGGCCGGGATCTCGCCGATGGCACGTCCCTGGCGGCGGGCCTGTTCGATGGTCTGGCGGGCCATGTCGCGCGCTTCGCCTTCGACCACCTTCGGCGGCATCTCGACGTGCGAGTAGGCGGCAATCAGCTGCTCGCCGACTTCACGACGCAGGCGGGTCATCAGCGCCCCCTTGAGCTCGCGCTCCAGGTTGCTGCGGATGTCGGCGCGGAACTGCTCCGCATCGCCGCTGCGCACGCCGAAGCTCTTGATGAAGGCAAAGTCGACCTCAGGCAGCACCGGCTCGGAGACCTTGGTCGCCTTCAGGTGGACCTGGACCGTGCGGCCGGCGAACTGCGGCACGCGCCATTCCGGCGGGAACTCGATGTCGGCAACCTTTTCCTCGCCGGCCTTGAGACCGACCAGGGCCGACTCGATCGCCGGCAGCATGGAGGCCGAACCGATGATCGTGGCACCGCGCTCGACGCCCTCGGCAGGCAGGCGGTCGTCGCCGGCCTGCGACCAGGTCTCGATCTCGACCGCGTCGCCGGCGGCGGCTTCGCGCTCGACCGCGCTCCAGCTGCGGCGCTGCATGCGCAGGTTCTCGATCATCGCGTCGATGTCGGCATCGCTGACTTCGGCGGTATGACGGATGACGTTGAGCTTGGCGACGTCGATGTCGCCGAAGTCCGGCACCACTTCGAAGGTGGCCACGTAGGCCAGCTCAGCGTCCGAAGCCGGGACGATCTGCGGGTTGCCGGCGATCTGCAGCGACTGCTCGCGCACGGCATTGCTGAAGCCTTCGCGCAGCAGGCCGTCGAGAACCTCGGCGCGGACCTGGGCGCCGAAGCGCTGCTCGATCACCTTGGCGGGGACCTTGCCGGGGCGGAAACCCTTGATCTTGGCGCCGCGCGAGATCTCGCGCAGGCGGCCGCCGACCACGGCTTCCAGGCGATCCGCCGGGAGGCTGAAAGTCATGCGACGTTCGAGGTTGCCGAGCGATTCGACCGAAACTTGCATATCCACTCCTGCCACCGCGGCGACCAGCCACGGCACGATGTTGATGATCCTGTCCGACCGCGGCCGCAGCGAAAACGAGCCCGCCGGCCAGCGGAACGGAATAGTTTCGCCGATTACGGGCCGCGCCGCCAGCGTAGTGACGGATTCAGGGAGAGGCGGCTGTGGGGGCCGAACGGGGCCGGCCCGGGCGTCAAAAGCCGGACCCGGCGAGATGGCTACTCGCGAGCGCTCGCTCGATTGCGATGGCCGCCTGCCGGCAGGCATGGGGCGGCAAAAACCTTGGTTCGTTGGGGTCGCTACTCGCGAGCGCTCTCTCAATTGCAATGGCAGCCTGCCGGTACGGCTGGGGCGGCAAAAGCCCGGTTCGTTGGGGTGGCTACTCGCGACGGCTCGCTCAGCCATTTCGGCCGCCTTTTGTTCGGGCGGGCTGGTGCGAAAGGCGGGACTCGAACCCGCACGCCTTGCGGCACTGGAACCTAAATCCAGGGCGTCTACCAATTCCGCCACTTTCGCGCAGCCAGCCCGGGGACGAGACCGTCGCGGCGGCATTCTAGGCCGGAACTCCGACGTTTTGGCGCCGGAAAAGAAAAAAGCACCTGGGGTTGCCAGGTGCTTTTCCGGGATTGGTGGGCCGTCAAGGATTCGAACCTTGGACCTATTGATTAAGAGTCAACTGCTCTACCAACTGAGCTAACGGCCCGGAACAACTTAGGGGCGAAATCATAACAACAAAAATCGATCTCGCCAACATCACGCAACAACAAAGTGGGGTGGCTGAGGGGACTCGAACCCCCGACATCTGGAATCACAATCCAGTACTCTAACCAACTGAGCTACAGCCACCATAAAGCTTGTTTTCGCGGGCTTTTGGCATACATGCCGGCCCACTGGTTTTGGCGCGCCCGGCGGGACTCGAACCCACAACCACCGGCTTAGAAGGCCGGTGCTCTATCCGGTTGAGCTACGGGCGCCAGCGTCGCATCTTAACTGACACTCGAAACTGGCACTCGGCAGAACGACGGTCGAGCACCTGGCGGATGGTCGGGGCAGAGGGATTCGAACCCACGACATCCAGCTCCCAAAGCTGGCGCTCTACCAGGCTGAGCTATACCCCGAGTCCCGGACTTTCGTTGCGCGCCAACGCCGCGAAAGGCCGGCTAGTTTGGGCGGACGACGCGTCCCTGTCAACGACGCGATGCCGCGAACCGACACCACGGCAGCGCGCTCCATGACAACGTGTATGCTCGCCCCGTTCACATTCCATCGATCCGAAACAAGGGGACACCCATGCGCAGCGGCAATCCGGCACTCAAGGACACGACGTTTCTGGACCTCGGCAGCGGCACGGTGGTGCGCCGCGACGGCGATGCCATGACCCTGGCCGGCACCGTCAACAAGACCGGCCTGCTGTTGCTGCTGTGCGTGATCACCGCGACCTTCGCCTGGAGCCAGATCAGCTTCACCGCCGCCGGCGCGGTGGGCGCGGGCCCCTACCTGTGGGGCGGCGCGATCGGCGGCCTGGTGCTGGCCCTGGTCACCGCGTTCAAGAAGGAGTGGTCGCCGGTGACGGCGCCGCTGTACGCGCTGGTCGAGGGCTTCTTCCTCGGTGCGATCTCGGCCATGTACAACCATCGCTTCGAGGGCATCGTGCTGCAGGCGGTGATGCTGACCATCGGCACGCTGTTCGCCCTGCTCTTCGCCTATCGCTCGGGCCTGATCCGGGCGACCGAGAACTTCAAGCTCGGCGTGGCCGCGGCCACCGGCGGCATCGCCCTGCTCTATCTGGTGACGATGGGCCTTGGCATGTTCGGCATCAACGTGCCCTACATCCACGAGTCCGGCCTGATCGGCATCGGCTTCAGCCTGTTCGTGGTGGTCATCGCAGCGATGAACCTGGTGCTGGATTTCGACTTCATCGAGAGCGGCGTGGAACACAATGCCCCGAAGTACATGGAGTGGTACGGCGCATTCGGACTGATGGTCACGCTGGTGTGGCTGTACGTCGAATTCCTGCGCCTGCTGTCGAAGCTGCAGTCGCGCGACTGAGTCCAACTGTCGCAATGAAAAAGGCGCGGTTTCCGCGCCTTTTTTGTGCGCTTGTCTTAAGCGAGGGAGATGTCGAAAACCACGTCCATGGGTTCCCGCAGGGAATGACGGTTATTGGAGCAACGTCGCTGGGTCCCCGCCTTCGCGGGGATGACGGTCTTCTTTAGCCCCTCTCCCGCTTGCGGGAGAGGGGT
>NZ_JBDGKY010000039.1:0-11485 GCF_057656135.1 Lysobacter sp. Soil_N_23
ACCATGCAACGAAATGCCGAAGCGTCGTCCGCCGGGCCGGGGATTGCGCAGCAGTGGGCCATGGATGGCCCACGCCCCGCCCGGCGGACGACGCCGCTCCGCAGACGCAAGCCCGAAAGCACGAACAGCCGCCAATCGCCGCCAACAGCCCCAAGGACTGTGCCGTTCATCGCTAACCTCGAACCTGGCCGACCCTGCGCATCCAGTGCGTGACAACAGTCAAGGACTTGCGTCGCGCACTGTCGTTTCATCGCGCGCAGTCAGGGGGACAACATGAAGACGCACAAGGGGACCGATCGCGTCGAACAGGCGCTGCGCTGGATGCTTGCGCTGGCATTGATCGCGGCCGTGTGCTGGGCCTGGGGGCAGAGCGGCGGGGCGCTCCTGCCGCTGGCCTGAACCGC
Source organism: Lysobacter sp. Soil_N_23 (assembly GCF_057656135.1). NCBI lineage: Bacteria > Pseudomonadati > Pseudomonadota > Gammaproteobacteria > Lysobacterales > Lysobacteraceae > Lysobacter > Lysobacter sp. Soil_N_23. The sequence goes on from NZ_JBDGKY010000039.1 coordinate 405, forward strand.
GCCGCCTCGTGTAGGAGCGAGCTTGCTCGCGACTGGCGTATCAGACGCCTGGTCGCGAGCAAGCTCGCTCCTACAAGGTACTTAGCCCAGGTGGTCGTTGACCGCCGACAGCAACTCGCGCCGGCGCAGCAGGAAGTCCCACAGGCTGCCGCCGCACTGGCGCCACAGCACCGCCGAGCGCACGGCGGCGAGCAGGATCGCGCGCACCTCGGCCACCACAGTGGCCTGCCCAAGATAGTGCGGGTTGCCCTGCACCAGCACGCGCGGACGCAGGTGGCTCAGGGTTTCCGCGTACAGGCTGCCCAGGGCATTCATCACGTCCGGATGGCTGCTGCCACTGCGCTCGGCGTTGCCCGCCTGCGCACGGATTCCGGCCTGCACGCGCTGGGCCATGTCGTCGTCGCGGACAAAGCGGCGCTCCAGCTGCAGCACCGCCAGCACCAGGCGCGGCAACTGCTCGTCGCGCTGCTGGTTGCTGAAATAGTCGCGCAGCAGGGCCAGCCCCGGTCGCACCGCCTCGATGCCTCCATAGATCGCAGCGGGCGAGGGCGAATCGATCCGGAAGACCGAATCCATCGCGGTGCCGAGGATGGCGGCATTGGCTTGGCCGGTGTCGGCAACGCGCCGCACCTGCGCCAGCGCCTGCACCAGACCGGCCAGCGCCAGCACACGGGTGGACATGGAATTGCTTTGATTCATGCAGCTTGGGCCTTCAATCGTTCTTCCAGCGGTGCATCGGTGGTGGCAATGACCGCGCCACCCAGGCAGACGTCGCCGTCATAGAGGACCAGCGACTGTCCCGGCGTTACCGCACGTTGGGGGCGCGCGAAGCGGACTTCCAGTGTGCCGTCGTCGCGCACGCTCACTTCGCAGGCCTCATCCTTCTGGCGATAGCGGGTCTGCGCGGTGCACGTGAAGCGCGCCGACGGCGCCGCGCCGGCGATCCAGTGCGCCGGTTCCGACCACAGCGTGTGCGACTGCAGCCAGGGGCTGTCGGCGCCCTGGTCGACGTAGAGGACGTTGCCGGCGACATCCTTGCCGACCACGTACCATGGCGCCGCCTCGAAGCCGCGCACGCCACCGATGTTGAGACCTTCGCGCTGGCCGAGGGTGAAATAGAACACGCCGGAATGGCGGCCGATCACCTGGCCCCCGGGAGTACGCATCTCGCCTTCGCGTGCCGGCAGGTAGCGGCCGAGGAACTCGCGGAAATCGCGCTCGCCGATGAAACAGATGCCGGTCGAGTCCTTCTTGGCCGCAGTGGGCAGGCCGGCGTCGAGTGCCATTTGCCGCACGTCGCGCTTGATCAGTTCGCCCAGCGGGAAACGGGTCGCCGCCAGCTGCGCCTGGCCGAGCTGGTGCAGGAAATAGCTCTGGTCCTTGCTGCGGTCCACCGCGCGCAGCAGCAGGTGGCGGCCGGCGGATGCCTCGACCCGGGCGTAGTGGCCGGTGGCGATGTACTGCGCGCCCAGGTCGCGGGCGGCGTCGAGGAAATGCTTGAACTTGATCTCGCGGTTGCACAGCACGTCGGGGTTGGGCGTGCGACCGGCGGCGTACTCGGCCAGGAAGTGCTCGAACACGCCGGCCCAGTACTCGCCGGAGAAATCGCGGAAGTGGATCTGGATGCCGAGCCGGCCGCTGACCGCGACCGCATCGCGGCGGTCGTCCTCGGCGCGGCAGTCGCCACTGCCGTCATCGGCCCAGTTCTGCATGAACAAGCCGGCGATCGGTTCGCCCGCATCGCGCAGGTGCAGCGCGGCCACCGAGGAATCGACCCCCCCGGACATGCCGACGATGGTTCTTGCCTGTGCCGCACTCATGTCGGCGTGCTCATGTCAGCGTGCTCATATCAGCGCGATCACGGCCTTGCTCATGCCAGGTGCTGGGCCAGCTCCAGCGGGTACCTGTGCCCCGCCAGGAAGTCTGCCGCCGCTCGCCACACCAGCGGGCTGCGGTGGCGCTCCCGGGCGACCTGCAGCTCGCTGGGTGTCATCCAGACCGCGCGGACGATGCCGTCGTCCAGCGGTCGTGCAGGATCGTGCCTGACCGGTTCGGCGGCGAAGGCGAAGCGCAGGTAATGGCGCCCGCCGCTGCCGTCGCCGTTGACCGGGGCCTTCCATTGGTAAGCGCCGACGAAGGCGGTGAGGCGGACGTCCCAGCCGGTTTCCTCCAGCGTTTCCCGCAGCGCGGCTTCGTGCAGGCTTTCGTCCGGCTCCAGGTGCCCGGCCGGCTGGTTGAGCACCAGTCGGCCGCCGACCGACTCCTCCACCACGAGCAGCCGGCCGCCGTCGACCACCACCGTGGCCACGGTCACGTCGGGTTGCCAGAACCGGCCTTCGCGGTAACTCATTTCAGAATTCGTCCTTGCCCTGGGTCAGGGCCGCTTCCATCTGGTCGGCCGAGCGCAGCACGAAGTCGAGCGCATCGTCCAGCTCAGCGGCCGCGGCGTCGGCGGCGATCTTGACCACGAACACCGCCATGTCGCCCTGCTTGACCCACCCGCCGAGCTTGCTCGACTGGCTGTCCTCCAGCAGGCGATTGGCGACGTCGACCGGGAACTGCGCCGCCGAGGCGCGATACGCCGGCGACCAGATCTCGCGAACCTCGAGGTTGCCGAAGGTCTCCGTCGTCGAGAGCACGTAGGCCAGCTGGCTGCGCTTGTCGTCGACTTCGAAGGTCAACTTGTAGTCGCCGTCCTCGTCCACCTCGTAGCGGTACTCCAGGCCGTCCAGCTGACGGGCGATGAGCGCGTCGGAGACAGGATGCTGCGTTTCACCAGCAGGCACACCGGTGTCGGCGGCCAGGGCCGGCAACGATGACAATGCGATCAGCATCGCAGCAAGCAGACGCATCGGGTTTGGCTCCTGGGCTATTGAAAGCGGGGAATCTGCAGCATTGTGCCGGCGCCCGGGCATGGGCGTCCACGACCGGCAGCGGCCCGGGCCCTATAATTCCGCCATGGCCAAACAGACCGAACACGAACAACACCATGGCGTGATGGTGGAAACCGGCAAGCCGGAGGTGGCCCGTCCGCCCCTGTATTCCGTCCTGCTGCTGAACGACGACTACACCCCGATGGACTTCGTGGTCGAGGTGCTGATGCGCTTTTTCGCCATGAACGCCGAAAAAGCCACCCAGATCATGCTGCACGTGCATACCCGCGGCCGCGGTGTGTGCGGGGTTTTCACCCGCGAGGTCGCAGAATCCAAGGTGGCGCAGGTGAACGAATTTTCAAGGCTCAACCAACACCCCTTGCTGTGCACGATGGAAAAGGCCTAAAAGTTCTGCTTAGCACGTCTCGACCAGTAAGAAGGGTGGAACCAGTCGCGGCCGCGGCCGGTCCAAGACATTGAGGTCAGGGAAGGGACTTGCGGCGGGCCTTTCAGGCGGCATGGAATTCGCCGGTCCCACCCCCATCTAGGACGGCAGTAGTTTCCGGAGGCTCTCGCCCCATGTTCAGCAAGGATCTCGAATACAGCATCGGCCAGTGCTACAAGCGCGCCCGCGAGGCGCGCCACGAGTACATGACGGTCGAACACCTGCTGCTGGCGCTGCTCGACAACCCGTCCGCCGAGGCCGTACTGAAGGCGTGCGGGGTCGACTTCCCGCGCCTGCGCACCGACCTGGAACAGGCCATCGCCACCTCGGTGTCGGTGCTGCCCGAAGACGTCGACCGCGACACGCAGCCGACCCTGGGTTTCCAGCGGGTGCTCCAGCGTGCGGTCTACCACGTCCAGTCCTCGGGCAAGAAGGAGGTCACCGGCGCCAATGTGCTGGTGGCTATTTTCGGCGAGAAGGATTCGCACGCGGTCTACTTCCTCAACCAGCAGGACGTCGCCCGCCTCGACGTCGTCAATTACATCTCCCACGGCATCGCCAAGCAGGGCGGCGAGGAATCCTCGCGTTCGCAGGAAGAGGGCGAGTCGCCCTCGGGTGAAGGCGAGGGCGAAGGCAAGGGTGACGCCCTGGCCGAGTTCGCGGTCAACCTCAACCAGCTCGCCCGCGAAGGCAAGATCGACCCGCTGGTCGGCCGTGCCGACGAAGTCGAGCGCACCATCCAGGTGCTGTGCCGCCGCCGCAAGAACAACCCGCTGTACGTGGGCGAGGCCGGCGTAGGCAAGACCGCGATCGCCGAGGGCCTGGCCAAGCGCATCGTCGACGGCGACGTGCCGGACGTGCTCGCCGACGCCACCATCTACGCCCTCGACCTGGGCGCGCTGGTGGCCGGCACCAAGTACCGCGGCGATTTCGAGAAGCGCCTGAAGGCGGTGCTGACGCAGCTCAAGAAGCTGCCCGAGGCCGTGCTCTTCATCGACGAGATCCACACCATCATCGGCGCCGGCAGTGCCAGCGGCGGCACCATGGACGCCAGCAACCTGATCAAGCCGGCGCTGGCGTCGGGCGACCTGCGCTGCATCGGCTCGACCACGTTCCAGGAATACCGCGGCATCTTCGAGAAGGACCGGGCCCTGGCGCGACGCTTCCAGAAGATCGACATCGTCGAGCCGACGGTGGGCGAGGCCTACGAGATCCTGCAGGGCCTCAAGCCCAAGTACGAGGCGCACCACGGCGTGACCTACGCCGACGACGCGCTGCAGGCGGCGGTGGACCTGTCGGTCAAGCACATCGGCGACCGCCTGCTGCCGGACAAGGCCATCGACGTGATCGACGAGGCCGGCGCGCGGCAGCGGTTGCTGGCGCTGGACATCCGCAAGAGCCTGATCGACGTCGAGGAGATCGAGACGATCGTCGCCAAAATGGCGCGGATCCCGACCAAGCAGGTCAGCGCCTCCGACAAGGACGTGCTGCGCAACCTCGAGCGCAACCTGAAGATGGTGATCTTCGGCCAGGATCCGGCGATCGACACGCTGACCTCGGCCATCAAGCTGGCACGCTCGGGCCTGTCCAATCCGGACAAGCCGATCGGCAACTTCCTCTTCGCCGGTCCCACCGGTGTCGGCAAGACCGAGGTGACCAAGCAGCTGGCGCTGCAGCTGGGCATCGAGCTGGTCCGCTTCGACATGTCCGAGTACATGGAACCGCATTCGGTCAGCCGCCTGATCGGTGCGCCCCCGGGTTACGTCGGTTTCGACCAGGGCGGTCTGCTGACCGAGAAGATCGTCAAGACGCCGCACTGCGTGCTGCTGCTGGACGAGGTCGAGAAGGCGCATCCGGACATCTTCAACATCCTGTTGCAGGTGATGGACCGCGGCGTGCTGACCGACACCAACGGTCGCGAGGCCAACTTCAAGAACGTGATCCTGGTGATGACCACCAATGCCGGCGCGGCGCAGGCGGCGCGGCGCACGATTGGCTTTACCCAGCAGGATCATTCGACCGATGCGATGGAGGTGATCCGCCGCAGCTTCACGCCGGAGTTCCGCAACCGCCTCGATGCGGTGGTGCAGTTCCAGGCGCTGGGCTTCGAGCACATCCTGCGCGTGGTCGACAAGTTCCTGATCGAGCTGGAGGCGCAGTTGCACGACAAGGAGGTGACGCTGTCGGCGACACCGACCGCGCGCGACTGGCTGGCCCAGCATGGGTTCGATCCGCTGATGGGTGCGCGCCCGATGGCGCGGGTGATCCAGGACAAGATCAAGCGCCCGCTGGCGGACGAGCTGCTGTTCGGCAAGCTGGTCAACGGCGGCCGCGTCAGCATCGACGTCAAGGACGACGAGCTGGTGGTCGAGGCGCAGGCCGAGCCGGAGAAGCTGTTGCCGGCGACGGTGTAGGTCTCGGGGCCTTGGGGCCTTGTCTTCGGAGAGGCGTCGTCCGCCGACCCGGGGATTGCTCCGCCCCTTAGTCGGACATCCTGTCCGAATGCGGGGCGTGGGCCATCCATGGCCCACTGCTGCGCAATCCCCGGGTCGGCGGACGACGCTCCAGCGATTCATTGCCCGGTCTTCGTATGAAAGCCGTCGTTCCCGCGAAGGCGGGAACCCATGGACGTTGCTCGTTGACCGTCATTCCCGCGTAGGCGGGAACCCAGTGACTTTGCTTTCGCAACAAAAAAGGCGGCCCATGGCCGCCTTTTTTAATTCAATGGCTTACCGCCTGCTTTATGAAGTATTACTTCATGCGATAAGTGATACGACCCTTGGTCAGGTCGTACGGGGTCATTTCGACCTTCACCTTGTCGCCGGTCAGGATGCGGATGTAGTTCTTGCGCATGCGGCCGGAGATGTGGGCAATGATCTCGTGCCCGTTTTCGAGGCGCACCCGGAACATGGTGTTCGGAAGGGTTTCCGCCACCGTGCCCTCGAATTCGATCACGTCGTCTTTTGCCATGTGGTTCCTGAAATGCGTGGAGCGCCCGTGCCTCAGGATGAGGGACGGAACGAAGCCCCGTATTTTGCCATGCGCGCGCCGCCGTTGCAAAAAAACGGTTAATCGGGCAGCAGATCGGCCAGTCGGCACGCGGGCCAGTCGCCTACGCGGGCGCTCCAGCGGCCGGGGAGGCCCTCCAGTGCCGCCATCTCGGCCACCCGCGCGACGAAGGTTTGGCGCGGCCAGGATTGGGCACCCAGGCTCAGCAGGTGCGGGTTCTCGACCTGGGCGTCGATCAGCGGCCAGCCCCAGTCGTGCAGATGGCGGGCCAGCGCGGCGAGGGCGACCTTGGAGCCTCCGGACTGCGCGCTGAACATGCTCTCGCCGTAGAACATCCGGCCCACCGCCACGCCGTAAATGCCGCCGACCAGGTGCTCGCCGGCGAAGACTTCGAACGAATGCGCGTGCCCGAGCGCGTGCAGGCGGCGATAGGCGACCTGCATTTCGCGGGTGATCCAGGTGCCGCGCTGGCCGGGTCGGCGGATGCGCGCGCAGAGTTCGACGACTTCTTCGAAGGCGGTGTCGGCGCGGACCGTCCAGTCGCTGCGGCGCAGACCGCGGCGGAACTTCGAGGACAGCCTCACGCCGTCGGTTGCGAAGACCGTGCGCGGATCCGGGCTCCACCACAGGATCGGCTGGCCTTGCGAGTACCAGGGGAAGATGCCGTGCCGGTAGGCGTTGAGCAGGCGCAGCGGCGAAAGGTCACCGCCGACCGCGAGCAGGCCATCGGGCTGGCGCAGAGCCTGCTCCACGGGCGGGAAGGGCGCCTCGGGATCGTCTGGTAGCAGGGCGGGCAAAGCGGTCATGGTGGCGATGATGCATCGGCGGCAAGCCATTGTCGTGCCGAGCGCAGCGCGGGGTGTTCTAGTCCTTGAAAGGCGAGTGTCCGACCAGTGTCGCCGCGTATCTGCGTACCGCGGCCGACTCCTGCGTGCACCAGTCCCGCAATGCCGCGCGGAACTGCTCGTCCGCCACCCAGTGCCGGCTGCGCACGATCGTAGGCAGGAAGCCGCGTGCGAGTTTGTGCTCGCCCTGTGCGCCGGGCTCGAAACGAGTCAGGCCGTTCGCGAGGCAATAGTCGATGCCCTGGTAGTAGCAGGTCTCGAAGTGCAGGCCCGGCGCTGTCTCGCTGGCGCCCCAATAGCGGCCGTACAGGGTGTCGCCGCCGCGCAGGCAAAGCGCGCCGGCGACCGGGCGGTCATCGCGGATCGCCAGGAACATCACCAGCGAATCCGGCATCGCACGCGTCAGGTGGCGCAGGAAGCCGAGCGTCAGCGCGGGGCGGTTGCCGTACTCGGCGAACGTCTGCAGGTAGAAGCCGTGCATCGCCGCCAGGTCGTCGTCGCTGGCATCGCGGCCTTCAACTACGCGGAACGTCACTCCGGCACGGGCGACCTTGGCCCGCTCCTGGCGGATGTTCTTGCGGTGCTTGTGGTCGAACGCGGCCAGGTAGTCGTCGAAGTCGCGCCAGTCGCGGTCGTTGCGCCAGTGGTACTGCACGTCGATCCGCGACAGCCAGTCGCGGTCGAACACCGGATCCTCGTCATCGCGATGGAAGTTGACGTGCACCGACGACAGCGCATTGCCCGCACACAGGTCCGCCAGCGTGCGGGCGAGTTCGGATTGACGGTCGAATTCGCGGGCGAGCAGGCGCGGTCCGGTGACGGGCGAGTAGGGCACCGCGCACAGCCACTTGGGGAAGTACTCCAGCCCATGCTGCGCATAGGCGTGTGCCCATGCGTGATCGAAGACGAACTCGCCGTGCGAGTTCTCCTTCAGGTAGGCCGGAGCGGCGGCAACGAGGTCCGCGCCCTCCCACAGGGTCAGGTGCTGCGGCGTCCAGCCCCATTGCGTGCGCAGGCAGCCATGCTGTTCGAGCCCGCTGAGGAAGGCATGGGCGACAAAAGGGTTGCTGCCATCGTGCAGGGCATCCCACTGCGAGGCGGGGATGTCCGACAGCGAGGTGATGATGCGCGGTGCAGTCATCTCAACCGGCTGCCGCCCACATCTGTAGGAGCGAACTTGCTCGCGACCAGCCATCTGCCTGCGGAAAGGTGGCGATCGCGAGCAAGCTCGCTCCTACGAAAGGCGCAGGGACGGGGGCGGTGTCCATTGCATGAACCACCACCTCCCCGTCCTCCAGCATCAACCTTCCTTGTCGAGGAACTTCTCCGCGTCCAGCGCGGCCATGCAGCCGAAGCCTGCGGAGGTGATGGCCTGGCGATAGACCTGGTCGGCGACGTCACCGGCGGCGAACACGCCCGGCACCGAGGTCTGCGTGGCGTTGCCTTCCAGGCCGGTGCGGATGGTGATGTAGCCGTTCTTCATCGCCAGCTGGCCTTCGAACAACGAGGTGTTCGGGGTATGGCCGATGGCGACGAACAGACCGTGGATCAACACCTCGCGGGTCGATCCATCCTGCACCGACTTCACGCGCAGGCCGGTCACTCCGGCATCGTTGCCGAGCACTTCGTCGACCTCGTGGTGCCAGATCGGTTCGATCTTGCCGGACTGGATTTTCGCGAACAGCTTGTCCTGCATGATCTTCTCCGCACGCAGCGTGTCGCGGCGGTGCACCAGGTAGACCTTGCGGGCGATGTTGGACAGGTACAGCGCTTCTTCGACCGCGGTGTTGCCGCCGCCGATCACCGCCACGTCCTGCTCCTTGTAGAAGAAGCCGTCGCAGGTGGCGCAGGCGGACACGCCGCGGCCCTTGAACAGCTCCTCCGACGGCAGGCCCAGGTACTTGGCCGTGGCGCCGGTGGCGATGATCAGGGCGTCGCAGGTGTATTCGCCGCTGTCGCCGACGAGCCTGAACGGCCGCGAGGACAGGTCGGCGGTATGGATGTGGTCGAACACCGTCTCGGTGTCGAAGCGCTCGGCATGCGCCTGCATGCGCGCCATCAGGTCCGGCCCCATCAGCCCGTGCGCATCGCCGGGCCAGTTGTCGACTTCGGTCGTGGTCATCAGCTGGCCGCCCATCTGCAGGCCGGTGATCACCAGCGGCTTGAGATTGGCGCGCGCGGCGTAGACGGCCGCGGTCCAGCCGGCCGGGCCGGAGCCGAGGATGATGACGTGGGAGTGCTTCGATGGGGTCATTGGTATAATCGCGGGCTAATGGATGAAGAGGCGTTGGCGAGGTTGCAGCCATACGCCGGCGTGTGTCGGGTCGTCGAAGCCATAGCTTGGAGGCGGCACCCCGGCAAAACAAGGCGAGCTGCATGGATGCAATGTTGCACTGCGCCGTGAGCCCTGTCTGGCTTGTGAAGGACAATAGCGGTACGCGCCGCACATGCGGCGCTTTTTTGCGTCATTCCCCTCGCAATCGCCCGCGCATGCCCGCGTGGGGGGTTCAACACTTGCATCAACATTCGAAGAAGGTAGAGACATGCGGATCGGCGTTCCCAAGGAAACCAAGACCCTCGAAGGGCGCGTTGCGCTCGTTCCGGCAGCTGCCGGCGACCTGGTCAAGCGCGGCCATGAGGTCTGGCTCGAGAAGGATGCCGGCATCAAGTCTGGCTTCACCGACGAGCAGTACACCCAGCTGGGCGTGAAGATCGCCGCCGATGCAGCCGACCTCTACGAGAAGGGCCAGCTGATCGTGAAGGTGAAGGAGCCGATCGCCGGCGACCTCAAGCACCTGCGCAAGGATCATCTGCTGTTCTGCTACCTGCACCTGGCTGCAGAGCCGGAGTTGACCAGGCACCTGCTCGACATCGGCCTGACCGGTATCGCCTTCGAGACCGTCGAGCTGCCCAACGGCGACCTGCCGCTGCTGGCGCCGATGTCGGTCATCGCCGGCAAGATCGCTGTCCAGGTCGGCACCCACCTGCTGCACCAGCCCGAAGGCGGCAAGGGCAAGCTCCTGGGCGGCCTGCCGTCGACCGAGCGTGGCAAGGTCGTCGTGTTCGGCGCCGGCCAGGCCGGCAGCGCCTCGGCGGCCCTGGCAGCGGCCGGCGGCTCGAACGTGGTCGTGTTCGAAATGCGCCAGGACCGCATGGACCAGATGATGCGCCTGGGCAACAACGTCACCACCCTGTACCCGTACGCCGACGTTGTCGCGCGCGAAGTGGCCTCGGCCGATCTGGTCGTCGGCGCGGTGCTGGTCACCGGCGCACGCGCTCCGCACGTGCTGACCCGCGAGATGCTCAAGGGCATGCAGGACGGCAGCGTGGTCGTCGACATCTCGATCGACCAGGGCGGCTGCTTCGAGACCTCGCGTCCGACCACCTGGAAGGAGCCGACCTACGTCGAAGAGGGCGTGACCCACTTCTGCGTGACCAACATGCCCGGCGCCGTGCCGCAGACCAGCTCGCAGGCGATCTGCGCGGCGATCCTGCCGTGGGTCAACAAGCTGGCCTCGGGCGACGCCTGGCGTCAGAACCAGGCGCTGGTGCGCGGCATCAACGTCGAGGGTGGCAAGCTGGTGCACCCGGCGCTGCAGGGCATGAACGTCTAAGCCCGCCAGCCGCCATTGCGGTATCGAACGGGGAGGGCCGGGTGACCGGCGCTCCCCGTTTCGTTTGGTTCTTCCAGCACTGCGTTCGGGACGGTGCATTGGGCATTCGTCTGCGGAACGGCGTCGTCCCCGCCTTCGCGGTGATGACGGTTTGCAGGTGCTGTCGAAGACCGTGAAGCGACATGGCAGAGCGGCGTCCGCCGGGCCGGGGATTGCGCAGCAGCGGGACATGGATGTCCCGCGCCCCGCCTTCGGACAGGATGTCCGACGAAGGGGCGGAGCAATCCCCGGCCCG
>NZ_JBDGKY010000040.1:0-11159 GCF_057656135.1 Lysobacter sp. Soil_N_23
AAAACCATCATGGTCATCAAAGACCGAGCGGTTGTCCGCAGGGGCGGGAAGTCTCCTTTTTACTCATTCAAGCCGAACACCACCGCTACGCGCTTAGTGTCGGCTTAACTTAGGAGTTGCGAATGTCCGTATATGGACTCCTCCTCTGACTGCAAGCATCCCGCGTTCGGCGCCCTAGTCGACTGCGCACGTATATCCGGCCTCGGACTGAACGCACCGCCTCGCGGTGCTGGGCCTTGATGGGCTATTCGCGCGCCGGCTCCCAATCGCTTCTACGTGCTTTACGCACCAGGACATTTAGGGGTTTGCCGACGCCGGTCCGACCGGTTTGCCATCTGCAGGGTGTTCGCAATCTCAGGGACTTCTCCAGGTGTCAGGCGGCGGCCAGCTCCGGTTGATAGTCGGTGCCGTGGCGCAGCATGGCCCAGGCCATGCGTGCGCTCTTGTTGGCCAAGGCCACGCAGGCCACGTTCGGGTGCGACCGCTCTGCCAGCCGGCATACCCATCGACTGAGTCGGTCCTCTTTGCCATTGGCCGCTCGCAGCATGGACCGAGCGCCGTGCACCAGCAGCGAGCGCAGATAGGCATCGCCGCGTTTGCTGATGCCCAGCAGGCGCTCCTTGCCACCCGAACTGTGCTGACGGGGTGTCAGGCCTAGCGACGCTGAAAGCTGGCGTCCATTGGCAAACTGCCGGGCGTCACCCACCGCAGCCACCAATGCGGTGGCGATCATCGGGCCGACGCCGCGCAACTGCTGCAGTCGCACGGCATCGGGGTCGATTTGGGCGATGGCGCCGATATCCACATCGAGTTCGGCGACGCGGTCATCCAAGGCGCGTATGTCATGCCACAGCCCATCGAGCAGGTGACGGAAACGATCGCTAAGCCCGTTATCTGCATCCTCCAGCCAATGCGGAATTGCGCGACGCAGTGACAGCATATCCTTGGGAGCGACCAGTCCGTACTCGGCCACAAGGCCGCGGATCTGGTTGGCCTTGGCCGTGCGCTGCTCAACCAGCCCGGCACGAATGCGGTGAGCGGCCTGGATGTCCTGCTGCTCCACCGATTTCACCGACACGAAGCGCATGCTGGGTCGGCTCATCGCCTCGCAGATGGCTTCGGCGTCGTTGGCGTCGTTCTTGTTGCTCTTGACGTAGGGCTTCACGAACTGCGGAGCGATCAGCTTCACGCGGAACCCCCGCGCCTGCAGTTGCCGGGCCCAGTGATGGGCGCCGCTGCAGCTTTCCATTCCGATGTCGCAGCCGGCAGGCGCCGTCTCGGTCACCGCCTGCAGCCAGCGGTCCCGCGGCAGCCGCTTGCACCAAGCAGCTCGCTCCTGGTGATCCACGCCGTGCACCTGGAACACGTTCTTGGCCAAGTCGACCCCAATGCGCATAAGCTCGTTCATGGTGGACTCCTTCTCGCCGCGACTGTTTCGCAAATTTAGTCTGGCACCCATCGGGTGCCAAGGTGAGGAGGAGTCCATCCCATTGCTTCTGGCCCATAAGGGTCATAGGGCCGGGCGGCGCGGTCGAACGGGGGCTAATGTCGGCTTTCGACCCATAGCCGTCGTTGGTTGGGCAATCCGACGCGACCCAACGGGTCCTGCTATACGCCGGCTTGTTAGCCGGACCCAGCTTGCATAAGCTCAAGCCGAATCAGAAGGTTACGGCCCATTCGCTGGGATGTGGCGTCAGACGTATAACCGGACCCACGGGTCCGCCTATCAGGTAGTTGGACCACACATCAGGCCATATTGCACACCTGCATGAAAATCTCTCACTTACTCGCCATCTTCTTCACACTGACAATGACGGTCGCACCTGCAACAGCGGCAGATCACCCACCCACTCTGGAATACTGCGGCAAGAGTTCCAACGTCACGCAGCGAGAGATTTTCAAATGGGACTGCTCAGATATAGCGGCAGCGTCAATCGCTGAGCTTGAGACAGTCGTGGCAGCCAAGTACACGCTCCCGGATTCTGGAAAAGCAGCCGGCCTGAAGATATACGAGTCACAAGAACCGCACTTTTCGGCTTGGGTTTTCTTCCCGGATCATAAGGCGGCGCGCTACCGGGCGCTATTTGACGGCGATCGGTACAAGGGCATCGGCATCACAGTGTTCTGTACCGGCGCGCAGCGTGACTGTGCAATATTTGAGTCCTCCATCGCGCTTACTGCACCACCCATGCCGCTAATGTTCAAGCTAGGCCCTCCGCCACCGGAGATGCCTGCCATCGAGCAGTAGCAGTGTGTCTAACAATTCCTTCAAGCCGACGCCGCCTCGCGGTTTGACTTAGCTCAGGCGTTAGGTCTCATGTCAGACAACATCGCGTACAAAGCAATCATCGACCAGCTTGCGGGAGAGACACGGCTCTATAGCGCTCTTGCCAAACGCGCTGCTGGGAACTCTCCTTTCCATGCGGAGAGCGGGCACACCGCTTTCAATAGCCTCCTGAACTCACTCACGGCAGAGCAGCGAGCCCTACTGTCCGAAACACTACTTCAAGAGCGTCGTGGCGCCATACACGATGCTCTGGCCGTGCTTTCTTGGTGGGTTGACTGTCGCGGTCTAGGCCTTACTGTCAATGGCCGATCATTAGCCGTTGACCTTAGCGGCATGGGATTGCATGGTGACTTCGTTGGCAGATGCGATGGCTGGGAGTGGCCCGATGATCGGGCCTAACAATTCATTCAAGCCGACACCGCTCCGCGGTGCGGCTTAACTCTGGCGTTAGGCAAACCGAATGGCTCAAATTTCGGATGGAGTCTAAATATGGGGCGCCGCACCCACCTGGCAGTAGCTGCAATCTGCGCCTTTGTCTTGTCGATGCCATCCGTTCGCGCTCAGAGCAAATTCTCGGAAGAGCATCAACTGTGCTACGACAGTGTCGACCTGAGTGCATTTAAGAATAGCCAATGGGCTGCGTGCGACGAAGCAGAACTCAAGAGGCTGGAACGGGAGCTCGGTAACCAATACGTCAAGTTAGACCAAAGTCTGGACGACGAAGCACGAGCAGCGCTCGTTGGCGCGCGCCAGTCCTGGGTTGCCTTTCGGGAGTCATGGTGCAGGTTCGAGGAGGTCGCGCCCTGGGCCCCCGGTGGTGTCGCCAACTACAGTTATTGCATGCTAGAGGCAACCCAGCGACAAATCGAGTTGGTCAAATCCCTGCACTAGGAGTTGGCGTCTCATCGACATCGCAAGGTAGCGAGCTAGTTCGGATGAGACTGAATCACCTGCGGTGCTGGCCGTGTAGGCAATTGCACTCCAGGTATCAGAGCTCTGCCGTTGCGCGCCTTCACTACCAATATTTGGGCACCAGAACTCACTCCGTTCTGGGCCATCGTTGGCATGGATCTGGTTCGTTCCCATGAAGTAAGAGCCTGCATCACTTGCCGCCACACACGCTTCGGCAAATGACATGGGCCCGATGTACCGGGGGCCTGCGTGCCCCCCAATGGGTCCGATGACGATACCGCCGTCCACCACGGGCCTGCCGATGATGCCGCCCGTGAAGTGGAAAACATCTGTTGCTAGGACGGTTCCCGTGTTTAGCACTCTCACGAATCACCCATTGGAACTAGGCCTTGGGCGGAAGCCGCGCCACACCCACCCGGTTACCATCCCAGCCAAAGCCTCCCTCCAGATTGGTGCGACTTAGTAGATGTCCCGGCCTTCGGCAATGTTCAGTAGTTGCGGGAAGATATAGAGGCCTGGTCTGCGGCCCTTGCCCTCGCGAATCTGACGAACAAGGCCGACCTCAATAAGTTGCTGCACGATCTTGTGTGCGGATGCTGGCGGCACCGTACCCGAATCCTCGATATGCGAGACCCGGAAGATCGGTTTATGAAATAGGGTGTCAGTAACCGACGCGCTGTATTGAGATTTCGTCGCCGTGCGGACCGAGGCCTTCATCTTTTCGTAAAGCGCGTGGATTGAGGTTGCAGCATTCTCGTTCTGCTGGGCTTGTTCGGTTACTGCGCGCAAGAAGAACAGCACCCACTCGTTCCATTCGCCATTGTCGGTAACGGCACGTAGACGTCCGTAATATTCATCCCGATGGCTCTCCAGGTAGCCAGACAGATAGAACATGGGCTTATAGATTCGGCCCTTCGAATAGAGCAAGAGTGGGATGAGCAATCGCCCAATGCGACCATTGCCGTCAACGAATGGATGGATGATCTCAAACTGAGCGTGCATCACTGCTGCTTGAATCAGGGGGTCTAGATCTTCCCCGGCTATGTAACGCTCCCATGCTTCCAAGTGCTCGAGCACTATCATTGGGCTGGGCGGCACAAAGTTGGCCTTGTCTATGGAGCAGCCCTTGGGGCCAATCCAGTTCTGGGTCGTCCTAAAGGTGCCGGGTTCTTTTGACCTGCCCCCGCTGAGCCGTACCAAGTGAAGCTGTAAAGTCCGTCACCCAAGAGGACGGACATGAAGAAGAGTCGTTTCACCACCGAGCAGATCATCGGATTCATCAAGCAGGCCGAGGCCGGCATGGCCGTATCGGAGCTCGCCCGACAGCACGGTTTCAGTCCCACCAGCTTCTACGCCTGGCGGGCCAAGTACGGCGGCATGGAAGCCGAGGACGCCAAGCGACTGAAGGAGCTGGAAGCGGAGAACAACCGGCTCAAGCGGCTGCTGGCCGAGGCCCATCTGGACATCGAAGCGCTGAAGATGGGCTTCGGGGTAAAACGCTAGCCCCGCAGCGCAAGCGCGAGGCGGTCCGGCGCATGCTTGCCCTGTCGGGGATGAGCGAGCGCCGGGCCTGCCGCCTTGCGGGGCTGTCCCGCGATGCCTTCCGCCATCCTCCCGAGCCTACGGCCACCACGCAGGCGTTATCGGCCCGGATCGTCGAGCTGGCCCAAGTCCGCCGCAGGTTCGGCTATCGCCGCCTGCACGACCTGCTGCGTCCGGAGTTCCCTGCCGTGAACCACAAGAAGATCTACCGCCTGTACCGCGAAGCGAACCTGGCCGTGCGCCGGCGCAGGAAAGCCAAGCGGCCGGCCAGCGAACGCCAGGCCCTGCTGCCGGCGAACAGGCCGAACGCGGTATGGAGCATGGACTTCGTCAGCGATGCGCTCGCCAATGGCCGCCGGCTCAAGTGCCTGACGGTCGCCGACGACTTCAGCCACGAATGCGTCGACATCGCGGTCGACCACGGCATCAGTGGCGCCTATGTGGTGCGTCTTCTGGACCAGGCCGCCTGCTTCCGCGGCTATCCCCGCGCAGTGCGAACCGACAATGGCCCGGAGTTCACCAGCCGCGCCTTCATTGCCTGGGCGCAGCGGCATGGCATCGAACACCTGCTGATCGAACCGGGCCGTCCCATGCAGAACGGCTACATCGAGAGCTTCAATGGCAAGTTCCGCGATGAGTGCCTCAACGAACATTGGTTCACTTCGCTGGCTCAGGCCCGAGACGTCATCGCCGGGTGGCGCCGCGACTACAACGAGGTCCGACCACACAGCAGTTGCGGGCGCATCCCGCCCGCCCAGTTCGCCGCCAATCACCGAGCAGAGCAAGTCAACAACGCAGTACCCTTCAACCCCGGACTTTGTCAGTGATCACTGGTACGGCCGGCGGGGGCAGGTCACGGCCACGCGCTGACGCGACGCGCAACGCGTCGCCGACATCGCCACGCAAAAACAACACCGCCCGGCAGTGCCGGGCGGTGGGTAGGCTTTTTTAGCAGCTAAGAATCGCCGTTCAAGATGGCATCAGTCTGTCCAGCAGAATGCATCTCTAAACATCCGATAGACCAAGTCACATGCCTCATCTTCGGTAAGGCCAGTTTCAATATCAGTGAACTCGCCTCGCTCCTTGTAAACGACCTTCCACCTGTCTCCATCCATGACGACAGAATAGGACTCGCTTTGATCTGCGAGCTTGTCGATGGAATAGAGGCTTTCATTGACGCGCTTACGCGCGAGAGCAGCTCTCAATTCATCACGGTTCATGGTATCTGACCCTCACATAGCCGTTGCTCGGATTGAGGTAGTTGGTGCCACGTGGAAGTTCAAATTGAACCCCCATTCCGCGCTGACCAAACCACGGCAACGCTCGGCTTTGAACAACCCCAGGAATTGGCTTCACAACTTCATACATAAAGTATGGTTTGGCGGCCTCATAGGATGAGGGCAGTGCCCTCTCAGGAAATGGCGTTCCCTGCGGCGCCACAAACCTGCCGTTTGGCAGGCCGAAACGGTCGATGATTGAGCCAGGTTGCAAATCGACAATCTCTACCGGCCCAACGCGACCCAAGTTTGGTGGCCATATATCGAGCTGCTCGTACAGCCTACCTTCGCTCTGCACGAACTTATCGAAATTTGACGATGCTCGCGCAGCAGCGCTTTCGGCGACATTCGCCTCAACCCTTGCACGCATCGCGGCTTGAGACAGTGGCGAGCTGTTTGCAACGCTAGCAGGGGAGCTCGGCTGCGACAAGTCACCCACTGCACCGATCTGCGCCCTCCGGCCACCCATTGTCGGGCCCATTGCCAGACGGCCCGATGCATTAAGCTCACCTGCCAACGCTCGTACTTCGGCACCGATCGGCGTCCGGATTCCTATGAGCGACAGCCCCCCAACCGCAACAGCAGTCTTCTTATAGCCGTCGTTCCACAACTGACCAGCCCCGTACAGGCCGTATAGGCCCGCCGCCATCGGGCTGAACGCCAACAGGCCGGCAGCCTTGGCGGGCTGCACGAACGCCATGTCGAGCACTGCCCTGCCGTCGGCCGCTACTGATTGATCCACTTCTTCTGGAGTCACAGTCCGAACGAGCTGTTCGGATGTGTGATCGTGTACGGGCATTTGCGCGTCAACGTCCCGCGCTTGGTTGTACCAGACCAACTGGTCTTCGTAGGAAGCCGCCGTCTGGGGCCTCCCCAGGAGGTTGGTGAAGTCCGAGCCAAACAAGGCTTCGTGGCGATCATAGAACAGCGAATTCTTCTCTTCGTACGTCAGCGGAACCTGCACACCGGGAACGTCTGCCTGGGCATACGGCTCCACTTCGTTCTCGACCTCAACGCCTTCAAGTGCATCGCCTCCTTGGTAATCGCCAAGCTCCCTGTGCTCGCCCATCCGCGACGAAGCGTCGCCTTGAGCCTCAACCGCCGCTCCCGGCATCTGCGACGCGCTGGGCAGGCTTTCCTTCGATCCGACTGCAACCCTCTCTTGCCTTTGTAGCTCGTCCTGCTCCTTCCAACCCCTCGTCAATGCTGACTGCCCGATCCCGCGAGCGGCGGCGTTCCCAAGCGCATTCCCGAATGCATCGGCCACCACAGTCATGTAATCAGACTCATGCAGTGTCTCGCCGAACGAAGAGCGCACGCCCGCACTGACTAGGCCGCTGGTCATGCCGTAAGTGAAATCTCGTGCGAACGGCGACTCCAGGTTCATTTTGCCGGAGAGTTGAGGCGCTGCCTTGGCAGCTACAACACTGCTCACCGCACTGGCGGCTATGCTTTTCCAACTGAAAGAGACGTCCGTGCCGGCAAGTTTCTGACCGACATAGTTGGCGCCGACCAGCGCCAGCCTTTGCTGGCCAGCTGCGAGCCCATCGCTGGATTGATCGGGACAGAGCTACCATCGCCTCGGAATATCAAGCGACGTCCGCCCACCGAGAACATTGCGAATTCGTCACCCGTCGCAGCGGTCAATGCCGACAGATCGCGTTGACCAAATGACTTATGTGCAATCGTGCTGGAGCCGAATTCCGGCAATTGCTCCAACACCGCCGACTGACGCGAGTTGAGCGTGCCGAATCCTCGGGAAATAGCGGCCGGATTTCGTGTCGCCGGATTAGCCGCAATGGTTAATCCACTGTTTGGAACTACACCTTCTTATAGAACGGCGAAGTTAACGACAAGATGCTGTCTCGAACTCCGGGGCGACCGTTCAAACAAATTGCATCCATCTGAACAGTCGCATCAAAAAGAGGCATAAGCCCTTCCATCACTTCAGCCACCATACTGTTGAGAGACGCCGCATCCATTGATGGTTCCGACATCTGAAACGCGATCAGCAGCGTTCCTTCGTCGCCCATAAGAACCAAATACGCCTCATCAACGTCAGAAAAGCGCGAGCACGCCGCCGCAATGGCTCGAACAAAATCATCTGAGAAGCCATCCTTTGGAAGCCATAGCTTCAATTCAGCACGAGCAGGAAGCACAGTCTCCGTTATCTTCATTTCTCGTGTCTCTCGATAGCTGCAAAGACTAGTTGAAAAAGCTTGCTTTCGGGTCTCGCGAGATCAGCAACCCTCCGACCAAGACTATTGGTATTGGCGATTGCTCTTCCAATGCCTTGCGAAGAAAGGGATTTCATTAGCTCCCTAAGGTCGTGGTCCGTCGCGTAAACCCCCTCAGACTCCCTGATATCCCTAGCAAGGGAAAGGAGTCTACGAGCCTCAGATGTAATCTGATCAGCGGATTGCTTAGACAGCATCTAGTTCTTCCCTCTGTCAGACCTGAACCATCTGGTATCGATTATCCAATCGTCTTGGACCCAAGCGTCGGTCCAAATCTGATTGCCTCCGCCTTGATAGACTCTGCCAGAAATACCATCAATTTGTGGCGCAGCTCTGCCTGACCATATTCGAGTTCCCGCGGGAAGCTCAATTGTAGTCACCTTAGTTACTGCATTGCCTACAGCACCATCGCTCCAAGTGTAAGGCAATGCCAGCTGTTCGCGAACGTCGACACGACTCTTGAATATGTCTGTGGTCGAAAAGGAACCCTTTGCGCTCGATCCACCACCGTGAAAGCGTTGGACAACCAAAGGCTCATCCAAAACACTCACGGCTGCCTCGCCGTTAAGGAACGTGCTTCGGATACCAGGTCTTAACTCGGGAAGAGTGTTTGCAACCGCATCCAAGCCTGCAACTTGCCGTGCGGAACTCATGCGATCCAGCATGGCAGCGCCAGCACGTCTCGCACTGTTCGCCGTAACGGCAAGGCCGTCAGTTACCACTGCCGCATTCAGAACCGCCAAGGTACCGTTGCCTGCAGCCTGCCACTGGAAGTGGGCACGCATCTCATCGGTCGTGGCAAAGTTACTCGCGGCGAGACTTTGCGCTGCCACGCTTGTGTAGTACGGAACATTGGCGACACCACGCACGACCTCTTCCAGTGCCATGCCTGGCCCAGATAGCACATACCCGACACCAGCCAGACCACGCTTCCAGCCCGGCTGAGAATCGTCGAATGCGGTCTCAATCAGGCTACGACCCATTTGGACGGTCAGGCCTTCTTCGACATAGAGCGATCGATCTATGTTGCTCTCCAGCTGCCGCTCAACCAACTCCTGCGATGGATTGACCATTACGTCGGCGTGTTCGAGAGTGGATTCTAGGGCATCGTGGAATGGCCTCCACTCCCTCGCAGTCCAAGCGTCCTGCATTGCCTGATCCTGGTCTGTCGGAGGCGCTACCACCCCGACGACCGTCAGCGCGCCGAACTTGCTGTTCGCAGCATGGGTCAGATAGGCAAGCACGTTAGCCTCGTACTGATTCAACGGCTTGCCGGAGTTCATCGTATTCAATGCATTCCAGTTCTTGTCTGCCTCAAGAGAAGTGGCTAGGTCCTCGTAGCCATAGGAACGGGCCATCCTGGCGACTTCGTTGACCGAAGCTGGTTTGATGACTTCGCCCTTTGCAGCAGCACTCGCCAATGTCTGTTGGGCCAGCTGAACCATCTCCACGCCCTTCAACGTGTCGGCGTTGACTCCGCCTGCATCGTTGAACGGATTACCGTCCGCCCAAGCGGCGTCATGGAACTTCTGATACATGCGCTCCTTCGCGATTCGATTCCCTTCCCAGCGCTGAATACGGCCGACCGCTGCATTCCCCAACGCATTGCCGAATGCATCTGCCGCCACCTGTTCCCAATCCGGTCTACCCAGGCCCATGAGTCGACGTGCCGAAACGTCAGCCACACCATCAACCAGCAAGCCACCGAAGTCGTTGATGAAGCTACCGCTGGCAGTTCCCCCTCGGTGATCGGCAACCGACCCCCAGCCTTTGCTGAGACGTATGAGCCGACCACATTCGCCGCCACGGCGTTCCAGCTGAAGTGGGTGTCTCGGCCCACTGTCATGTTGCCGACCATACTTCCGCCGTAGCTCAGCAGACCTTGCGAGACGCGCCCCAGGGTCGTCAGTTCACGGGATCCGTCAGCAGCTTGGCTGAAGAATGCGCCAGCCGTCCCGGCGCGCAGCCACGATCCTGCGCCAGCAGTCAATGCCGTCGTAAGTCCATCCGCACCTACCTGCTTCCAGTTGAACGATGTGGCGCCCATGGCGCTTCCGACTACCTGGCTTGCGATACTTCCGGCAACGCCGCCAGCAAACCCTGCCGCAACCGCCGCGCCGAACGCCGCTCCTGCCCCTAAAGCAGTTGTGCCGGCAGCGACGAGAACCGAGCCTGCGGCCACGGTTGCACCGGCAAGCCCACCGGAGAGAGCCGCGCCACCGATCGCCATGACGCCAGTGGCACCCGATGCGGTGGCCGTAACGCCCATTGCCATCGCGGCGGCACCGGCCGTGAACACCGTCACTACTGCAGCAACCGCGACCATCATGACGATCGCAAGCGTGCTGCACTGATTCTTCGGCGGCGGTGTGATGTACGGCAGGCTCGGCGTCGTATTGCCGATCGCCTCGGCCGGGTTGTACGGCTTGAACGTACCGGCGTCATTGCTGCTGACATTCACTCCCGGCGCTTCCAGCACCGTGCCTTCGGCCAACGTCGCATCGCCTTCCAGCCCATTGGCATCGGCCAGCACGTACCACAGCTGGGCATTGCCATAGATGCGCCGGGCCACGTCCTTCAGGGTCTCACCGGCCTGCACCACGGCCTTGCCGCCGCCGGCGCTGTAGCTGCCGGCACCGTTGAGGCCCACCAGCGCCTGGTTGGTGAAGTTCTTGCCCTGGATCTTGCCCCCTTCGGCCAGCTCCGCCTGCTGCTGCCCGGCCGCGTACACGAACAGGGCATTGGCGCGGGCGCCGTAGGGGTCGGCCTCCTGCACGAACGTCGCCCCGCTCATCGTGCCACTGCGGCGCATCAGGACCTGGTCCTGGCCGGTGTAGCCGTAATAGCGCATCCGGTCGTCGAGGGTCGCGTTGTTGGTGTGCTCGCGCTGGCTGACCAGGCGGC
>NZ_JBDGKY010000041.1:0-10005 GCF_057656135.1 Lysobacter sp. Soil_N_23
TGGCGAGATATGCCGCCCCTGCCCTCATCCGCCTGCCGGCACCTTCTCCCGCTCGCGGGAGAAGGGTGGCTCCGGTGGGGGGCTCCGGCCGACCGCCCTGCCGGCGCGGCAGCACAAGATCCCGCGCAGCCTTAGCCCCTCGCCCGCTTGCGGGAGAGGGGGGGTGAGGGCAAACGGAGGCAATATAACCCCGGGGCCGGGGCAGCGCTGACTACAGCAGCGTCGGCGGCTCGCCGCCGATGATCACCACGTCGGCAGGGCGGCGGGCGAACAGGCCAACGCTGACCACGCCAGGAATCTGGTTGATCGCCTGCTCCAGTCCGACCGGATCGACGATCGCAAGGCCATGGATGTCCAGGATGATGTTGCCGTTGTCGGTGACCACCCCATTCCCGGCGGCGTCCTGGCGCCATACCGGCTGGCCGCGCGTCATCGCCAGGATCTCGCGTGCCACCAGGCTGCGGGCCATCGGGATCACCTCGACCGGCAGCGGAAACTTGCCGAGCACATCGACGCGCTTGCTCGGGTCGACGATGCAGACGAACTTCTGGCTGGCCTCGGCGATGATCTTCTCGCGGGTCAACGCCGCGCCGCCGCCCTTGATCAGGCGCTTGTGCGGATCGCACTCGTCGGCGCCGTCGACGTACAGCGAGAGCGGGCCGGTGGCATTGAGGTCGAGCACTTCGATGCCGTGCGCGCGCAGGCGCTGCGTGCTCTGCTCCGAGCTCGACACCGCGCCCTTGATGCGGTCCTGGATACGGGCGAGGGCATCGATGAAGAAGGCGACCGTGGAGCCGGTGCCGACGCCGACGATCATGCCGTCCTCGACGTACTCGATGGCTTTTTCGCCGGCCAGGCGCTTGGCTTCGCTCATGGTTTCAACTCGTTGGGATCGGGAATTCTTTGTCGCTGCGCTCGCGACGACAGGGACGGGGACTTACTCCAGCGACAGCAGGTACTTCCACTGCGCCGCTTGCACCGGGAACACCGACAGCCGGTTACCCTTGCGGATCAGCGCAAAGTCCTCGCCGAGCCTGTCGGTATGCTGCTTGATCTCGTCCAGCGAAATCGTGCGCTTGAGCTTGCGGTCGAAGGCGACGTCGACCAGGAACCAGCGCGGTTCCTCGCGCGTGCTCTTGGGGTCGAAGTAGTCGGACTTCGGCTCGAACTGGGTCTCGTCCGGGTAGGCCTTGCTGGCCACCGTGGCGGTGCCGACGATTCCGGGAACGTCGGTGTTCGAGTGGTAGAACAACACGCCGTCGCCCACCTGCATGCCGTCGCGCATGAAGTTGCGCGCCTGGTAGTTGCGGACACCATTCCACGGCTCGGTCCCGACCCGCTCGAGGTCGTCGATCGAGAACGCATCCGGTTCGGACTTCATCAGCCAGTAACGGCGGCGTGCGGTCATGCGGTGGCCCTGCTGCTGCAATCGAGGGTCGTCGATTCGGTGCAGACCGCGTCCAGGGCGACGTCCCAGTCGGCGCGGTCGAGCGTATCGACGTGTTGTATGTCGAACGCGGCGCCCACCAGCCAGGGCGGAGCCGGGCGCTGGTGGCGGAATGCGAAGCTGCGATCGTACCAGCCCCCGCCCATGCCCAGCCGGTGGCCGCGCGGGTCGAAGCCCACCAGCGGCGTCACCACCAGGCTCATCTGCTCCGGGTCGAGCAGGGAGCTGGGCGCCACGTCGGGCTCGGGGATGCCATGACGGTTGCTGACCAGCGGGTCGCCGGAGCGCCATGGCGCGAAGCGCAGGCGGCCGTCCTCGTTCAGCACCGGCAGGCAGTACACGCACTCGCGCAGCAGGCGCAGTTGCCAGACGTGGAGGGCGATCTCGCCGTCGGTGGCCCAGTAGCCGGCGACGTAGCCCGAGGCCGGCGCGAACGGCAATGCCAGCAAATGCGCGGCCAGGCGTTCGGCAGCGGCAATACGGTCGCCTGCGCCCAGGGCGCGGCGGCGGTCGCGGAGTTCGCGGCGCAGCGCCGCGCGGTCAGCCGTCATGCGGCGCTCGATCCTTTGCTGCGGCGGGCAGGAAAGCCGGCCAGGAGGGGGCAGGGTAAAAAAGATCGGGCGCGAAGTCGCGCCCGGTCCTGGGTTTGATCGTGCCTACGATCGAAGCGGCGATCACCGAGCCGATCGTGCTGTTGTGGAGCACGGCATCGGCACGCCGGGGATCGACGCCCCTGAATGAGTAGTCCTCCGCCGATGGCGATGCTTGCGAAACGACCTTGAACCCGGGGTTCAAGTGGGAACGCTTGGATGCCTTCGGGCTTCCCGCTACGAGGCGGACCTGCACTCCGGGCCTCCGTCGCGCCCCCGGTGTCGTCAATAAGGGACAAGGCGAATGTTTGCGCACGCTGTCGCGCACAGCAGAGGACGTTGCGAAGTATAGCGCGCAGCTTGTGAAGTGCATGCCCGCTCGTCGGCATCGCGCTGGAACGGTTCAGTGCACGCGTGTGCACGATCCACGGAACACGGATCGGAAGCGGTTCGGTAGAGCCCAGCGACTCAGCGTGCGGGCAGATCGAACAGGTCGTCGAGGCGGCGATGCAGGTCGGTCAACGTGCGCGAAAACTCGCGGTCGCGGCTCGATTGTTCGTTTCGCAGTTGCTGCAGGTCGTGGGCGAGATTGAGTGCGGCCAGGACGGCGACGCGGTCGAGCGCGGCCATGCGGTTGTTGCCGCGGATCTCGCGCATCTTGGCATCGAGCAGCTTGGCCGCCGACAGCAGGCTGTCGCGCTCGTCGGGTTCGCAGCCGACGGTGTACTCGCGATCAAGCAGGCGGATGCTGACCGGTTCGCTGGCACTGCTCATCGCGCGCTCCCTTGCATGAGAGCCATCGATCCGGTGCTCGATCCAATGTGCATCAGGCCAGGACTCACGTGTGCTGCTCCAGAGACTTCAATCGCGCGATCATCGCTTCGACACGGGCGCGTGCCTGTTCGTTCTTGGCAAGCAACGCCGAGCGTTCGCCCATCAGTTGCTCCTGCTGCTGGCGCAGGCTGCGGTTCTCCTCGCCCAGCCGGCGCGAGCGCTCGGCGAGCTGCTCGACCCGGTCGGAGAGCGACTTGAGTTGGGCGAGAAGTTCGGCTTGGTCCATGCCGCGCACGATAGCAGGGCCGGGGGGCCGGTCAAGGACCCCGGTTCATGCCGGAGTGGGGCAGTTCGATTCCGCCGTGATCAACCGGGCGAGCCGACCTTGCCGACTGAGCCGCTCCCGGCCGGTCCGCTCCCAATCGCGCCGCTTCCAGCTACCCCGCTTCCAACCGCGTCGGCGTCGGCAGCAGCGCTCCCTCCCGGCATCGACTGCGGCGTCCAGGCGCGGATGAAGGCCAGGCAGTCGGCCGCTTCCAGCGGTCGCGCCAGCCAGTAGCCCTGGATCTCGTCGCAGCCGCGACCGCGCAGGAACTGCATCTGCGCTTCGGTCTCCACGCCCTCCGCTATAACGGTCAGTCCCAGCGAATGCGCCATGGCGATGACCGTGGTGGTGATGGCCTCGTCGTCGGCGTCGCGGGTGAGGTCGCCGATGAATTCCTTGTCGATCTTCAGCGTGTTGATCGGCAGGCGCTTGAGGTAGGCCAGCGACGAGTAACCGGTGCCGAAGTCGTCGATGGCCAGGCCGACGCCGAGCGAACGCAGCGCGTCGAGCGTCGCCGAGGTCTGCCCGGCGTTGGCCATGATCACGCTTTCGGTCAGCTCCAACTGCAGCATCTCCGGCGGCACGCCGCTTTCGACCAGGGCACGCGCGACCTGCTTGGGCAGGTTGCCGCGCAGCAGTTGCAGCGACGACACGTTGACCGCCATCGTCAGCTGGTCCAGGCCGTTGTGGCGCCAGCGCTTGAGCACGCCGCAGGCTTCGCGCAGCGCCCATTCGCCGATGTCGAGGATCAGGCCGCTCTCTTCGGCGAGCGGGATGAACTGCGCCGGGGAAATGTCGCCCAGTTCGAAGCTGCGCCAGCGCAGCAGTGCTTCCACGCCGGTGATGCGCGACTGGTCCAGCGACAGCTTGGGCTGGAACACCAGGCGCAACTCGTTGCGGTCGAGCACGCCGCGCAATGCCGCCGAGATCGTCGCGCGACCGCGGATCTCCACGTCCATCGCCTCGGTGTAGCGCATGAAGGTGCGGCGGCCGGCGGCCTTGGCCTGGTACATCGCCGTGTCGGCGTGCTTGAGCAGGTCGGTCGGCACCAGCGCGTGGTCGGGGTAGAGGCTGATGCCGATCGACGGCGAGATCACCACGTCGTGGCGCTGGTCGATGTCCAGCGGGGTTTCGAAGGCGATCAGCACGTCGCGCGCGACCTGCTCGGCCTGCTCTACGTGCTCGAGGTTTTCCAGCAGAACGGTGAACTCGTCGCCGCCAAGGCGGGCGACGGTGTGTTGCGGCCCGACTGCCTGCTGCAGTCGGATCGCGGCGGCGCGCAGGATGCGGTCGCCGGCGGCGTGGCCGAGCGAGTCGTTGATGTCCTTGAAGCGGTCCAGGTCGAGGAACAGCATCGCGATGCGACTGCCATGGCGGCGCGCGCGCACGATCGCACGCGACAGCCGCTCCGACAGCAGTGCGCGGTTGGGCAGGCTGGTCAGGGTGTCGTAGTTGGCCAGGTAGCGCAGTTCCTGTTCGGCGCGCTTCTGGTCGGTGATGTCGCCGAGCACGGCGACGTAATGGCCTTGCTGGCCACTGGAGTCGAGCACTTCGCTGCCCTGGAACCAGCACAGGAATTCATCGCCGTTCTTGCGCTGCTGCCAGATCTCGCCGGACCAGCGGCCGTTGCGGCGCAGTTCGCTGCGCACGTGCTGGTAGAACGCCGGATCGTGCTGGTCGCTGTCGAGCAGGCGGGTCGGGCGGCCGATCACTTCCGAATCGGCATACCCGGTCATGCGGGTAAAGGCGGGATTGACCGAGACGAACTGGAACTCGCGGTCGAACACCGCCACCGCCTCGATCATGCTGTTGAGCACCTGGCCGGCGATCAGGCGATCGCGCTCGGCGCTGCGGTTGGCGGTGATGTCGCGGGCGGTGCCGGCCACGCGCAGGGCGCGACCGTTGGCGGCGCGTTCGACGACGCGGCCGCGTGCACGCATCCACACCCACTTGTTGTCCTCGCGCACGCGGTGCTCGGACAGGAACAGCGCGGCGTCGCCGCGCAGGTGGCGCTTGAGTTGTTCGACCGCCTGCGGCTGGTCCTCGGGATGGATCTGCAGGTTGGCGTCGACCAGCGTCTGCACGCCCAGGTTCAGTCCGGCCTGATCGTCGGCGCGGGTGCGGCGCAGCACCCGGTTGTCGAGGTCGTAATCCCAGAACTGCTCGCCCGAGGCCCACAGCGCCAGTTTCAGGCGTTCGTCGCGCTCGCGGATCTGGGCGAAGTAACCACGCTCGCGGCGGCGATCGCGGTGGCGACGCCATGCCAGCACCAGCGCCAGGGCCAGGGCCGCGAGGACGGCACCGGCGGTCACCAGCGGATGGCGCCACAGCGGCGGCGCGATGCGTACCGGGATCTCGAGCGTCTGCTCGTTCCACACACCGTCGCGATTGGTGGCCTGGGCCAGGAAGGTGTAGTTGCCCGCTGGCAGTCGCGTATAGGTGATGTCCTGCTCGGTGCCGTTGTCGACCCAGTCCTTGTCGAAGCCGTCCATGCGGTAGCGGTAGCGGATGCCGGCTGCCGGGGCGAAGTCGAGCGAGCCGATGCGCAGGCGCAGCAGGCCGGCGGCATCGGGCAGGTCGAGGCGGGTCTGCTGCCAGAGCGCGCGCGGTTCGGCGGTCGCCTCGCTGCCGACCCAGGCGCCGAGCAGCTTGAGCGGTGCGCGGTAGTCGGAGTCGACGATGTGCGTGGGGTCGAACAGGTTGAGGCCGCGCACGCCGCCGAAGACGATGCGGCCGTCGCCGAGCTGCGCCATCGAACCGCCGTGGAACTCCAGGTCCTGCAGGCCATCGGCGAGGCCGTAGCTGCGCGTGCGCTCACTGCCCATGTCGAAGCTGATGATGCCGGCCTGCGTGCTCAGCCACAGCCGGCCGGCCGGACCTTCGGCGATCGCGAAAACGACCGGCACCATGTCGCTGTTGAGCGTGCCGGTGAGCGGGTGGGCAAAGCTGATGCTGCCGTCGGCCGCTTCGACCACGCGGCTCAGGCCGGCATGCGTGCCCACCCAGAGCGTGCCGTCGCGCGCCACGTGCAGGGCGCGTACGCGATTGCCCGGCAGGCTTGCCAGGTCGTTGCTGGCATGTCGGAAGTGCCGGACCTTGCCGGTGGCGGGATCGAGCACATCCAGGCCGTCGCCGGTGCCGATCCAGACATGGCCATGGCGGTCTTCCACGATCGCGTGCACGACCGGGAAGCTGAGGCCGTCGGGATCGTTCTCGCGATAGGGGTAGTGGGTGAGCTTGCCGCTGTCGGGGATGTAGTGGAACGCGCCGTTGCCGTGGCTGCCGATCCACAGCGAGCGATCGCGCGCCACCGCCAGCGAACGCATCGGCTGACGCTCCATGCCCGGAATCGCCAGATGGCGCGCCTGGCGCCGTTGCGGATCGAGCAGGTAGAGGCCGACGTCGGTGGCGACCCACAGCTCGCCCTCGTCGGCCGGTGCGAATGCGGTCACGCGCGGTGGCGTCGCCTGGTCACCGAGCAGCGGGGTGAGGTCGTCGAAGCGGTCGTCGGCCAGTTCGTATCGCAGCAGGCGGGTGTTGTCGGTGCCGAGCCAGAGTGCGCCGTCCTGCGACTGCGCGATGGTGCGGATGCTGTCGGCGGCGGCCGGGCTGCGCGGGCGCGAATGCTCGAGATTGAAGACGTAGCGGAAGCGCGTGCCGCGCGGATCGGCGATCGCGACGCCGCGGAACTGACCGCCCACCCAGAGCATGCCGCCACGGTCGACCAGCAGCGCGTTGACGGCGTCGTCGGGAAGGCTGGCCTCGATGCGAGGCTCCTCGTGCACTTCCTCGTCGTTGCCGGTGGCGGGATCGAAGCGACGCAGCCCGTACCCGTAGACCGACAGCCACAGCCGGTGGTCGGGTGTCTGCGCGATCGCGCGAACCGACGTCGCGGCCGGGTCCGCAGGCGCCTCGCGCGGCCAGGCCCGTACCAGCTCGCGGCCGTTGCTGTGCAGCCGATACAGGCCATCGTTGCGGCCTACCCACAACTGGCCTGCCTGGTCCTGCTGCAGCGACAGCACCGGCTCCTGCGGGCCGACGCGTTGCACCGTGCCGGCCGGATCGATCCGATGCAGCCCGAGCGGACTGCCGTACCAGGCCATGCCGTCGCGGGTTGCCAGCAGTGTCTGCCGGCTGGCGGCACCGGCAGGCTGCGACTGCAGCGACAGCACGTTCTGGCGTGTGCCGCTGTCCGGGTTCAGACGCTCCAGCCCTGCCGCGCTGCCGACCCATATCAGCCCTCGGTAGGGCAGGAGCGCAACCACCTGGCGATGGGGCTGGCTGGGCGCCGAGGCGGAATAGCGGCGGATCTTGCCGTTGCCCAGGTCGAGCCGGCTCAGGTATTCCGCAGAGGTGCCCACCCACAATGCCCGTCCACCCTCGAGCGCAAGCGCGGTGATGTTGCTGTCGGGCAGGCTCTGCGGGTCGCGCGGGTTGTGCCGGAAGGGCAGGTAGCGCTGGCCGTCGTAACGGTGCAGGCCGCCCTGGGTGGCGACCCAGACGAAGCCCTGCGGGTCCTGGACCATCGCCGTCACGGTGTTCTGGGTGAGGCCGCGCTCGCTGCCCAGGCGCGAGAAGTAGAAGTCGCGCGTCGCCGCCGCTACCGGCGCGGTCGCCATTGCCAACGCCAGCACCGGTCCGGCGAGACGGACGAGCCAGACGATCCGGACGGGGAAGCAGGCAGAGGAGGGCGGACGCACGGACACCCATGGGTTTGAGTACTGCAGCGCGCAGTGTAGGCAAGCGTTCAGCCTGGCAACAAGACGCGGCTGCATTGCTACACTGCCGTGACTCCCCCGAGCCTCGTCCCGTGCCCGAAATTGAACTGCCCGATCTGACCGCCATCGAGGCCGAGAGCCGCCAGCTGGCCCTTGCTGCTTCTCCCTTTGAGCTCCATGGCGGCTTGTGCGGCTGGCTCGCCGGCGGCGGCGCGGCGGTGCGCGAATGGCCGGCCAAGGTGCTGGCCGACGATGCGCTGCCGGCGCCTGCGCAAGGCGGCGCGCTGGACGAACTGCGCGAAGCCAGCGCGGCCCAGCTGGCCGACCGCAGCTTCGACTTCGCCCTGTTGCTGCCTGCCGCCGACACTTCACTGGCGGAGCGCAGCGGTGCGCTGTTCGACTGGTGCCGCGGTTTCCTCGGCGGCTTCGGCCTGGCCGGCGGCGGCAAGATCAAGCTGTCCGACGAGGGCCAGGAAGCACTGGCCGACCTGGGCAAGCTCGCCGCCGCGCAACCGCAAAGCGACGGCGACGAGGAAGACGAGATCGCGCTGGTCGAGATCGAGGAGTTCGTCCGCGTCGCGGTGCTGCTGTTGCACGGCGACTGCGTGCTGGCCGCGCAGCATCGGCAGCGCCTGAACTGATCCACCCGTCCATGCGTCCGGGGCGCACCATTCCGTAGCAGGGAGTGCGCCCATTCAACGGTTATCCATGACCAAGCCCATCACGATCCCCGCCAAGGCCTACGCCCGCCGCCGCAAGCAGCTCATGCGCATGGCCGGCGACGACGCGATCCTGGTGCTGCCGGCCGCGCTCGAACGCATCCGCAGTCGCGACACGCATTACCCCTATCGCCAGGACTCCGACCTGCTCTACCTCACCGGCTTTCCGGAACCGGAGGCGGTGCTGGTGCTGGTGCCCGGTCGCAAGCACGGCGAGGTGCTGCTGTTCTGCCGCGAACGCGATGCCGAGCGCGAAAGCTGGGACGGCCCGCGTTTTGGTCCGGAAGGCGCGGTCGAGGCGTTCGGTCTGGACGATGCCTATCCGATCACCGATCTCGACGACATCCTGCCGGGCCTGCTCGAAGGCCGTTCGCGTGTCTATTACCACTTCGGTCGCGACCAGGAATTCGATCTCAAGCTGATCGGTTGGCTCAACCGCGTGCGCGCGATGGTGCGCCAGGGTGCGCAGCCGCCGCACGAGTTCCTCGAACTGGGCCATCTGCTCGATGAGTTGCGCCTGTTCAAGGACCGCGACGAGATCCGCCTGATGCAGCGCGCCGCGGACATCAGTGTGCTCGCGCACGAGGCGGCGATGCACGCCGTGCGCCCGGGCATGCACGAGTATCAGTTGCAGGCCGAACTCGAGCGCGTGTTCCGCCAGCATGATGCCGAGCCGGCGTACGGCAGCATCGTCGGGGCCGGTAGCAATGCCTGCGTGCTGCACTACCGCGCCAACAATGCGCAGGCGCGTGACGGCGATCTGGTGCTGGTCGATGCCGGCGCCGAATACCGTGGCTATGCCGCCGACATCACCCGCACCTTCCCGGTCAGCGGTCGCTTCAGCAAGGAGCAGCGCGCGCTCCACGATCTGGTCGGCGCCGCGCAGGCGGCGTCTCTGGCGCAGGCGCGCGTCGGCATCCCGTACGAGGCGGGGCATGTGGCGGCAGTGGAGACTCTGACCGAAGGCCTGCTCAAGCTCGGCTTGCTCAAGGGCCGGCTCGAGAAGAACCTGGCCGACGGCAGCTACAAGCGGTTCTATCGCCACAAGACCGGCCACTGGCTCGGCCTGGATGTGCACGACGTGGGTGAGTACCGCATCGACGGCGAGTCGCGCCTGCTCGAGGCCGGCATGGTGTTCACGATCGAACCGGGCCTGTATGTCGCGCCCGACGACAGCTCGGTCGACGCGAAGTGGCGCGGCATCGGCATCCGCACCGAGGACGACGTGCTGGTTACGCAGGACGGCCACCAGGTGCTGACCGGCAAGCTGGCGCGCAGCGCCGACGAGATCGAGGCGTTGATGGCGGGCGGCTGAGGCCTGTCGTCCCGAACGCGGTGAGGGGCCTGCTGTTGCTGTTGCTGTTGCGTGTTGGGCTTGCGTCTGCGGAGGGGCGTCGTCCGCCGGGCCGGGGATTGCTCCGCCCCTTCGTCG
>NZ_JBDGKY010000042.1:0-5810 GCF_057656135.1 Lysobacter sp. Soil_N_23
CACCGGAGCCACCCTTCTCCCGCGAGCGGGAGAAGGTGCCGGCAGGCGGATGAGGGCAGGGGCGGCATATCTCGCCAGATAACCCCGCATCGCTGGACATTCTGTAGGAGCGAGCTTGCTCGCGATCGAACGTTTCCAGGGGCGACACGCAAGGTCGCGAGCAAGCTCGCTCCTACGCACGCGCAAAAAGAAACCCCCAGCCTTTCGGGCTGGGGGTTTCGGGGTAAAGCCCCTGGCGATGACCTACTCTTGCATGGCTTAGGCCACACTACCATCGGCGCATGTGCGTTTCACTTCCGAGTTCGGAAAGGGATCGGGTGGGACCACACAGCTATTATCACCAGGGAGAGGGTGGAGGGTCGCGGTCTCGATGAATTGAGTCTCGGTGGATTGAGTCGCGCACACGCTCTCGTTGGGTTGCTTTCACGGGATGGATTCCGTGTCGGCGAAAGGGTCGGGAATTGTAGCAAGTTTATGGCGAATGGTGTCCGACGTATCGGAGGCCAAAGCAACTTGAGGTTATATGGTCAAGCCACACGGATCATTAGTACAGGTTAGCTCAATGCATTGCTGCACTTACACACCCTGCCTATCAACCACCTGGTCTTGATGGTTCCTTTAGGGGACTTGAAGTCCCGGGAGATCTCATCTTGAGGCGCGCTTCCCGCTTAGATGCTTTCAGCGGTTATCGCTTCCGAACATAGCTACCCGGCAGTGCCACTGGCGTGACAACCGGAACACCAGAGGTTCGTCCACTCCGGTCCTCTCGTACTAGGAGCAGCCCCTCTCAAATCTCCAACGCCCACGACAGATAGGGACCGAACTGTCTCACGACGTTCTGAACCCAGCTCGCGTACCACTTTAAATGGCGAACAGCCATACCCTTGGGACCGACTACAGCCCCAGGATGTGATGAGCCGACATCGAGGTGCCAAACACCGCCGTCGATATGAACTCTTGGGCGGTATCAGCCTGTTATCCCCGGAGTACCTTTTATCCGTTGAGCGATGGCCCTTCCATACAGAACCACCGGATCACTAAGACCTACTTTCGTACCTGCTTGATCCGTCGATCTTGCAGTCAAGCACGCTTATGCCTTTGCACACAGTGCGCGATGTCCGACCGCGCTGAGCGTACCTTCGTGCTCCTCCGTTACACTTTGGGAGGAGACCGCCCCAGTCAAACTACCCACCATACACGGTCCCCGATCCGGATTACGGACCTAGGTTAGAACGTCAAGCACTTCAGGGTGGTATTTCAAGGTTGGCTCCACGCAAGCTAGCGCCTGCGTTTCATAGCCTCCCACCTATCCTACACAGAAGAACTCAACGTTCAGTGTAAAGCTATAGTAAAGGTTCACGGGGTCTTTCCGTCTTGCCGCGGGAACGCTGCATCTTCACAGCGATTTCAATTTCACTGAGTCTCGGGTGGAGACAGCGCCGCTGTCGTTACGCCATTCGTGCAGGTCGGAACTTACCCGACAAGGAATTTCGCTACCTTAGGACCGTTATAGTTACGGCCGCCGTTTACCGGGGCTTCGATCAAGAGCTTCGCCTTGCGGCTGACCCCATCAATTAACCTTCCGGCACCGGGCAGGCGTCACACCCTATACGTCCACTTTCGTGTTTGCAGAGTGCTGTGTTTTTGATAAACAGTCGCAGCGGCCTGGTCACTGCGGCCCCTCCCAGCTATTCACCAGAAAGGGCGCACCTTCTCCCGAAGTTACGGTGCTATTTTGCCTAGTTCCTTCACCCGAGTTCTCTCAAGCGCCTTAGAATTCTCATCCTGCCCACCTGTGTCGGTTTACGGTACGGTCTGCGTAAGCTGAAGCTTAGGAGCTTTTCCTGGAAGCGTGATATCGGTTGCTTCGCCCTGATGGGCTGGTCCTTAGTCTCAACGTTGCTCCCCCGGATTTGCCAAAGGGAACCGCCTCAACTCTCTCACCGGGACAACCAACGCCCGGCCAACCTAACCTTCTCCGTCCCTCCATCGCACTTACGCGAGGTGCTGGAATATTAACCAGCTTCCCATCGACTACGCATTTCTGCCTCGCCTTAGGGGCCGACTCACCCTGCGTCGATTAACGTTGCGCAAGGAAACCTTGGGCTTTCGGCGTGCGGGCTTTTCACCCGCATTATCGTTACTCATGTCAGCATTCGCACTTCCGATACCTCCAGCGGACTTCTCAATCCACCTTCAACGGCTTACGGAACGCTCCTCTACCGCGCATAACAAAGTTATGCACCCCAAGCTTCGGTTCATCGCTTAGCCCCGTTAAATCTTCCGCGCAGACCGACTCGACCAGTGAGCTATTACGCTTTCTTTAAAGGGTGGCTGCTTCTAAGCCAACCTCCTGGCTGTCTGTGCCTTTCCACATCGTTTTCCACTTAGCGATGAATTTGGGACCTTAGCTGTGGGTCTGGGTTGTTTCCCTTTTCACGACGGACGTTAGCACCCGCCGTGTGTCTCCCCTACATTCTGTCCTGGTATTCGGAGTTTGCCATGGTTTGGTAAGTCGCAATGACCCCCTAGCCATAACAGTGCTCTACCCCCAGGAAGATTCATAGGAGGCGCTACCTAAATAGCTTTCGAGGAGAACCAGCTATCTCCGGGTTCGATTAGCTTTTCACTCCTAATCACACCTCATCCCCTACCTTTGCAACGGGAGTGGGTTCGGGCCTCCAGTTGATGTTACTCAACCTTCACCCTGGGCATGACTAGATCACCCGGTTTCGGGTCTACTGCCCGCGACTATGCGCCCTTATCAGACTCGGTTTCCCTTCGCCTCCCCTATACGGTTAAGCTCGCCACGAACAGTAAGTCGCTGACCCATTATACAAAAGGTACGCCGTCACCCTTGCGGGCTCCGACTGCTTGTACGCACACGGTTTCAGGGTCTATTTCACTCCCTTCACCAGGGTTCTTTTCGCCTTTCCCTCACGGTACTGGTTCACTATCGGTCGGTCAGGAGTATTTAGCCTTGGAGGATGGTCCCCCCATGTTCAGACAGGGTTTCTCGTGCCCCGCCTTACTCGATTTCATTGGAAGAGCTCTTTCGCATACCGGGCTGTCACCGTCTATGGCCAACCTTTCCAGGTTGTTTTGCTAGAACTCAATCAACTTAAGGGCTGGTCCCCGTTCGCTCGTCACTACTCAGGGAATCTCGGTTGATTTCTTTTCCTCCGGGTACTTAGATATTTCAGTTCTCCGGGTTTGCCTCGTACAGCTATGTATTCACTGCACGATACCTCTTGCGAGGTGGGTTTCCCCATTCGGACATTGCGGGATCAATGCTTGTTGCCAGCTCCCCCGCACTTTTCGCAGGCTGCCACGTCCTTCATCGCCTCTGACCGCCAAGGCATCCACCGTGTGCGCTTATTCGCTTGACCATATAACCCCAAGTTGCCTTGGAGCTACATTCGGACCGGGGGTACAACGCCCGGTCTGGAATATAACGACTCAATTAATAAAGTGTCCGAAGACACTCGCCTTAGCCTCACGACACGTCATGGACAACATTCGTCTCAAAACGCTCGCTACAATTCCCAATTTTCAAAGAACGCAAATGGGCCTCAACGCCCAACTGCTTCAATATTTGATGTGTGCGCAATCAGAGTTTCGTTCGGTAGCAAGCCACTAAGTGGTGGTGGGTCTGGGAGGACTCGAACCACCGGCCTCACCCTTATCAGGGGTGCGCTCTAACCACCTGAGCTACAGACCCAAAGTGTTTCCCGCCGGCACAACTGCCAGGCAAGGGTCTTCGCCCAAGGTGGTGGAGCTTGTCGGGATCGAACCGACGACCCCCTGCTTGCAAAGCAGGTGCTCTCCCAGCTGAGCTAAAGCCCCATCGAATTCCCTGGAGGGATCCGGGGACGCTCCCGCAGCCACCCCATTGGGCGACCCGGAACTCTGAATGCAGGTTACTTGTGCGGACGTC
This sequence comes from Lysobacter sp. Soil_N_23, assembly GCF_057656135.1. Taxonomy (NCBI): domain Bacteria; kingdom Pseudomonadati; phylum Pseudomonadota; class Gammaproteobacteria; order Lysobacterales; family Lysobacteraceae; genus Lysobacter; species Lysobacter sp. Soil_N_23. The sequence goes on from NZ_JBDGKY010000042.1 coordinate 3,938, forward strand.
CGACCAGCAATTTGCTGTCTTTAGTCTCTAAAGGAGGTGATCCAGCCGCACCTTCCGATACGGCTACCTTGTTACGACTTCACCCCAGTCATCGGCCACACCGTGGCAAGCGCCCTCCCGAAGGTTAAGCTACCTGCTTCTGGTGCAACAAACTCCCATGGTGTGACGGGCGGTGTGTACAAGGCCCGGGAACGTATTCACCGCAGCAATGCTGATCTGCGATTACTAGCGATTCCGACTTCATGGAGTCGAGTTGCAGACTCCAATCCGGACTGAGATAGGGTTTCTGGGATTGGCTCGCCCTCGCGGGTTTGCAGCCCTCTGTCCCTACCATTGTAGTACGTGTGTAGCCCTGGCCGTAAGGGCCATGATGACTTGACGTCATCCCCACCTTCCTCCGGTTTGTCACCGGCGGTCTCCTTAGAGTTCCCACCATTACGTGCTGGCAACTAAGGACAAGGGTTGCGCTCGTTGCGGGACTTAACCCAACATCTCACGACACGAGCTGACGACAGCCATGCAGCACCTGTGTCACGGTTCCCGAAGGCACCCATCCATCTCTGGAAAGTTCCGTGCATGTCAAGGCCAGGTAAGGTTCTTCGCGTTGCATCGAATTAAACCACATACTCCACCGCTTGTGCGGGCCCCCGTCAATTCCTTTGAGTTTCAGTCTTGCGACCGTACTTCCCAGGCGGCGAACTTAACGCGTTAGCTTCGATACTGAGGGCCAAGTTGCCCCCAACATCCAGTTCGCATCGTTTAGGGCGTGGACTACCAGGGTATCTAATCCTGTTTGCTCCCCACGCTTTCGTGCCTCAGTGTCAGTGCTGGTCCAGGGTGTCGCCTTCGCCACAGATGTTCCTCCCGATATCTACGCATTTCACTGCTACACCGGGAATTCCACACCCCTCTACCGCACTCTAGTCAGCCAGTTTCCAATGCAGTTCCCAGGTTGAGCCCAGGGCTTTCACATCAGACTTAACAAACCACCTACGCACGCTTTACGCCCAGTAATTCCGAGTAACGCTTGCACCCTTCGTATTACCGCGGCTGCTGGCACGAAGTTAGCCGGTGCTTATTCTTCCGGTACCGTCATAACTCCGGGTTATTAACCCGAAGCTTTTCTTTCCGGACAAAAGTGCTTTACAACCCGAAGGCCTTCTTCACACACGCGGCATGGCTGGATCAGGCTTGCGCCCATTGTCCAATATTCCCCACTGCTGCCTCCCGTAGGAGTCTGGACCGTGTCTCAGTTCCAGTGTGGCTGATCATCCTCTCAGACCAGCTACGGATCGTCGCCTTGGTGGGCCTTTACCCCGCCAACTAGCTAATCCGGCATCGGCTCATCTATCTGCGTGAGGCCCGAAGGTCCCCCACTTTCTCCCGTAGGACGTATGCGGTATTAGCGTAAGTTTCCCTACGTTATCCCCCACAAATAGGCAGATTCCGATGCATTCCTCACCCGTCCGCCACTCGCCACCCACAGTATTGCTACTGCTGTGCTGCCGTTCGACTTGCATGTGTTAGGCCTGCCGCCAGCGTTCACTCTGAGCCAGGATCAAACTCTTCACTTAAAATTGCATGGATCCGAAGATCCAAATTTTTTGAGTGCAAAGCTCGTTCCAGGCACCAATTACTCGCTTGCATTTGCATGCTTTTGAATCATCGTTGCTTGGTACGAACATCTGCTCAATGGACAACCATCCACCAGCCAGACGTCCGCACAAGTTACCTGCGCACACTGTCAAAGATCTTCGGGGCCGGCCTCAGCGCCTTTCCCGTCTCACCCCGCTGCACCAAAGTGCCCGAGGGAGCCGACTATCTTACAGCGAATTTCGATTCCGTCAACACCGTGTCGAAATCTTTTTTCGCT
>NZ_JBDGKY010000043.1:0-3513 GCF_057656135.1 Lysobacter sp. Soil_N_23
CGGACAGGATGTCCGACGAAGGGGCGGAGCAATCCCCGGCCCGGCGGACGACGCCGTTCCGCAGACGCAAGCCCAATAGGCAACAGCAACAGCAACGGCAACAGCAGGTCCCTCACTTCGTTCGGGACGGCAAGCTGCGTTCGGGACGACAGGTGCTACTGCAGGCGCGTTGGCGCTTCCAGGCCGACCGACGGACGCGGCGGCGCGTCCTCCTCGTCACGGCTGCGGCGCTCGTGCTCGAGCGCGGCCAGGTACTCCTCCAGCGTCTGCTCGTGCACGGCGGCTTCACGCGCGGCCGCGGTCAGCAGCGGCGGCGAGGCATGCAGCTCCAGCTCCGTGCCGGCCTGCGCCTGCACGGCGACGACATGCCGCAGCATCGCCAGCGCCATGGCCGCGCTGTCGCTGCTGGCGACCACCTGCCCGGCCAGCACCAGCAGCCACTGGTTGTCGCGCCAGCCGACGCCACCTACGGCATTGCCGTCGCTGTCCAGGAGCTGGGCGTGGGGTTGCAACGACGCGCCAAGGCGGCGGATGGGGCGCTTGGGTTCGTTCTTCCTGCGCACCGCGCGCTTGACCTTGGAATTGCGTGACATGGGGTTCCTTGCTTTGGCCAGACGGTGGGGCGACCAGCTGGCGGATGAGGCGGCCTGCCTTTGAGCGGCGTGCCCTGCGGCCTGCATCGGCATTCTAGGCCCAAGGGCACGGATGCCGCGACGCGGCCCCGACCCGATACGACCCGGCCCGGTGCGCCCCATTGTGCCCCTGCAGACCCTGTGGTATCCGACTGCAACCCAACCGGTGGAACGACCATGGCGCGCATGATCCGGGCTGTCCTGTCGCTGTGCCTGCTGGCCCTGGCCGCCTGCTCCAGCCTGCCCGAACGCCCGGTCCTGCCCGACGCCTTCGCCCCGCCGCCGGCCAGCCAGGGCGAGCTGGCCCTGCGCACGGGACCTGCGGAAACGCGGCACCCCGGCCAGTCCGGCTTCCGCCTGCTCAGCAACGGCACCGAGGCGTATGCCCTGCGCATGTACAGCGCCCAGGTCGCCACCCGCAGCCTCGATATCCAGACCTACATCTGGCACGCCGACCTCACCGGCAAGATGCTCGCCCAGCGCGCCCTGGCCGCGGCCGACCGCGGCGTGCAGGTGCGCATCCTCGTCGACGACATGGACGCGCGGGCCAAGAATGCCGGCTTCGCCGCGCTCGATGCACACGAGAACATCGAGGTCCGGATTTTCAATCCCTTCGTCAGCCGCAGCGGCACCGCCAACCGGATCGGCGAGCTTGGCACCAGCTTCAACCGGCTCAACCACCGCATGCACAACAAGAGCTGGATCGCCGACAACCGCGTCGCCGTGGTCGGCGGGCGCAACCTCGGCGACGAGTACTTCAACGCCAGCGCCGAGAGCAACTTCGTCGACCTCGACCTGGCCATGGTCGGCCCGGTGGTGCGCCAGGTCAGTGGCAGCTTCGACCGCTACTGGAACGCGACCAGCAACTACCCGATCGTCACGATCAGCCCCGACGCGGTGACGCCCGAAGCATTGGCGAAACTGCGCGGCATCCTGCAGGGCACGCCGGCCGAACTGGCCGCCAGTCCCTATGCCACGGTGCTGCGCGAAGACCCGGACGTGCAGCGCATGCTCGTAGGGGGCACGCGCCTGCACTGGACCGCGGACTGGACGTTCGCCAGCGACGACCCGCTGAAGCTCAATCTCAAAGGCAGCGAAAGCGCCATGGAGCGCTCGGCCGTCCTGTCGACGCTGACCCCTGCGATCCGTGCCGCGCAGCGCGAACTGCACCTGATCTCGCCGTACTTCGTGCCCGGTCCTGTCGCCACGCAATCGCTGGTCACCTCGGCCATCGCCGGCACCGACGTGCGCGTGCTGACCAACTCCCTCGCCGCTACCGACGTCGCCGCCGTGCATGGCGGCTACTCGCGCTATCGCGAGGACCTGGTAGACGGCGGCGTGAAGGTGTGGGAACTCAAGCCGACCAGCGACGCCGGTTCGCGCTTCAGCCTGCGCGGCTCGTCCGGATCGAGCCTGCACACCAAGGCGGCGATCATGGATGGGCGCCAGGTGTTCGTCGGCTCCTACAACCTCGACCCGCGCTCGACCTCGATCAATACCGAGCAGGGCGTGCTGGTGGCGCATCCGGCACTGGCGCAGGAACTCGAACGCATCTTCGATGAGCAGTTGCAGGGCAGTCGCGCCTGGCGGGTCGAGCGGGTGGACGGCAAGCTGCAATGGAGCGACGGCACGAAGACCTTCACGCGCGATCCGGAGGCCAGCGGAATGCGCCGTTTCCAGGCCTGGCTGATGAAGGTGCTGCCGCTGCAGTCGCAGCTCTAGCCGGCCGTATCGACTTCGTAATGGACAACGTCCTGCTCGAATTCGAGCAGGAAGCGATCGTCTTCCGGGTAGTACTTCGCCTTGGTCACGTCGCTGCCGGCGAAGGCCCCGATCGCCGCCAGCGACTGCCAATGCGTCAGGATCAGGAAGTGCGCGAGCCTGCCGTCGACACGGTGCATCAGGCTGACCGACAGGTTGCCCGGCGTGGCGCGGTAGTCGGGCACGGCGCGCTGGCGCAGGAACGCCAGGTACTCGTCGGCGTCCTCGCGCAGCGTGATGCCGTGCCACAGTCGCGCGATCATGTCAGCGCGGCATCATCAGTTCATTGAGCAGCACGGCCAGCGCGCCGAGACGGAACGCACTGCGTCCCTGCTGGCGCTGGCTGCCATCGCGCGGCGCGGCCAGGCCGTCCGGCGAGGCCTGTGCATCGTCGCCGCCCTGCGCCAGCGACACCGCCAGTTCCGGGTTCTGGATATAACCGTGCTGGAACAGCAAACCGGTGTAGATGTTCATGGCCAAGTCCTTGTTGCCTTGAGTGGAAGGCAACGTTAGACCCGGGCGAATCAGCAAAAAAGCGATTGTTTGGCAAGCCTGTTTTGAATCTGATTCAAGTCTCGGCTGTCGACTGCGGCCGGGCGGGCACCCGCAAACCGCCCCGACCTGCAAGGAAGCCAGCGAAACCGTTGGATTGCTTCGGCGCAGCAGACAGCCGCGCGCCGATCATCCCTCGAGCGTGAAGCCGATCTTGATGGTGACCTGCCAGTGCGCGACCTTGCCGTCCTCGACATGACCGCGGGTTTCCAGCACCTGGAACCAGCCGATGTTCCGCACCGTGCCCGAGGCACGCTCGATCGCCTTGCGGATGGCGTCGTCGCAGCTGGTCTTCGACGAGCCGGTCAGCTCGAGGGACTTGTAGACGTGCTCGCTCATGGCCTGGGTCTCCGTAGTGGAAGGACAACGCCAATCCCGCGTCGGCCGAACCCACGGCGCGGGTGTGGCCGATCATAGCGCCGCCCGGCCGCGTCCCGTTGATGCGCCTTCACGTCAGCGGCGCCATCAGCGGATCCAGCCGATGGCGTGTGGGGGGAGGAGGTGGGGTGTATTCCGCGAACCTCCGCTTCGCTCCGTTAACTGTTCGCGAAATACACCCCACCCCCTC
>NZ_JBDGKY010000044.1:0-2585 GCF_057656135.1 Lysobacter sp. Soil_N_23
CAAGGTTCGCGCCAGTGCCGCCTAACAGTTCATTCAAGCCGAAGCCGCTTCGCGGCTCGGCTTAACTCTGGCGTTAGACCGCGGGGGTAGCCATGTGGCCATTTCGTAAAAAGCAACTGATAAGTGCGCCGGAGGGTCTTCCGTTGCCGGAAGCTGAGACGCGCCCCAGCCAGACACCAATGGGCGTCATCCTCACATCCTTTGTCATGGACATTATCGGGGCACTCCCCAATGACCAAGATATGCGTTTAGAGTCGATGACACTTCACCGCGTCTTCGGATTGCCGCCCTGCAATTGGCGCCAAGCGGTTGCATCAACGCTACATCTGTGAGAGACATTTCCTATCGCTGTATTGGACCTTCGGTACAAGAACTCTGATATTGCTCTGAGAGCAGGCCAATCCTATTCGGCTCAGGCATTCTCCAGAGACTTCGTGGACCAGTATTTGGCACCGGACAGTAAGGTAGACCAATGGCCACCCGGGGCCTTAGAGAAGGCTCAGGCGTTCGTGGCTTCGCGTCATGGTGCCGGGGCCGCGGTCTAACAATTCATTCAAGCCGAAGCCGCTTCGCGGCTCGGCTTAACTCTGGCGTTAGACCCAAGTGAGAGTGAACATGCTGGATGCAGAGAAAATTCTTGACGGCGCTCGTTCCAGGGTGAACTTCGACCCAGGTGACCTCATCCCAGAGCTCCTCGCTTTCGGTGAGGTAGAAGCAGCCTGCAATTTGTCACAGCTTGACTCTCAGGCCGTCGCTGCTATTGGCGTACTCGCTGCCAATCACTACTCAAGTCCTGAGCGCCCATTCTTGGATAAAGCAATTTGCTTGGGCGTCGTAGAGTTTATAGAGGGACGGGCTCGTCCTTTAAGGCGAAAGCGACGCATCTACCCAAAAGTGGAAGCTGGGTGAGGTCTAACAGTTCATTCAAGCCGACACCGCTCCGCGGTGCGGCTTAACTCTGGCGTTAGGCCTGTTGCCGCAGGCGTGCGCCGAGTGGGGGGGCGACGCGTTGTCGTGGCTGATACTCGCCCGGCTCTGTGCTTCGGTCACTCGCACAACGCCCCCAGCCTTCGATATTGCCGGCGCCATTTTTCCCGCTTCGGCCGGCCCCCGTCTTCGGGGGCGCCAGGGATCGCAAGCTGATACATTTCTGGCCGGGGTTAGGTCATGGCACAGCAGCCGGCCGCAGTTCTGGGCTCCGGTTGCGGCGCTAAGGCCTAACATGTCATTCAAGCCGATGCCGCTTCGCGGCACGGCTTAATTCTGGCGTTAGGCTTGTTACCGCCGCAGTGCAGCCGCAAAGGCGTAGTTCCGCGTTGGCCACTGATGCGTCGCAAGTGGCTTCGGTAGAGTCAGCGGATCTGTTCCTGAGAGCAGGCTTCGGGCAGACAAGTCGGGGTAGCTCACAGGTCGCTGCAAGCTGCTACATTCCGCTCGGGAAAGGCCCATGCATGGTCGGCTGCAGTTCTCGGCTCCGGTCACGGCGCTAGGCCTAACAGGTCGTTCAAGCCGACACCGCTTCGCGGTGCGGCATAACTCTGGCGTTAGGCAATGAAGAGAGCGCTCGTCATTAGCATACTGGTGCTTGGAGGCTGCAACTCGGCAACTTTCGAGAGCCTCGAAGTTGAGATGGGCGCTATCGCGGAAAACCCCGCCGACCCCGAGTGGCGCGTAATCTTTCAAAAGGCGGCAGACGATCGCTGCAATGGGCGGGCAGAGGTCGCAGATGAGCCACTTGTGTTTACGGCGCCAGTTGATGGTCAGCCACCTAACATGTCGGGGCGCTACAGATGCAAGTAGAGCGGCCTAACATTTCATTCAAGCCGACACCGCTCCGCGGTGCGGCTTAACTCTGGCGTTAGATGCTATGGAAAGAGAACTGCCTTTGCCGGATGGTGCAGCTGAAGACTCGGAAGCGCTTGAGGTCGCCCGTGTTTGGGTGACACGCCATGATCTTCTTGTTTCGCTCAACGTCGGTCTTTATCCCCCTGAAGAGAGTGCAGGCGAGACCACGGCTTGGGGTGACATTCTGGCGGATACAGTCAAGCATCTCGCCAAAGCGATCTCCCTCAGATACGACGTGGCTCCGGCAGAGGTCGAGCAGGAGATCATTGCGCGCTGCAATCAGTCGCTCGGGCACTACAACAAAGCTTTCTCCGGGGAGCTCAAGGATGGCATCTAACAGTTCATTCAAGCCGAAGCCGCTTCGCGGCTCGGCTTAATTCTGGCGTTAGGCCGCTAATGGACACTTGCCGTTCGTGTGAGTACTGGACAAGTCCCCGTGGATTCCAACTCCCCGGTGACTACTATTGGACTCAGCTAAAGCTGCTGGAGTGGATTGAGCAGGGCAGGTTGGCTGTCGTTTCCAGCGAGGGGTTTCCTGCAAATGACGCAACTTCAGAAAGTCGTCCAGCTCAGTCGCTCTCTGCCCTCTTCGAGTGCACAGACTGTCACCGCAAACTTGACCTGGTGTTGGACATTGACGCTTGTCGTGGCGGCTTGTTCGCGGCCTAACAATTCCGTAAGGAGCTTCCCGTCAACTCCGGGTGCATGACGCTCTTGCCTGGAGCTTGAAGGCCGTTGCT
>NZ_JBDGKY010000045.1:0-1539 GCF_057656135.1 Lysobacter sp. Soil_N_23
TCCGTAAGGAGCTTCCCGTCAACTCCGGGTGCATGACGCTCTTGCCTGGAGCTTGAAGGCCGTTGCTGGTTCTCATGATGTCGTGCGGTGTTGCGTGTTGCAGTGGTGATTGTCAGCGCGATGGCGGCAACGGATGCCAGACTGCATTTCCGTAATCGGTCTTGTTGGGCGGCAGTTGCTCACCCGGACCACTGTATAAACCGCACCCGAAGGCCTCTCTCATTCATCGGTGTCGCCCATGCGCGGGGATCGGCCGCGGCACGCGGATGGCGCCATCTTGTTAGTCAGGCTCTCTTCGGGTCGGTCTGACCTGTTGCCTACCTTTCGCTCTGGCGGTGGAACGCAATGGCGCGTCAGGCCGCTCGTGCCGAACGCTTGCTGCGCGGCCGCTGCACCATCGGGTGCTTGAGCCACGCATGCGGGTCGTAGTCCTCATCGCGCGCCAGCATGGCCCATAGCTGGCGCGCATGTTTGTTGGCAATGGCCACGACCACCTTGCCGAACGGCAGGCGTCCGGCCAGGTCGCGGATCCACATCTGTTCCGGCGTTGCGCGCTCGGGCGTCATCGCCTGGGCGCGTTGCAGGCTGCTACGCGCCCCCTGGATCAGCAGCGTGCGCAGGTAGCGATCGCCTTTGCAGCTGATCGGCCCCAGCACGGTCTTGCCGCCGCTGGAGTGCTGGGTCGGTGCCAGCCCCAACCACGCCGCCATCTGGCGCCCGTTCTTGAACTCGCGCGCATCGCCCACCGTCGCCACCACGGCGTCGGCGGTCAACGGACCGATGCCGGTCAGTCGCTGCACGCGGACACAGCGGGCATCCGCACGCGCCTGCGCGGTGATGTGCCGGTCGCATTCGGCCAACCGTTCGCGCACCTGTCGCCAGTGGGCGGCATGCTGGTCCAGCAACTCCATCATTACCACCGGCAGCCCTGCGCGGACGTTCGGCTCCGCCAGCGCCCGCAGCAACGCCGGATCGTTGCGCGCCACCACCACGCCAAACTCGGCGAGCAGGCCGCGTAGCCGATTGCTGACGGCCAGGCACTCGGCCTTGTAGCCCTCGCGCACCCGGTGCCACGCCAGGCGCGCCTGCTGCGCTTCGGTCTTGACCGGCACGAAGCGCATGTTGCCCTGCCGCGCGGCGGTGGCGATGGCCTCGGCGTCGTTGCGGTCGTTCTTGGTCGCCTTGCTCTTTCGGAACGGTGCCACGAACTGCGCGGCCATCAGTTTCGGCTGCAGGCCGTAGGCCTGGCAGCGCCGGGCCCAATGGTGGGCGCCGCTGCAGGCTTCCATGGCGACGGTGGTGTCCGCTGGAACCTGCGGCAACCATTCCACGAACGCCTGCCGGCGGAAATCCTTGCGCTGCCGGACCCGGCCGCCGGGGTCCACTGCGCAGGTGGAGAACACCTGTTTTGCGAGGTCGACGCCGATGGTTATAGTGCTCATGGGAGACTTCCCCTCCAGTCATGCCGATGGTGAAAACCATCATGGTCATCAAAGACCGAGCGGTTGTCCGCAGGGGCGGGAAGTCTCCTTTTTACTC
>NZ_JBDGKY010000046.1:0-1412 GCF_057656135.1 Lysobacter sp. Soil_N_23
CGGATAGTCGCCTCAAAGTCATCTGCGATCGGGTAGAGACGATGCATGGTGTGCCGCCTAACGCCAGAGTTAAGCCGAGCCGCGAAGCGGCTTCGGCTTGAATGAATTGTTAGCCCTGTGTTCCCCGAGGACGCGGTGAAACAGCTCGTTAAGCTCGTCGACTACCTGGGGAGCACGTGACTTCTGCGGAACATCGGTCGGGTCACCTGCGAGCTCCGCCTCGATGAACGCATTGAGGCGTGGGACGGCTGGGGCGAGGCCCAACTCCGGCGCGCCTCTCTTTTGCGCCAACAGCGAGTGCACTTCGGAAAGTACAGCAGGCTCTTGCTGCAACAGCGTGAGAAGCCTCTCGAACTCAATGGGTGCGGCTCCGCCCGTCTTGGCAATCCACCGAGCTGCCAAGAGCGGCCTGAGAACATAGAAGTACTTCTTCAGCCGGACCACTGGCTCCCGAAGATATCCCCGGTAGTTGGTCTTGGCCATGCTCCTGTAGTGGTAGATACCCTTCTCGGGGGAGTAGATCGCCGGCAGCAAGGCAAGAGCAGCTCCACGGAACAGACTCTCATCGATGTAGGTGATGGGAGACTGGATCCACTCTACAAACGCCGGATTGGACTTCCAGAACAGCCTGAGGGCCTTTCTAACGTCCCAGCCGTTGAGGTCGATATCATCCACGATCGGATACTCGATGACGTCGCGACGCTCTTCCAGGTCGACCGCCTGATACCACTCTGGCTCCCGCATATAGATGAAGCGGACGTCATAGTCGCTGTTGGAGGAGGCGAAGCCCCACGCCCTGCTGCCGGACTCGACGGCGAGCAGGATCCGCACGCCGTATTCCGTCTCGGCATTGCGGAGCCGCTGGAGAATTTCGGTTCTTGCGTCGTCCGGGATCATGTGTTCTTTGGGCTAACGCCGGAGTTAAGCCGCGCCGCGAAGCGGCGTCGGCTTGAATGAATTGTTAGCCCCCAAGTTCACGGAGGCGGTCATGAACAAGATCTCGGTCTACGACACGGCAGAGAACATCGACGCGCTCAGAAAAGAAGGCTGCGGCCGCGAAGAATGCAACGCCGGCACCAACTGCCACACCTGCCAGCACCGCAAGCATCTCCCTGACCGGAAGGTCTTGAAATGCCTTGAGGCCAAAAAGGGTTGCTGAGCCAGCTGCTAGGGCAATGAGAACGGATAGAGCCTTCCACCCTCGTTGCGGACTTTCAGACGGCTGCTCCATCAGCTTGAGGATACCTAAGAGAATCCGTTTCTCGAGACCAGGACTCACGATTCCACTCCCTGTTCGGGCCTAACGCCAGAGTTAAGCCGCGCCGCGGAGCGGCGTCGGCTTGAATGAGTAAAAAGGAGACTTCCCGCCCCTGCGGACAACCGCTCGGTCTTTGATGACCATGATGGTTTTC
>NZ_JBDGKY010000047.1:0-1305 GCF_057656135.1 Lysobacter sp. Soil_N_23
GTCTGGCGCGGAGTGAAACAACTTACAAGGGACCTGCTGGTGTTGTTGCTGTTGCGTGTTGGGCTTGCGTCTGCGGAACGGCGCCGTCCGCCGGGCCGGCATTTCGTTGCGCGGTCTTCGGTGGCCCTCACCCCAACCCCTCTCCCGCAAGCGGGAGAGGGGCTTTCTACCGTCATTCCCGCGAAGGCGGGAACCCATGGACGTTGCTCCACCGAATCTCGCCAACACCTGTCAGGAACGCGAGCTCCGCACCCAAGCGGGTTTGAAACCACCTGACCCTCTGGCGGGAGTCCGGGCCCCGGGGCTCTCCAACCGATCCCTCTCACTGGGGAGAAGAACCTTCTTCCTTGCGGTCCCCGGCCCTTGCGTGCAATTGCGACCGTCTTTGCACTTCAGGTGCCAGGGCTCGGTGAGTTGTTACGAATTCGTGAAGTTTGGCGATAATGTCGCGACCCCGCGCGCAGCGGGCCGGAATTCACCAGAAGGACCACCATGAAGAAGCAACTCATCCTTGCGCTCGCGATCGCTGCTGCACCGTTTGCCGCCAGCGCCGACGGTCACAGCTACACCTACGTCGAAGGCGGCTACGCCCAGCTCAACCAGGAACTGCCGCAGATCGAGGGCTTCCGCATCGATGACGCCGAGGCCGCTGGGTTCTTCGTCGGCGGTTCCGCCGCATTGGGCGACACGTTCCATGTGTTCGGCAGCTATCGCAAGGGCGATGACGACATCGGCGTGTCGTCGCCGATCCTCGGCGACCTCGGCGACGCCGGTATCGACATGAGCCAGGCGATTGTCGGCCTTGGCTATCACCACAGCCTGTCGCAGCGCACCGACCTGACCACCGAGCTGAGCTACCTCAGCACCGAGATCGACGTCGAGAACGACGGCGAAGGCAGCGTGGACGGCGACGACTTCCGCGTCGCCGTGGGCGTGCGTCACCTGATCGCCAACAACGTCGACATCTGGGCCAAGGGCAACTACACCGATGGCGATGTCTACGATGGCGCCTTCAGTGCCACGCTTGGTTTGCAGTACCACCTGACGCCGGTCTGGGGCGTCGTCGGCGAAGCCGAACTGGGCGATGAGTTCTCGCAGGTAACGGTGGGCATGCGCGCGAGCTTCTAAGCGAGGCGCAAAAACGGTTCTTCTCGCGGAGCAACGTCCATGGGTTCCCGCCTTCGCGGGAACGACGGTGTAGAGCCGCTGGGTCCCCGCCTTCGCGGGAATGACGGTTTTCTTTAGCCCCTCTCCCGCTTGCGGGAGAGGGGTTGGGGTGAGGGCCGCCGAAGACCATGCAACGAA
>NZ_JBDGKY010000048.1:0-877 GCF_057656135.1 Lysobacter sp. Soil_N_23
GCCGGGCGCGCTTGCGCGCGCCCGGGTCAATTCGTCACTTGATGATCTTCGCCACCACGCCGGCGCCGACGGTGCGGCCGCCTTCGCGGATTGCGAAACGCAGGCCTTCGTCCATCGCCACCGGGTTGATCAGCGAGACGACCATCTTGATGTTGTCGCCCGGCATGACCATCTCGACGCCTTCCGGCAGCGTCACCGCGCCGGTGATGTCGGTCGTGCGGAAGTAGAACTGCGGGCGGTAGCCCTTGAAGAACGGGGTGTGACGGCCGCCCTCGTCCTTCGACAGCACGTACACCTCGGCTTCGAACTCGGTGTGCGGGGTGATCGAACCCGGCTTGCACAGCACCTGGCCGCGCTCGACGTCGTCACGCTTGGTGCCGCGCAGCAGCAGACCGGCGTTGTCGCCTGCCTGACCCTGGTCCAGCAGCTTGCGGAACATCTCGACGCCGGTAACGGTCGTCTTCTGGGTCGGACGGATACCGACGATTTCGATTTCGTCGCCGACCTTGATGATGCCGCGCTCGATACGACCGGTCACCACGGTGCCGCGGCCCGAGATCGAGAACACGTCTTCCACCGGCATCAGGAACGCCTTGTCGACGTCACGCTGCGGCTCCGGGATGAAGGTGTCGAGCGCGTCGACCAGCTTCAGGATCGACGGAACACCAATCTCCGACTGGTCGCCTTCCAGCGCCAGACGGGCCGAACCGTGGATGATCGGGGTGTCGTCGCCCGGGAAGTCGTACTTCGACAGCAGCTCGCGCACTTCCATCTCGACCAGCTCGAGCAGCTCGGCGTCGTCGACCATGTCGGCCTTGTTCAGGAACACCACGATGTACGGCACGCCGACCTGGCGCGACAGCAGGATGTGCTCGCG
>NZ_JBDGKY010000049.1:0-608 GCF_057656135.1 Lysobacter sp. Soil_N_23
ACCGGATACGTCGGCCTCGTCACGGGCACCTGCCTGGCCGACGTCGGCCACGACGTGATCTGCGTCGACATCGACCAGGCCAAGGTCGACGGCCTCAACCGCGGCGTGATCCCGATCTACGAGCCGGGGCTGGAGCCGATGGTCAAGGCCAACCACGCCGCCGGGCGCCTGCGTTTCACCACCGACGCCGAAGCCGCGGTCGCCCATGGCGACGTGGTGTTCATCGCGGTGGGCACGCCGCCGGACGAGGACGGCAGCGCCGACCTCAAGTACGTGCTGGCGGTGGCGCGCACGATCGGCCGTCATCTCGAGCGGCAGGTGGTGGTGGTCAACAAGTCGACCGTGCCGGTCGGCACTGCCGACAAGGTGCGCGCGACCATCGCGGCCGAGCTGGCGTCGCGCGGCGCCGAATTCGGCTTTGAAGTGGCCTCCAATCCCGAATTCCTCAAGGAAGGCGATGCGGTCAACGACTGCATGCGCCCGGACCGGATCGTGATCGGTGCCCGCTCCGTGGCGGCGGTGGACAAGCTCAAGCGCCTGTACGCGCCGTTCAACCGCAACCACGAACGCATCGTGGTGATGGACGTGCGTTCGGCGGAGCTGACCAA
>NZ_JBDGKY010000050.1:0-596 GCF_057656135.1 Lysobacter sp. Soil_N_23
CAACGGGCCTTGCCCGATGCGGCGGCGCAGGACTTTGCCGATCAACTGACCCGGCGCCGGCAATTGGTGGAGATGCTGGCGATGGAGAAGATGCGCCGCAAGCAAAGCCCCAACAAGGCCGTGCGGCGGGACATTGACACGCACATCGAGTGGCTGCAAAACCGCCTGCGCGCCAGCGAGGACGGGCTGCGGCGGACGGTCGAGGCGTCACCGGCCTGGCAGGCCGAACGCGACCTGCTGCGCGAGGTGAAGGGCTTGGGCGAGGTCACGGTCCTGACCTTGATCGCCTGCTTGCCAGAGTTAGGGCGCCTGGACCGCAAGGCCATCGCCGCCTTGGTCGGCGTGGCCCCCTTGAACCGGGACAGCGGCACCCGCCGCGGCCGGCGCCAGGTGTGGGGCGGCCGCGCCACGGTGCGGCAGGTGCTCTACATGGCCACGCTCACCGCGGTCCGGCACAACCCTACCCTGAAGGCGTTCTATACCCGTCTGCGCGAGAACGGCAAAGCCGCCAAGGTGGCCTTGGTAGCCTGCATGCGCAAGCTGCTGACCATCCTCAACGCGATGGTGCGCGACGGTGTCCGCTGGAACGCCCATCG
>NZ_JBDGKY010000051.1:0-496 GCF_057656135.1 Lysobacter sp. Soil_N_23
GCGGGGCGGATGGCTTGCGCAAAATGGGCCAGCACCCGGGCATCCAGCCGGTCGGTCTTGGCCAGGCGCCCGCTAGCCTTGGCAAAATCACGCACCTGCCGCGGATTGACCACCGCCACCGGCAGGCGCGCGGCCAGCAGTTGCGCCACCAGCGCCCGTTCCAAGCCCCCGGTCGCCTCCAGCACGATCAGCGTAGGCGCACCGTCCTGCAGCGTGCGGACCAATCCGGCGATACCGTCCTCGTCGTTGGCAAACACCTCATCGCGATCCCCGGCCGACTGATGGACGTCCAGCCGCGCCTTGGCCACATCGATACCGATCCAATTTTCATTCGTCATCGTCCAGCCTCCTCCTACCCTGCCTTGCAGAATCGGGCTTTATGCCCAGGCAACTGTTCGGGTTGTGTATGGAAAATTCCGCGCCGACCCAAGCTCACTGACGATCTGGGAATCCGAGGGATAACGGTCTGGCGCGGAGTGAAACAACTTACAAGGGA
>NZ_JBDGKY010000052.1:0-494 GCF_057656135.1 Lysobacter sp. Soil_N_23
CCGTTAACTGTTCGCGAAATACACCCCACCCCCTCCTTCCGGAAGCTGCAGTTGTTTTATCGACTTCGCGTGTTGGCGCCATGCACTGCCCGCATGACATGGCTGCAAGGGCGGGACTCGAGCTGTGCCGTTACGGGGCGGTGTCCGTGCCCTCGCTCGGTCGGGAGCTCGGGCCCGGACGCCCGCTGGAGGATCAGGTGGTTTCAAACCCGCTTGGGTGCGTAGGCCGATGTTGCTGACGCTTGTTTGCGAAGTAACGTCCCTGGGTTCCCGCCTTCGCGGGAATGACGGGCATCGAGCAACGTCGCTGGGTCCCCGCCTTCGCGGGGATGACGGTTTTCTTTAGCCCCTCTCCCGTTTACGGGAGAGGGGTTGGGGTGAGGGCCACCGAAGACCATGCAACGACACGCCGAAGCGTCGTCCGCCGGGCCGGGGATTGCTCCGCAGTGGGCCATGGATGGCCCACGCCCCGCATTCGGACAGGATGTCCGACT
>NZ_JBDGKY010000053.1:0-481 GCF_057656135.1 Lysobacter sp. Soil_N_23
GAGCGGTTGTCCGCAGGGGCGGGAAGTCTCCTTTTTACTCATTCAAGCCGAAGCCACTTCGTGGCTCGGCTTAACTCTGGCGTTAGGCCTCATATGAGTCACTCACACGCATTCCTTTCCTGGCCCTTCGACCTCGCGACTGATACTGGCGTGTTTACTACCAGGCAAGTCATGGAGGGGCTAGAGCCCGTCCGTGAGGTCTACCACGATCATGATGGCGACTGGCAGTTTCTCTGCGGAACCACGCTGAACTCCGAAGACCTTAAGCTCGTCTGTCTTGGTTGTATGGTCGAGGCGGATTCGACGATCGGAGAGCTGTCTGAAATGCCGCCAGGCTGGTGCGCCACAAGACAGTCTCCAGGCGCTGAGTGGATTCGAGAGCCATACGAGGGCCGCGAGGATGAGGCCTAACAATTCCGTAAGGAGCTTCCCGTCAACTCCGGGTGCATGACGCTCTTGCCTGGAGCTTGAAGGCCGTTGC
>NZ_JBDGKY010000054.1:0-472 GCF_057656135.1 Lysobacter sp. Soil_N_23
CGGCTTAACTCTGGCGTTAGGCGGCACACCATGCATCGTCTCTACCCGATCGCAGATGACTTTGAGGCGACTATCCGGATCCTGACGGAGGCGGAAGGGGGGCGTAAGACTTCCCCCTTCAATGGCATCCGCTGGGATTTCTCCTATGCTGCGGATGATTCGTCGGAGCAGCTATACATGATCTGGCCAGATTTCTATGACCCTTCGGGGGATAGCTTGCCGATTGATTCTCCGCTGCCCCTTGGCGTGGAGCTTCCTGCTCGAATGACCGTCGTCATTGATGAGATGCGAGAGCAAACTCATCGGGAGCGCATCAGGCCGGGAGTAGAGTTCTATTGTCATGAGGGTCCAAACAGGGTGGCCGTTGGCCGTGTTGTCCGCATCTCGGGGCTTCACAAGGTTCGCGCCAGTGCCGCCTAACAGTTCATTCAAGCCGAAGCCGCTTCGCGGCTCGGCTTAACTCTGGCGTTAG
>NZ_JBDGKY010000055.1:0-463 GCF_057656135.1 Lysobacter sp. Soil_N_23
GCAACGGCCTTCAAGCTCCAGGCAAGAGCGTCATGCACCCGGAGTTGACGGGAAGCTCCTTACGGAATTGTTAGGCGCCACCGACAAGCTCCACGGAGCCCAACTCTGGGAACGTGGCGATTATCTCGGCTGCCGTGACCCAGAACCCTCGCATCTCCTGCCGGTCCATCTTAAAGAAGGCAGGCGGTGCGTCTACAAAGTCGAATTCTATGCCGGCTTCGGGTAGGTCTCTGCAATGTAAGCGAACCGCAGCTCGACCTTCCCGAAGATGCCACACGAGCTCATCAACGATTGGGTTCCAGGCATCCTCTTCCAACCTTTCCATCCACTGCATATGAGCCTAACGCCAGAGTTATGCCGCACCGCGGAGCGGTGTCGGCTTGAACGAGTAAAAAGGAGACTTCCCGCCCCTGCGGACAACCGCTCGGTCTTTGATGACCATGATGGTTTTCACCATCGGCAT
>NZ_JBDGKY010000056.1:0-453 GCF_057656135.1 Lysobacter sp. Soil_N_23
CGCGAACCTCCGCTTCGCTCCGTTAACTGTTCGCGAAATACACCCCACCCCCTCCTTCCGGAAGCCGCGGTTGTTTCGTTGACTTCGCGTGTCGCCGCGCCGGCATTGGCTGCGTGACACGACTGCAAGGGCCGGGCTCGGGCTGTGCCGATACCGGGCGGTGTCCGTGCCCTCGCTCGGTCGGGAGCTCGGTCCCGGACGCCCGCTGGTGGATCAGGTGGTTTCAAACCCGCTCGTTTGCCGAACCCCTCGTTCCTGATACGTGTTGGCGAGATACGGTGGAGCAACGTCCATGGGTTCCCGCCTTCGCGGGAATGACGGGCATCGGAGCAACGACGCTGGGTCCCCGCCTTCGCGGGGATGACGGTCTTCTTCCTTAGCCCCTCTCCCGCTTGCGGGAGAGGGGTTGGGGTGAGGGCCACCGAAGACCGTGCAACGAAACACCGAAGCGTC
>NZ_JBDGKY010000057.1:0-305 GCF_057656135.1 Lysobacter sp. Soil_N_23
GGCTCCCTCCGTCATTGGAAGACCGTCATCATTGAAAGACCGTCATCCCCGCGAAGGCGGGGACCCAGCGTCGTTGCTCGATGCGCGTCATTCCCGCGAAGGCGGGAACCCATGGACGTTGCTTCGCGAACAAGTGTCAGCAACATCGGCGTACGCACCCACGCGGGTTTGAAACCACGTGATCCTTTCGCGGGCGTCCGGACCCTAGCTCCCGACCGAGCGAGGGCACGGACACCGCCCCGTAACGGCACAGCCCGAGTCCCGCCATTGCAGCCAATTCACGCGGGCAGCGCACCGACCCGACA
>NZ_JBDGKY010000058.1:0-224 GCF_057656135.1 Lysobacter sp. Soil_N_23
TAGCCGTAATAGCGCATCCGGTCGTCGAGGGTCGCGTTGTTGGTGTGCTCGCGCTGGCTGACCAGGCGGCCGCGGCCATCGTAGGTGAGCGTGTTGGTGGTGGGCTTGTAGTTGGTGTTGGGGTTGGAACCGGAGACACTGGCCTGCTGGTAGCTTTCCCAGCCGGTGTAGGCCATCACGAACGTGTGGGTGCTGTTGCCGATGTCGCGGCTGGTGTAGCTGTA
>NZ_JBDGKY010000059.1:0-220 GCF_057656135.1 Lysobacter sp. Soil_N_23
TTGAAAGACCGTCATCCCCGCGAAGGCGGGGACCCAGCGTCGTTGCCTGATGCTCGTCATTCCCGCGAAGGCGGGAAGCCCGAGTCCCGCCCTTGCAGCCATGTCATGCGGGCAGTGCATGGCGCCAACACGCGAAGTCGATGAAACAACTGCAGCTTCCGGAAGGAGGGGGTGGGGTGTATTTCGCGAACAGTTAACGGAGCGAAGCGGAGGTTCGCGG